>JARFQV010000233.1 GCA_029287615.1 Pseudomonadota bacterium | reverse complement strand
GTGAATTGGCTGGGGAAAGGGCAAATGAGCTGAATTCATTCAGGTCAGTGTGGCTAATTTAGGCAGGATTCCGCCATGATCAGGCTGGAAAGCGGTGGCAGCGACCGCACAATGGAGGCGGGTTTCAGGGAAAATGGCGTTTATTCAACCTATACACGTCCAAAATGTCACGTTACATTGCACCGCTTTCGCACTTTTTAACCCCTTGTCACCTGTTCGCCCGGATGCTGATCGGCTATATATCCGGTGCGAATCTCGCATCACGTATAGGAGCAGGGTTATCACACATCCTGACAAGGATTTGGCACTTCAAAGTACACCGGAGGCATAGCTGTGGTGAGTGCAAAGAAAACCTGCTTCGGGCTGATCAGTCTACCTGCATTCATTCTGGCGGTCCTCGGGCAAGCTTCTGCACAGGCGGATGACCTGGCGAAGGCCTCACAAAACCCGATTGGCGACATGGTCAGCCTGCCTGTCGAGGTATGGCATCACAGCGGCATGCCTAACGGTTCAGATGCCAATCTGTTCCTGCTCAAGCCTGTATTCCCGATCTCCGTGGGTGATTTGAATCTTATCAACCGGCTCATCGTACCCTATGTCGATCTGAACGGTCCTGAGAAAGATGTGGACTTTGGACCTGTTGAGGTACCGGAAGATGCAGGGCGGGACGGCTGGGGCAACATTCAGTATCAGGCCTTCTTCACACCCGCCCAGCCCAGCAAAGTGATTCTGGGGCTTGGTCCCGTATTCGAATTTCCAACCCATACGGAGGGTCTGGGCTCGGACAAATGGTCGGCTGGTCTTGGCGCAGTGGCACTCTCCATGCCCGGGAACTGGGTCCTGGGGGCACTGGTACAGAACCTGTGGTCCTACGCGGGTGACGATGACGCCGAATCTGTTAACAAGATGATGTTCCAGTATTTCATTAACTACAACTTTGACAAGGGCTGGTATCTCACCTCTACCCCTGTCATCACAGCGAACTGGGAGAAAGACAGTGATAACCGCTGGACGGTCCCTGTCGGGGGTGGGTTCGGCCGCCTGGTGAAATTTGGCAAGCAACCCGTCGACTTCAAATTGCAGGCCTTCTGGAACGTGGAAAGCCCAGAGCGGGGCGCAGACTGGAGTACCATGTTTGCGGTGAAATTTCTTTTCCCGAAATAAGCGGGTTATGCGTTAAAAATATGCCAACACATTGCTGTCCCACTAAAATACCTGGCCAGCGGTATAAGCATCTTATTACAGGTTGTGACTGCGGGATCACAGGGAGCCGGAACATGAAAACCGCCTGTGATGATCAGGGCCGCATCCCCTCTCCCGCGTGCGGGAGAGGGCCAGGGTGAGGGTATATGATTCAGCCAGTTGAGCTTCGTTGATGCCCACCCCTCATCCTGGCCTTCTCCCCTTGAAGGGGAGAAGGGATTCAATGGGACTAGAACTGATGCCATCAGTAAATATCGCATGCGACAACCGGGTAGTAAGGCAGGAGCCTCGGTGCGGCAGGTTCTGGGAGCAGTCAGTTGCTGACTGGTCGGAAACAAGGCGCTTTGTAACACGGGTGGCATTGATTCCGCTGATGAACATATCGCTTTTTTACAGCGGTTTTGTTGTCTGTATGTTTTGTATGGGGTGGCTGTGCCTTTCAATATAAACCAACACTCTGGAGGAGCTGTTATGTCCCGCATATGCATTCTGTTAGTTGCTCTTGGTATGGCTTTGTGATGTCAACAAGCCTGGCTAGAGCTTCCGGAGTACCCTCGGAGGGTGCTAAGGGGATGCCTGGTGCCATGGGTACCTTCGACTTCAAGCCAACGGACTGGATGGAGGGCACCACTTCCTGGTGGAAGGACAGCGATGGCATCGATCCTGAAAAGCCGGGTTGCCACATCGGTACTGATGACAAGGGTGTGCCGAATGCTCGTATGTTTGGCGAGGCATGCCTGCCGGACGGGATGCTGGTGGAATCAAATCCCGGAAGCAATGAGCTTCACAGCCACAAAAAACGACATTGGTCATCCCGATAAATTCGACTGCGGCGCATGGTGTACAAGTAAGGGACACAGTAAGGGAGCCTGTGTTGTTGCGGCGGCACCACCTTGCGATTAGTCTGCGATGTGCAAGTGTGAGTGATTATTTCATGGTATCTCGGAACAGGCCTGAATCAAGGTGCTTTCGGGCAGGTGAGCTGACACTGTTTCCGGTAACGGGCTGATGATAGCAATGAAAAATCCAGGGAAGCTTAAAAGGACTGATGGTGGGGCCACCCCCGACAATAACGCAGGCGCTTTTCTCGCATCCAAACCCGTTCTGGCCGCAGTCGTCGCTTTCCTCGGTGCAGGCTGGCTGTGGCTGACAGGGCCGGAAAATGGTTCATTGCCGGCTGCTTTGCAACCCTATGCACCGGCGGTCATGTCGCTGGCGGGCAGCTTTCTTGCCGGGCTGATCATCGGGCGCATTGCCAGGCGCAAATTGAAGCACGTTTTGATAGTCGGCGCCTTGCTGGTGGTCGCGATCAGTTTGCTGGCCGGGTTTGGCGTGGTTGGTCCGGCCGCGGATCAATGGGTGCAATCGAGTGTCGGCTGGGTTGGCGATAATCTCGGCAAGGTGCAAAGCTATATTGCAGCGCTCCTGCCCTCGGCAACGGCCGCAGGTGGCGGTCTGTACCTGGGGTTCCGTGGCAAAAGAAAGCAGCGCCAGGGAATTTTATCCGACAGGTAAGGACTGCGGACAAGCCGCCTGGTCACGCATACAATCGGCCTGCCCGTTGTGGGTGCAGACGTGGCGTCACCTTGATGAGTACGAACGGCATGGCAGCCATATACCGTGTGAACGATCAATGGCAGGGCCAGTGAGCTAAATTCAACGGAACATCGATCAAGTACGATTTGAAAAATAATGGATATATAACGGTATGGATTATCCTTGCAGTCCCGGCTTCGATTATTTCTGCAGTTGGTGTAGTGATTATTGTGTGCAGTGCCGAAAGGCGAGAGTGAGGTCAATATGAAATTAGTTCCCGGAGTCAAGGCAGCACTCATCCTGTCGCTGCTATCTTCAATGGCCATGGCAAACCCTCCGGATTTAAAGGATCATCGCGAAAATCGGGTTGATGCGCATAAGGACCGCGTGGAGAGCAAACACGATGTTCGGAGTGATCGACACGATGCAAGGAAGGATCGTTACGATGCCATCGATGATTGCTCGGACAAAGTGCTCGAAGCCCGCCGTGAAAACTGCGTAGAGGATGAGCGCGAGGACTGGGCGGATGATCGGCACGATAACCGCAAGGATAACCGGGAGGACCGCTACGAAGACAGGAAAGACCGCTGGAAGTAATCGGACGTGCTGGAACGTCAAAAGTCCAGAGCGGGGAGCAGACTGGAGCACCATGTTTTCGGTAAAGTTTCTTTTCCTAAAATGAGTTGTTCCGGTATAAATACACAACCGGCAGATAAAGCCCTGAGATACCGGGGTCTTTGGATCGTCAAAAAATTGGCAAGCCGGGATGTGTGAATCCGGGTGCTGCCCAACAAATTGTTGCTCGTGGGTAAGCTATGAAACGTATTCACAACTATAGTTAATGTGTATCACAATCATGTCACAAGGGAGGACATAAAATGAAGAAGCGTATTATGCCAATCGCCTGGTCGTTATTGCTGGTTTCGATGACCGCGTTTGCCATGGATGATCCGGAAATGGACAAGATCGACATGACCCCGGAAGCACGCATGGAGCCACGGGCCGGTCTCGACAGGGCGCTGATGGTTGAGGAAACAGGCACCGTGACAGCCGTCGATCTGGAGAACCGCATCGTTGTCATCGAGGGTCCAGAAGGCAATACCGCGACCGTCTATGCCGGTGAGGAGGTCAAGAACCTGCCCCAGGTTGAGGTTGGTGATAAGGTAACCATCAATTATTACCGCGCGGCAGTTGCAGAACTGGTCAAGGAAAAGGGTGATGTCAAACTCGGCACCGATGTTGCAATGGCAGAAGCATCAGCGCCACTCGGCGCCAAGCCGGCAGGCGCAGTTGGAACACAGGTGAGGCGCACCGTCGAGGTGCTGTTCGTCGATCCGATCCAGAAATTCGTCAGGGTCATGGCGCCTGATATCGGCATTCGTACGGTAACGCTGGCGCATCGTCCGGATCTGCAGCACTACCTGAAGGAGCTGGACAAGGGCGACATCGTCACAATTACCTATACCGAGGCAATGGCGGTGACGGTGACACCCGCCGATTAGCAGTCGCTGACAAGGGATTGCTGTAATACCCACTCGTCAGAGACCGGGGTGCTTCAGGCGAGGCACCCCGGTTCTTGTATTAGTCTGGCGCTGACTTGCAGCGACTTAGGAGACGGACTGCACCGGCAGAGAACAGTGTCTGATTTCGGGTTTTACCATTAAATACTGAAATTTTTGCCCGATACACATTTACTTTTCGATGTGCCGCTTGTCAAAAGGGCCCGACCAGGGGCTTTATGTTTAGCAAGGCTAATCAATGTTCCCCGCGCTGAATGCGCGCTGCAGATTCGCGACGTTGTCTGACATGACGCTGAGAAAATCAGCCGTTCCCGGACGGTTTCCGCAGGGATCAAATACCGTGACTCGAATGCCGAGTTCCTGCAGTCGCGCATCGATTCAGGAATCCAGGCCTGTCCTGTGCGGACTTGCGGCGCCGAGCATCCGGTTTTCTGCCTGTTTAATGTGGCATTGCCATTATACTGATACGTGATTGAGAATCTTCATAATCTGTCGGTCGCATCCATGGCGACGCTGGTTTGCGGCTTCTTTGTCGCCCTGACCTGGCTTGGCGCGATCTTCATCCGTCCGATCCTGCGAGTGCTGATACGCTCGCAGGGTGACATCAATGGTGTGCTCGGCAATCTGGTCTCCATCTATGGCATCTTCTACGGCATCCTCATGGGTCTGCTGGCTGTTGCGGCATACCAGAACAAGGTCGATGTCGAGCAGGCTATCACGACAGAGGGTATCGCGCTGTTTGCCTATTTCCGCAACATATCGGCATATCCCGAAGAGGCGCGTCGGCTATTACAGGAAAGCGCGCGTGACTATACCCGTTTCGTGATCAACAACGAGTGGCCGCAAATGCAACAGGGAGAACTTGCTAAAGGCGGTTTGCCACTGATTAACCGTATGCAGGAACAGTTAACCAAATTCCAGCCTAAGGGAGCAGGAGAATTTATCCTGCACCAGGAAAGCACTCAGCAATTCTACAAGTTCCTCGAAATGCGCGCGCTGCGGCTCCTGAGTGCCAAGAGCGGTATCCCCGGCATCATGTGGTACGTTGTCATGCTTGGTGCACTGGTCAGTATCTTTCTGATCTGGCTGTTTAACATGTCACTGGTGGCGCATCTCATACTCGGCGGACTAATGTCGTTTTTCGTGGGGTCGATGATTAGCCTCATTATCGTCCTCGACAGGCCGCTGCGTGGCGAGTATGGAATCGATCCGGAAAATTTTCGGATACTCCTCAAC
>JARFQV010000055.1 GCA_029287615.1 Pseudomonadota bacterium | reverse complement strand
GATGACAATTGTCCCGTGACGGCGGATGCGAACCAGGTGGATACGGATGGTGACGGGGAAGGCGACCCTTGCGATACAGACGATGACAATGACGGTCTGCCTGATGTTGAGGAAATCCGGATCGGTTCGAATCCGCTGGTAGCGGATAGCGACGGGGACGGTTTGTCAGATGGTTTCGAGGCTGCCTATGACGGCGAGGCCGGTATTTACACGCCGGGGCAGGACCTCAATCCCGACTCGACCGATACCGATGTTGACGGTTTTGCCGATGATGTCGAACTCAGCTATAACAGCAATCCCCTGGTTCAGTCAGAGACGCCCGCCAACGGGGATCTCAATGAAGACGGCAGGATCAATGTGGCCGATGTGGCTCTGGGACATCGGATCTCCCTCGGGGAACTGGACCCCACGATACTACAGTCGATCCGGGGGGATATCGCACCCAGGGTCAATGGTATTCCGGTGCCTGATGGTGATATTACTGCTGCCGATGTCCTGTTGATCGAAAAGATGGTCCTGGGAGGGCAGTGATCCCCGCAGGGCTGTCCCGGGCCCGGGTTCGGGTATTGCATTACGAGGTACTCTGAAGATACTCTTTGATATAAACTTCCTGCACATTTGCCAACACTGGCAGAATGACCATGCGCTTCAGGCAAGGCGTGAGGAGCGGCCATAAGCGGGCTCTGGCGACAATCGGCAAGGTCGTTACGAGTCGGGTGGCAGGTACACCAGTTAACAACCATCGTGACAAGCGGACTCGGTAATTATCATGATCTCAACGAAGCAAACTGTTTTTTTCGCCCTCATCGCGTTGCTGGGTATCGAGGCGAAGGCCGATATCGAAGCCGTAACCCGGGACGGTCGCCATGTACTGCTAAAGGACAACATGACATGGGAATATGTCGAGGCCAGTGAAGGCGATCCGTCCAAAAGTGCGGTTCTTTCGGTCGAAAATATTCTCGAGCTGAGTAATGCCTGCACCATCGGACTGCGATTGCATAACAACCTGGGTTACAAGATCAAGAGCCTGGTACCACGGTTTTCTGTATACAAGACCGGGGGTATTCGTTACGAGTCCGTCTCAAAATCGTTTTCCTCTGTGAAGCCTACCCGCGACCAGTATCGACAGATCCAGTTTGTCGGGATACTGTGCAGTGAAATCGACCATATAAAGGTTCATGGCGCCGATCATTGCAATATGGGGGAAATTGACAAGTTCAATGACAAGGAGGGTGAGTGCCTCAGTCACATCTATGTGCAGGACAGCGACTTGATGAAAATTTCAAAATAGCCTGAATCGTATCGGGACCGGGCCCATCTCTCTCTGTTTCCCCGCACCCGGTCAGCGGATGCTAAGGTAAGTTCCTGAACCGGCCGACACAGGCACGGGGGAGACGGGTCTGGAATACAACCCTGTCTACTACCGACCGATGATCCCGACAAGCCATCCCGCTGAATCACACAAGCCTCACTGACCGAATATACCTGTCATGCAGGAATACCCGCCGCAAATCGAAGTCATACAAGCCCCGTCTTATGGAAGCGGTCTTCCGGATTCAAAACACTGGTACCAGTCACGCAGGCTCATTACCTTTACCCTGGTCTTTACCCTGAGTCTCGCAGCGGGACTGGTCTATACCTTCATTCGGGAACCGGTCTACCAGAGTAGTGCCTCCCTGCTTACCCGGGCGCCGGGGGATATCGATCAACCGGCCATGGAGGCAGACATCCAGCATGTGGCCATACAGCGTGAACTGCTGCTTGGCCAGCCCCTGCTTGCGGAAGTTGTCAATGCACTGATTCTGCCATCGGGTACATCCCCGTTGAGTGTGGACATGCTGCAGTCCATGTTGTCGGTTATCCCGGTCCCGGAGACCAATCTGGTAGAACTTCGCGCCCGGGGTCCGGATGCCGCAATCCTGCCGGGACTGGTCAATTCCTGGATCGATGCCTATGAAAGAATGCGTGTCCGGCAAATGGCTGCGGCTACCGATGCTACCACCACGGCCCTCAAGGAACAGTTCGAGGAATACGGTTACAAGGTAGAGGAGAAGCGGACCGAACTCGATCACTTCAGGAAGGACAATGACATTATCACCATGGAGCGGGAGGATAACCGGACGATTGCGCGACTGAAGGGTCTCAATAAATCGCTCAATACCGCCAATGAAGAGGCGGTCAGCGCCAGGGCGAACCTCAATGCTGTCAAAGCAGCCATCGCACGAGGCGAGGCAGTGGTACCCGATTCAGACAAATCCAGTCTGGTCAATCTGGAAGCCCGGGCGCAGGAATTACGGGAAATACTGAAGGAAAATGACAAGCGTTTTACCGAGAACTTTATTGCGCTGGACCCATCACTGAATGTATTGCCGGAACAACTCGAGAAGCTGGAAAACGAGATTGCGCAAAAGCGCGCTTATGGTCAGCAAATCGTGCTGACCGATGCCCAGCAGTCCTATGAAGCCGCACAACAGTCCGTGGTCGAACTCCAGCAACAAATTGATGACCTCAATCAGGAGGTCACCGAATTCACTACCCAGTTTTCCAGGCACGAGGCACTCGTCGAGGAACTTGCGCAACTCGAGGAACTCTACCGCGAACTGGGGGAGCGGCTGATTCGCATCGATGTGAAGAACCAGGACCGTTACCCGCCACTCCGGGTTCTGGAGCGAGCCTATCCGCCGAGCAAGCGCATTTTTCCCTCTTACACCAGGGATGCCGGCATTGCACTGGCGGCATCCCTGTTGCTGGGCCTGCTCGTGGTCTGGATCGTTGATTACCTGACTTCCCGGCGGACCTCCGGCGATCCGCTTTCGGTAACCGGGATACGTATCCATGCGGATGCCGGGCACTCTGCCATTCCCGACAGAAGCCAGCCAGGAGTGCTTTCTCATGCCCCCGGGCTGGCCCTGGAAAGCATGCTGCCTCGAGAGTTATCCGTGCCTGAAGTGAAGGCCCTGCTCGATACGTCAGGAAGTCAGGACACGCAGCTGATCACGCTGTTGCTGTGTGGCCTGACGCTGGATGAGATACTGGCACTTCAGCCGGAAGACGTGGACCTGGAGCAGGGGCAACTGCATGTCACGGGATCGTCATCCCGCGTGCTTGCCATTCCCGAATCGCTCGGTAACTCTTTCCTGCAGAGCGGCGGTGTCCCCGCCTGGCTGCAGGACAGGGATGTGGAGGTGAATGCACAGGAACTGGAAGCCCGGATTACCTGCAGCGCAATAGATTCCGGTCTGGCCTCTCCCGATACAGTCCATGCCGCCACGGTTCGTCACACCTATCTTGCCTATCTGGTCCGGCAGGGGGTACGGTTATCGGAACTGGAGCGGATAGCCGGACCGGTTTCACCAACGATTCTGGCACAGTACGGCAGACTGTCTCCGGCCGGACCCGGGAAATCGATGGAGCTGGTTAACGTGGTCTATCCCTATCTCTGAAGATGTGACCCGGATGCCGTGGTAGCCGGGATATTTCATCCATCTTCCGAGCTTGTCGGTATTCCTTACATTTTCGTGATGCCCTGCTCTTGACACCGAGCCGGTGTGATGTATGCATCCTTTTGTTATCACTGGTAAAAATAAGGTTCCATCATAATCTGAATGGATATGTCCAGTCAGGATACTTTACAGATCCTGGTATCCCGGTCTAACTGATTACGAAAAAATTTTAATAATATTTACGTAAAAACAATAAGTTGAACTGTTTGGTATGGATTCTGCACGATCATTACCTAACCAAAACTCACATGGCTGGCAGGGAGTGGGGGCTCCCTGGATTCAGTCGGGATAACCAGATACGGGATGATCTTATAACGCCTGCCTGCATGCCGGTGCACTGAAACTGTGGCGGGCGCATTGGCCATTGAAAATGTCAGAACAACTGAATTTCCCGGGTTTTGATGTCTATCCCCGGTCATTGGAGGAAGACATCGGAACGACCACGGCATCGCTTTCCGGCAATGCCGCAATGAGCGATGCCATTCGGCACCCCTCGATCTACCCTGTGGATGCTGAAGGCTGGCCGTGGCCACTCAAGGTCTATACCCTGGGCAGATTTTCCCTGGTACGCAATGGCGTACCGGTCAGCTTCGGGCGCAAGTCACCAAAGCGGGCCCTGGACATGCTCAAGGCCATTATCGCACTTGGTGGGAGAGACATCAGTCTGGAGCACCTGGGGGCAGTGCTGTGGCCCGATTCAGAGGGTGATGCGGCACAACGATTGACGGATTCCAACCTGTACCGGCTTCGCAAGCTGCTGGATGACGACAAGGTAGTCGAGGTTGCGATCGGCCGCGTCTCGTTGCGTGCCAATCGTATCTGGGTCGATGTCTGGGCGTTCGAGCGGACGCTGAGAATCATCGAAAAAAGGATGCTGCCTGGGGCAACAGCGTCTGATCCGGCCATTTTGCAGTGGTTGAGCCTGAAAGTCCTCAGGCTTTATCAGAAGCATTTTCTGGATGCCGATCAAGACGCCATCTGGTCAGTATCAATGCGTGAGAGATTACGCAGGAAATTTATTCATCTGCTGATCGAGTTGGGTGTCTTCTGGGAGAAAGAGTCCAACTGGCCCATGGCGATCCTTTGCTATCAAAAAGGGCTGGACGTTGATGATCTTGTCGAAACCTTCTACCAGCGACTGATGATCTGCCACCAGAAAGCAGGTCGTCCTGGTGAGGGCATCACCATATACCGCAGATGCAGCCACCTGCTCTCCGTCGTCCTGGGTATCCAGCCCGCACCTGAAACTCAAAAGATCTACCAGTCACTTCTGCACTGCAGATCATCGCAAAAGGCCGTTTGACCTGCGATACCCCCCTGTCCGGGCCAATTTACGCCTGGCAGATCGACGCGCCGGAGCCCGGTTTCCACGAGGCAAGACAGCGTGAGTGCCTCTCCGTTGCGCTACACAAGGGTGCGCTGACCCAGGATTGCGGGAAAATGCCTCGGCACGGGGCCCAATCCTTGCGGACCCATTCGGCCGGGTTTGCGAACCGGCCATTTCTCCGGCAAGTCAGTACCCGCGCCGGCATCAATCGGGCGCAATTTCCGAATCCTTAAGTTATCTGTAAGTGAGCATGGATTACCATCGGTTGTGCGCAGGTTATCCGAGGGCAAGCAGGTGGATAGCCAGCCGGAGATAACCGACATTCCCTAACAGGACTTCAGGAAAACAATCACAAAATCAGGGGGCTGCCATGATCCCGCAACTGTATTTACCAGGCTTTGAAGTACCATTCCGACAACTGGCAAATGAATCCGGTTCTCAATCGGATAGCCAGGAATACCGGTATCATCATGATTGGTCTTCAGACGTACAGGAAGGCATGCCACTGAAGATATACACCATGGGTCGTTTTGCACTGGTGCGTGACGGCGAGGCGATAGAGTTCGGTCGCAAGGCACCCCGGCGCGCACTCGAGTTGCTCAAGGCTATTATCGCCATGGGTGGACGGGATGTCAGCCAGGAAAACCTGACCTCGATGTTGTGGCCGGATTCAGAAGGTGACGCGGCCCACAGGATCTTCGATACAACCCTGCATCGCCTGCGCAAACTGATTGGTTACGAGCAGGCCCTGGTTATGAGAGACGGGCGTGTATCACTGGATAATCGCAATTGCTGGGTAGATGTCTGGGCATTCGAGCGGATTCTGGGTGAGATCAGTGCTGTGCTACCGTACGCCTCCAGGAAGGATGACTTCCGGATACTGGGAAGATTGACGAAAAATCTTCAACGTCTGTACCAGAATCATTTTCTGCACAGCGAAGATCTCGCCAACTGGTCCGTATCACTCCGGGAAAGACTGCGCAGCAAGTTCATCCATCAACTGGTTGAGTTGGGCCTGTTCTGGGAAAGGGCCGGTGACTGGTCCATGGCCATCAGTTGCTACCAGAAGGGACTGGACGTCGATGACCTGATAGAAACCTTCCACCAGCACCTCATGGTTTGCTACCTGCAGACAGGACGATATTCCGAGGGCATGGCCGTCTACCGGCACTGCCGGCAGGTGTTATCCGTGGTGCTGGGCATTAAACCTGCGCCGGAAACAGAACAGATTTACCAGACCATGATCAGAAGGAACCCGCTCATCAGCACGGGTTAGTTACTACTGCCATTATCCTGCAACCAGGCACCGGCTGGGCTAACCACCCGGTTCAGCACCCGTTCGTGCCTGCCTCATGCGAACATTGGCATTGCCGGTACGTATTTATACTGATTTCGGGATTTATATGCTATCTGTCAGCATCCATCGGTTACTGTGGTGTGGCGAGAATAAAAAGCTGCCGTACAGGAGAGAACAAGATGTTTGAGAGTCATGTTGTCCGGATATACCGCCGCAATGAGGAAAAACCGGGGGAAGTAGCAGGACTCGTGGAAAGTATCGGTAACGAGAAAAAACTGCCTTTCAAGAATTATGCGGGTCTGGTTTCCATTATGAGAGAACTGATCTACAAGGACGAAATTCATGACACCGTTGTACCCCTGAGGGAGGCAGGTAAAGACAGCAAGAAGAAAAGTAACGCACTATGACACCCGGGCGTCCTCTGGAAGAGAGTGCCCATGGCGGTCGACCGGGTACATCAACACGCCCGTACTTCCTTTCTCTGGACCAGCAGCGCTGTCAATAAACCATATTTTGTACAGCCTCGCATCAGCGGTTCAGGCCGTAACGCGGCGATTACACAGGTGCTGACGGGTACCGGCAGGCAATAACCGGATACCGAAACCCTAATACAGCGCAGTGGAGGCTCGTACCTCGCCGGATCAGATGGCAATGCTCCCGGCCTGCCCCATAACAGGCGGGGGTTTTGCCATTTCTGTTCACCAGACCCGGTTCCCGCCGTGGGGACAATTAGGGTACCATTAGCCACTTTTCAGTGACCGGATACCCTTCTGAACAAATCCTGACCCATTGCCTGCCCTGGCCCGACAGGATGACCGGCGTCGCCGGATGGTCCATCATGGCCTGTCCGGTAACCTGCCCTGAACCGATGCCACGTCGCCGATCCCGAAAAAAGAAGAGCCGCCGATCCAGCCGAAAACGGTCATGGCTGCCATTCAGCGGAAAATCCGGAAAACGCCGATCCAGCCGAAAATGGTCATGGCTGCCATTCAGCGGAAAATCCGGAAAACGCCGGCGCAGACGAAGGAAACGCGGCATCCCGTGGAAGCGCATTCTCCTGATCCTGCTGGTTGCCTGTGGGCTCTATATTTTCTACCTGGATTACCAGATACGCGATCAGTTCGAAGGCAAGCGGTGGTCCCTGCCTGCGCGCGTGTATTCCAGGCCACTGGAGTTATATGCCGGGCTCCCCATGACGGCAGAGCAGTTTGCAAACGAACTCGCCCAACTCAAATACAGGCCGGTCCGCAGTCCCCGCGGACCGGGTGAAGTATCCAGAAACCGGTCAGTCTTTCATTTCATATCAAGGCCATTTACCTTCTGGGATGCGCAGGAGGTCTCGCATAACGTCCGCGTCAGCTTCAGCGGGGGGCAGGTCAGCAGCCTGAAAGACGGTAAAACCGGCGGGAAGCTGACGCTGGTGCGTCTTGATCCGGTGCTGGTGGGCAGTTTCTACCCCGCTCATCATGAAGACCGCTTGCTGGTACAGCACCATTCGGTCCCGCCATTGCTGATCAATACCCTGATCGCGATCGAGGACCGGGGATTCGAGTCACATCACGGAATTGACCCCCTGGCAATCCTGCGCGCAATGCTGGCCAATATCAGGGCGGGTGGTGTGGTGCAGGGTGGCAGTACACTGACCCAGCAGCTGGTCAAGAATTTCTTTCTCAATAGTGATCGCACACTGCAGCGCAAGATCAACGAGGCTATTATGGCCCTGTTGCTGGAGGCACATTACAGCAAGGACGAGATTCTGGAGGCCTACCTCAACGAAGTGTACCTGGGTCAGGACGGGAAACGCGCCATCCACGGCTTTGGTCTCGCGAGTCAATTCTATTTCGAGCGACCGCTGAACGAGCTGTCGGCGGAGCATATCGCCCTGCTGGTGGCAATCGTAAAGGGGCCTTCCTACTACAATCCGCGGCGGTACGGGAAACGGGCGCTGGAACGGCGTAACCTGGTCATCGATATCATGGAAGATCAACAACTGATCTCCCCAAAGGAGGCCAGGAAAATCCTCTCGCGCGAGCTTGGCGTGAGCCGGTATGTACCGCATTCCGTCAATGCCTACCCCGCCTTCATGGATCTGGTCCGCCAGCAGCTGCGCAGGGACTATCGAGAAGAAGACCTGACCAGTGAGGGTTTGCAGATCTATTCAACCCTGGATCCCCAGGTGCAGTACAGTCTGGAACAGACCATTGAACAACGCATACCCCGGCTCGAAAAGGAGCGTGGACTTGCGACCGGTAAACTGGAAGCCGCGGCAATCGTAACGGCAGCCGACAGTGGCGAGGTACTGGCCCTCACCGGAGGGCGCAAGGCCAGGTATGCGGGATACAACCGGGCACTCAAGGCCCGACGCCAGATCGGATCACTGGTCAAGCCGGCGGTGTTCCTGACTGCCCTGGAAAGACCCGGCGGGTATACGCTGGCGACGCTGCTGGATGACCGGCCGCTGACCTACACCGCGGCCAACGGCAAGGTCTGGTCTCCGCGCAACTATGATCGTGAATACCACGGTGATGTTCCACTCTACCTTGCCCTGGCCAACTCCTATAATGTCGCGACTGCCCGGCTTGGCATGGAGCTGGGACTTGGCGAGGTGATCGATACCTTGCACAAGCTGGGCATCGATGACGGTCTCAAGCCGTATCCCTCCCTGTTGCTGGGTGCTACCGAGCATACCCTGCTGGATGTCACCCGGATGTACCAGACTCTCGCCAGCGGCGGTTTTCGGACTCCCCTGCGAGCGATTAACGCGGTGCTGTCCGCGGACAAGTCTCCCTTGCAACGCTATCCCCTGACCGTTGAGCCTGCCATCAATCCCGGGCAGTCCTACCTGATTACCACGGCGCTGCAGTTTGCGGTACAGGATGGAACGGGCCGTGCGTTGACCAGAAAGCTGTCACCGGATCTCTATATTGCCGGAAAGACCGGCACCACGGATGATCTGCGTGACAGCTGGTTTGCCGGGTATACGGGTAATCACCTCGCCGTAATCTGGCTGGGTCGGGATGACAGCCAGTCATCGGGACTGACCGGATCGACCGGCGCCCTTGTGGTCTGGGGTGATCTGTTTCAGAGGATCAATACCAGTCCGCTGCAACCGATGATGCCGGATAGCATCGAGTGGCTGAAAATCGATACAGCAAACAGTCTGCTGGCCAATGATGGCTGTCGGAATACGGTAGAATTGCCCTTCCTGATCGGTAGTGGACCAAGACAGTTCGCGGCCTGTGCCACCAATCAGGGTCAGACCAGACAAAAGAAAAGCAACTGGTATCAGGAGTTGTTCCAATGACAGGATCACCAACATGCCGGCCCAGGGGTTACTGGTTGATACTCGTACTGCTTGTAGCCGGTTGTGCGGGTACACCAGAAGGGCCCTCCGCTCCGGTAGAGGATCGCAGTGCGCAGGCTCCGGTGAAGGGCGAGGCGAAACAAGTCAAGCCCGTTCCCCCGCGATCCTCGGCCAGGACCAATCAGCCGCGTCCCGCCAGGCCCTCGGCGCCAACCAATCCCGCCGTGCTTGCCCTGATGGATACCGCAGGGGCGCAGGAGAACGCCGGGGACCTGTCTGCGGCATCGGCGGCACTGGAAAGGGCCTTGCGCATCGAACCGCACAATCCACTGCTATGGAGCCGGTTGGCGAACCTGCGACTCGAACAGGGCGACTATCGGCAGGCCGAGAATCTGGCCAGAAAATCGAACAGCCTGGCCGGTAAGAACCAGGCTATCCAGGCACGCAACTGGCAGCTCATTGCCCAGGCCCGCCGGGAGCAGGGGGATACAAAGGGGGCGAGGGCAGCCGATGAGCGTGCCCGGCAAATGGAATCTCCGTGAGCCACAGCCCTCAGGCACGGCCAATGAGCGTGATTGATGAACTGATGGGAGTCAGTGGTCCACTGGCGCGGCATATCCCGGGATTTGCGCCACGCGCGGCCCAACTGGCCATGGCCGGGCTCATTCACGAATCTCTCTCCAGACAGGGACAGCTGGCCATTGAAGCAGGTACTGGTACAGGCAAGACCTTCGCCTACCTGGTTCCGGCCCTGCTCTCCGGGTTGAAGATAATTATTTCAACCGGTACGCGTCATTTGCAGGACCAGCTCTATCACCGTGATCTGCCCCTGGTCCGTGCCGCACTGGAGGTTCCTGCCAGGACCGCCCTGCTGAAGGGGCGCGCCAATTATCTTTGCTGGCACCGCCTTGAGACCATTGCCGGGGAAGGGAAATTCAAAACCCGTGAGACGGCCTCCGATCTGGAATCGATCAGCACCTGGGCCGGCAGGACGGACAGCGGTGATATCTCGGAATTGCCAGGTATTGCGGAGGACTCAAGACTCTGGCCGGGGGTTACCTCAACGACAGATAATTGTCTCGGGCAGGAATGCGAGCATTTTTCCCGCTGCTTTGTCGTCAGGGCCAGACGGGCCGCCCAGGAAGCCGACCTCGTCGTCGTGAATCACCACCTGTTCTTCGCCGACCTAGCCCTGAAAGAAGAGGGTTTCGGTGATCTGCTCCCTGGCGCGCAGGCGTGCATCCTGGATGAGGCGCACCAGTTGCCGGATGCAGCCTCGCTGTTTTTCGGAAAGTCCCTGGGCAGCCGCCAGTTCTTCGAACTGGGGCGGGATGTGATGGTGGAACACCTGCGTGAAGCCGGGGACATGCAGGACCTGCCGGATTCGGCACGGCGCCTCGAGCAGCAGGTTCAGGCCCTGCGCCTCACGCTGGGAAAGACAGACCGGCGTGCCCCCTGGTCCGAGGTAGCGGGAGAGGCCAGGGTAACAGACAGTCTGGACAGGTTGCGTGAGGGACTGGAGGCGCTGGGCGACTGGCTGAAACTCGCCGCTCCACGGGGGCAGGGCCTGGAAAACTGCTGGCGCAGATGCGAATCACTTCGTGAAAGGATGGACATGCTGACCTCTACCTCCGACGAACTGCATATTCGCTGGTTCGAAACCCGGCAACGCAGCTTTCGAATGAACATGACCCCCCTGGATGTTGCACCAATCTTTCATGCACATCTTGAATCTCTACCCCGTGCCTGGATATTCACATCGGCGACGCTGGCTGTGGGAGATGATTTTCGTCATTTTACCAGGCGGATGGGACTGGTTGATGCAGAGACGAGGCAGCTGCACAGTCCGTTCGATTACAGCCGGAACGCACTGCTTTACCTGCCTCCGGATATGCCGGACCCGAATGAGGCCCGGTACACCGGTGCGGTGATCGCACACGCGCGCGAAATTCTTGCCGTCAGTCAGGGCCGGGCCTTCCTGCTATTCACCAGCCACAGGGCTCTTCAGCAGGCTGCCAGATTGCTGGAGGATGATATCGAGTATCCCTTGCTGGTACAGGGGAGTGCACCCCGAAGGGAACTGCTGAACCAGTTCCGACAACTGGGTAATGCGGTATTGCTGGGTACCAGCAGTTTCTGGGAGGGTGTCGATGTGCGGGGTCCCGCATTGTCCTGTGTCATCATTGACAAGCTCCCATTTGCCTCGCCTGGTGATCCGGTTCTGCAGGCGCGCATCGAAACACTACGCCGGCAAGGAGGTAATCCCTTTATGGAATATCAGTTACCCGCGGCTGTCATTGCCCTCAAACAGGGGATCGGAAGATTGATACGGGATGTCGAGGACAGGGGGGTGCTGGTAATCTGTGATCCACGCCTGGAAGGTAAATCCTATGGACGCCTGTTCCTTGATAGTCTGCCCGAAATGCCCCATTCTCGATCAATTGCGGATATCGAATCTTTTTTTAAACAAGACAAGACCTGATATCGGGTGCAGCGGCACTGGAGAGATTCGGCAATGAGCGCACAACGTCTGCTGGCCATTGAAACTGCAACGGAGATCTGTTCGGCTGCACTCTATGTGGAGGGTGAAGTCCTGGAGCGCCATATTCTGGCCCCGCAACAGCATGCTGCCCTGATACTGCCAATGGCGGAATCACTGCTTGCCGATGCAGGACTTGATCTGGTGCAACTCGATGCACTTGCGTTCGGTCGCGGCCCCGGTTCATTTACCGGTGTTCGCATTGCAGCAGGCGTCATCCAGGGACTTGCCTTCGGTGCAGACCTGCCGGTAATTCCGGTCTCCACACTGGCAACAATCGCGCAGGGCGTGATTCGGGACAGGAACGTCAATCGGGTACTGGTGGCCCTGGATGCCCGCAAGCAGGAGGTGTACTGGGGTGCCTATATCCGTAACAGGAACGGACTCGCCGCTTTGACCGGCAAGGAATGCGTGGTCAGACCCGAGCGGATCCCCCTGCCTGATGCTGGCGGCTGGACCGGTGCCGGTCATGGATGGAATGTCTGCGGGGAACAGGTCAGCGCGCGAATGTCATCCGGTCTGGATGACATTCTGCCGGATGCCGAACCGCATGCGGGTGATATCGCCCGGCTCGCGGTACCTGAATATCCGGCTGGCTGTGCTAAAGCACCCGAAGAGGCCGTTCCGGTCTATTTGCGTAACCGGGTGGTGAACACCTGAGCCTCCATGGCAGCTTCATCCGATTCTACGAATTTATGTCTCAGATCGTGGACTATGACGATAGCGGTCTGGAAAAGCTCAATGTCCATGCCCGCCAGCAGCGTCCATTGCTACGCGTGGAACAGATGGATGAGAATATTGATTTGACGGATGTGTAGCTGACCCACTACCGGCTGAAGAAAATCCGGGTGCAGAAACTGAGGCTTGCGGGTGGGGAGGGTATTACCCTACCTGGTACAACGGGCTTGGGCTCAGCTGCACCACGCGATGCTGAGAAGGAGGCGATATCGCAGATCATCGCTCGTCTCAATGAATTGTTTGCGGGTGAGGTTATGACGGAAAGGGACCGGCTGAACTACCTGAATACGATCAAGGACAGATGCTTGAGAATGCGTATACAAGCTATGAATGCCTATCAACTGTATTGACGCTACGCCAACGGCAGTGACCGTACCGGCGGCGCGGACCTGGTCTTCACCGGATTGAACCATTGGATCAGGGGACTACAATGGTACATACAGGGTTGCAGGAACGGGCTGTATGATTTCTGATCTTCCGTAGCCGGTGTTGGTGATATCGCGATTGACGAGGTGCCGATTATTCTTTCCCTTCACATTGCTTGCGGGTATCCCGTAACGGGTGTCGTGGTGCGTGCGCCCTGATGGCCATCATTTCACCTGAAGACGATGGATTGTATCAACCGGCATTTGAACATGACGGTTGCGGTTTCGGTCTTATTGCGCAGATGGACGGGCAGGGCAGTCATGCACTGGTGCACCGTGCGATTCATGCCCTGTCCCGGCTGACCCATCGTGGAGCGGTGTCGGCGGACGGCAAGAGTGGTGATGGCTGCGGTCTGCTGCTGAAGTATCCAGGGCGCTTCCTGCAGGCCTGTGCGCAGGCGGCTGGTATCGAGTTGTCCTCCCGTCAGGCCGTCGGCATGCTGTTCCTGGACCGCGATCCGGAACGCGCATCCGCGGCACGCTGGAGACTGAAGTTCGAACTCGAGGCGCAGGGATTGCTGGTGGCCGGCTGGCGTCGCGTGCCGATCGAACCGGATGCCTGTGGTCAGCAGGCGCTTGAGAGCCTCCCCCTGATCGAGCAGCTGTTCGTCAATGCGCCACCGCATCTGGCCGGTGATGAACTGGAACGGCGTTTGTACCTTGCCCGCAGACGCGCCAAGAAGGCTATTGAAGCGGAAGATCGAACGTTTTATGTGGCGAGTCTTTCCAGCCGGGTCATCTGTTACAAGGGACTGGTGATGCCGCACAACCTGCCTGTTTTTTATCCGGACCTGCGTGACGAGCGTCTGGAATCCTCATTGTGTGTATTTCACCAGCGATTCTCCACCAACACCTGGCCGGAGTGGCGGCTGGCACAGCCTTTTCGTTATCTGGCACACAATGGAGAAATCAACACCATTCAGGGAAACCGTAACTGGGCACAGGCGCGCAGTCACAAGTTCGAAACACCGCTGATCCCCGATATGGACGACATCCGTCCCTGGGTATCGATGTCAGGTTCCGATTCCTGCAGCCTGGATAACATGCTCGAGGCCTTGCTGGCTGGCGGTATGGATCTATTTCTCGCCATGCGCCTGCTGATCCCGCGCGCCTGGCAGAACATCGAGACCATGGATCCCGACCTGCGTGCATTCTACGAGTATCACTCCATGCACATGGAACCCTGGGACGGCCCGGCCGGAATCGTGCTCACCGATGGCCGCTATGCCGCCTGCGTGATGGACCGCAACGGCCTGCGTCCGGCGCGCTATGTCATCAGTCGTGACCGGAACATAACCCTTGCCTCGGAGGTCGGTGTCACCGAGTATGATCCGCAGGATGTGGTTGCCAGGGGGCGCCTGCGACCCGGCGACATGCTGGCGGTCGATACGCATACCGGACGGCTGCTGACACCGCAGATCATCGAGGACGACCTGAAAGGGCGCTGGCCGTGCCGTAAATGGCTGCAGCAGCACGCCATTCGTCTGGAATCGCGACCCGAAGAGGAGATGGAGGGAAGCAGGCAACTGTCGTCCGGCCAACTCCGGGTCTGGCAGAAGATGTTCCAGGTAACACTGGAGGAACTCGATCAAGTCTTGCGGGTGCTGTGCGAGGGCGGGCTGGAGGCGATTGGTTCCATGGGAGATGATACCCCCTTGCCGGTCCTGTCATCCCAGGTTCGATCACTGTTCGACTCTTTTCGGCAACAGTTTGCCCAGGTGACCAATCCGCCGATCGACCCACTGCGCGAGCAGATTGTCATGTCACTGGAGACCTGCTTCGGCGTCGAGCGCAACCTGTTTGTCGAAGATCCCCAGCATGCCGCACGTCTGGTGGTCAACAGCCCGGTGTTGTCGGGCAGCAAATTCAACCAGTTGCTGGAACAGACGGATCCTCGCTACCGGCATGCCCGAATAGACCTCAATTATGAGAGCGATCAGGATCTGCGCAGCGCGCTCCTATCGATTGCCGAGCGTGCTGTGGAACAGGTTCGCCGTGGGAAATGCATCCTGGTGTTGACGGACCGGGATACTGTCCCGGGGCGACTGCCCGCACATGCCCTGCTGGCAACCGGTGCGGTACATCACCGGCTCATCGAGGCCGGCCTGCGTTGTGATGCCAACCTGGTGGTGGATACGGGGACCGCACGCAATCCGCATGATTTCGCGGTCCTGATCGGGTTCGGTGCAACGGCAATCCATCCCTACCTGGCCTATCACAGCATCGCCGGGCTGTATGGCGGCGAGAGCAGGGATGACAATGAGGCGAGGATTGTCGAGGCACTCGGTTTCTATCGCCGCGGCATCAACAAGGGCTTGTACAAGATACTTTCCAAGATGGGGATCTCGACCATCACCAGTTATCGGGGGGCGCAGCTCTTCGAGGCCATCGGGCTGCATCGCGATGTCATCGATCTTTGTTTCAGTGGCACCCCCTGCCGACTGCAGGGTGCAGGATTCGAGGAACTCGAGGCCGACCAGCGCCAGCTGGCGCGTGCCGCCCGGGATATCCGTCGGGAAATCGAACCGGGCGGGCGGCTGAAATTCATTGCCGGGGGTGAACGGCATGCCTTCAACCCGGATGTCGTCACGGTCCTGCACCGGGCTGTTGACAGCGGCGAGTACCGGGACTACCAGCGCTATGCAGCGCTGATCAACGAACGCCCGGCGCTGGTGCTTCGCGATCTGGTCGGGCTGCGGGATGATATCAAGGCGGTACCGGTCGCGGAGGTCGAGCCGGGCGATGACATTGTAAGGCGTTTCGAGACCGGCGCCATGTCACTCGGTGCCCTCTCACCCGAGGCGCACGAAACCCTGGCAGCCGCTATGAACCGGCTCGGTGCCTATTCCAATTCCGGTGAGGGCGGAGAGGATCCGGAACGCTTCGGCACCGAGCGGGTTTCCAGGATCAAGCAGGTAGCCTCCGGTCGTTTC
>JARFQV010000047.1 GCA_029287615.1 Pseudomonadota bacterium | reverse complement strand
GTTTTCCAGAAAGACAAACTGCACAAACCCGGCAAGTGTCCCGGCTGCGATGGCACATGGATCAACGACCCACTGATCAGCATTGAGGACATCAGATGAGCAACGACCAGGAGCAGTTCTTCGAACCCGGCCAGGATGAGGAGGAGGTAACCGCGGTCAAAGTGGGGTGTTACTCCGGTTACCGCGCTGAAGAGTCGCCACGACATTTTTTCATAGGAAAGCGCGAGGTCAAGGTAGTCGAGATCGTCGACCGCTGGCTAGATCCGGCCTGCAGCTACTTCAAGGTACGTGGCGACGATGACGGCATCTACATTCTGCGTCACAGTCAGGACTCCGATGCCTGGGACATGCTGCTGTTTAACAGTGGCACTCATGATGAAACACGCCTCTCTTCAACATGAACCAGAAACAGGGTAACCGGTGCAACGGGGAAATGTCTCTATGTGCCTGCCAATCAAGGCGTCTTTAACCAGACAGCAGTTCAACAGGAAACCACGATCAAGACCGCTTCCACTGACAACATTCTGTCTGGTCGTCCATTTTCAACCCTCACCGGAAGTACAGATTATTTCTTTCTACTTCCGGGACGCAGTGAAAGCCTGCACCAGTCTCAGCCTAATTCGACCACCCTGGCTTCAGTTATAAACACCACCTGCTCTGCAATATTGGTCAAGTGGTCTCCATAGCGTTCGAGAATGTGCGATATCCAGAGCATTCGAGAAGCATCAGGCACAATATCCGGACGAGACTGCATTGTCGAAAAAAGCTTTTCAATAAGCTTTGCATGTTCTGCATCTATTTCATCATCGATCTTTGCAGCCGTTATCGCTCTCTCTGCATTCTTCTCCCGGTATGCAGCAAGAATCTCATCCATCATATTGGCGCACAAAGAAGAGATT
Organism: Pseudomonadota bacterium; assembly: GCA_029287615.1. Taxonomy (GTDB): domain Bacteria; phylum Pseudomonadota; class Gammaproteobacteria; order UBA9214; family UBA9214; genus JARFQV01. The sequence goes on along the minus strand of JARFQV010000047.1, from coordinate 3,709 downwards.
TTTAACAAGTCTGCAATCCCGACCTCTGAAAGGTCAGTATCAGTCATCTGCATGATGATGGAAGCGATATCAGACGCGTAGTCACCAATTCGTTCCAGTTCACCTGCTATACGTGTGGCGGCGACCACTCCCTGCAGATCATCAGCAACAAGCTGATGAAGTGCAATAGCTGTCAGGCATTCTTCTTCAACAAGGTACCTGGTATTGTTAATTTCAACATCGTGCTCAATGATAGCCTTACATATTGCCTTGTCACCACCAGCAAGACAGGATACTGCCTGATCCATTGCATCCATTACCGCAGCAAACAGACCGATTAGATTATTTTCGATTTGCTGTTTTTTGATGACCAAAGCGTGGCGGTGCCCAGGCATAAATCGTGGCTCCTCTGATTAGGTTATTGATGAAAGATAGCATTCTATCTCGTGCCATGACAAAAAATTGCGTGGGTATATTGTCTATTTGACCAGGACAACGTATTACATCTGATTAACGCAAAGAATATATTTTCACCAGGAATACTCGATAACTTTCACGTTACCTTTTTGTTGGGAAATGACAGTTTTTTGCGACTATCCAGCACTCCAGCTGAAGACCGGCAAGGTCTGTTTCCGGCGGAACCACTCATAACGTATTGCGTTATATGTCGTTTCGCGTTACAGCCCGGTCATGATCCGGCATTTCAAGGACAAGGAAGCCCTGAGAATCCGGGAAGGCAACATTTCACGCAAGCTACCTGGCAAGATTCAGGCGATTGCGCGCAGGAATCTCCGGATGCTGAACAATGCCCAGCAGTTGAAGGACCTCAGAGCGCCACCAGCCAATCGACTTGAGGCACTGAAAGCTACAAGAAAAGGACAACATCGTATCCGGATCAACGACCAGTGGCGCATCTGTTTCGCGTGGAATAATGGCAATGCTGATGGCGTCGAGATCGTCGATTACCACCAGGAGTATTTATCATGAAAACATTACCGAGTATCCATCCCGGTGAGATCCTGCTTGAAGAGTTCCTTAACCCAATGGGTATCAGCCAGAATCGTCTCGCCCGCGCCATGGATGTTGCACCTCGACGCATCAACGAAATCGTCCACGGCAAACGTGCCATCACGGCAGATACGGCTCTCCGGCTTGCACGTGCCCTGGGCACCTCAGAACAGTTCTGGATGGGACTGCAGGCTGACTACGACCTGGAGGAAGCCAGGAAAGCGACGGGTAACAAGCTAAAGAATATCCAGCACATCGCCGCCTGAAAAACTGATCAGGCCAGCCACTGGCTGCAGGTTACGGCTAAAAGCCGGATCGATCGGACATTCGGCCGATTAATTCCCTCTCCCACAGGGTGAGGGGATAAAATAATGGTAACTACCTGATTTCATATCCCCGCTTCCTGTCCTTCTCCCGGAGCACCCGGAAAACGGGCATAAAGGAGAAGGAACCCTTCGTGTTGGTTTGTATTCATTTCCGACTGAATCGCTTTTGCATACATACTGACTGATCCGCCGCCTACACATGGGATATCGTCATGGCTGTCACACCGGGCTGAGTTGTCACTAGCGAACAGTCACCCTACCACGGCTGAGGCGGGTATGGACTTACCCGGACACTATCAGATATCGCGTAACTGGCATTGGATGATGGACATTTACCGATAACTTCGGTCTACGTTTCATAAAGTATTCTCGTGGCAAAACAACTTGAAAAGGACTGGGAAGTGAACCATTGAAGAACAAGGATCAGCGATAGGAAACCCTTTCTTCGAGAGATCATGTGAGCCTACTTCTCAGATCTTGTTGCTATTAGAACAACTGGCAACATATGATTAGCTGGCCATGGATAATCAAAGTCCAATTACTGAATTGAAGGAGTGGACCACCACCCTGACTGATTCAATCAGCCAGGTCGCAATACAGATTCTCGAATATCTACCAGCCATTCTCGGAGCAGCGGTACTGCTGCTTCTCGGTTGGGGCGTTGCCCGGTTGTTGCGCTACGTAACGGCACATATTGCCGAGCGTACCGTTGCCCGTTTGGCTCGCACCCGGCCAATGGACACCCGTGTTGCACAACCTCGCTCCTACAGTGCAGTGCCTACTATCGCCAGCCGTATCGTATTCTGGGTGGTGCTGCTGTTCTTCGTACTGGCGGCATCAGAGGTTCTCGAACTGGAGGTTATTTCCGGACTGCTGACCGCGGTCACAGCCTATCTTCCCCGTTTGTTCGCCGGGCTGTTGATACTTTTTATCGGCTTGTGGTTTGCCGAAGTAACACGAGCCGTCCTCAGGCGTACGAGCATCAGCGCAGGTATCGAGCAGGGTGATATTCTTGGACGCCTTGGTCAGATACTGGTCCTGCTGATCGTTTTTTCTGTTGCTGCCGGACAGGTTGGTATCGACAATACCCTGCTCACCATTCTCATAGCCATTCTTTTCGGAGTGGTTCTCGGCGCGATTGCGCTGGCCTTTGCATTTGGTGCCAGAACAACAATCGCCAACATGCTGGCCGCGCAGACTATCTCGCAGACATACAACCCCGGCGACACGATACGGATTGGTGATATTGAGGGAAAAATTCTCCGCATCACCCGAACAAGCCTGATTATCGAGTCTCACAACGGCCTAACTCTGATTCCAGCCAAGCGCTTCAGTGAACAGGAATCAGTGCAGATATCCAACACCGGGTCGAGATGAATCCGCACTCACGGCTCAGTGTGGCTTTCCTGAGAGACCATCCCGAAGATGCAGCACACATACTCGAGGACTTTCCTGCTGAAAACGCCGCACAACTGCTGTCAGTCACGAGTCCGGCTGTGGCGGAACATCTTATCGAGCACCTTTCTCCAGGTTATGCCGTGGAGTGTCTGCTTTCCATTGAGCCCGCTACAGTGGGCCAGATATTTGCCCGACTAGACCCGGAACTTCAGGTAAAGCTGCTGCGCCAACTTGATTTCGACCAGCGAGAATCACTGCTGGATACCGTGCAATCCGGTCAGGCGGACGCTATTCGGCGGCTGCTCCCCTATAACGAGGGCACAGCCGGTTCGCTCATGGAAGCGCCGCTGGCAAACGTACCGCAGGATCTGTCAGTCAGGGACGCTATAAGGCGCATAAAAAGGATTCGGAGTGGTTTGAAGTTCTATATCTACGTTACTAATGCTAACGGGCAGCTAACGGGCGTGATAACCCTGCACGAGCTGATCAATGCAAGGCAAACAATTACTATCGGCCAGGTCATGCACAGGCATGTCGTCAGCCTGTCGCCTGCCCAGTCACTCATAACCGTCTTCAACAGCCCATACTGGCTTGAATACCACGCATTGCCTGTGATAGACAGCAACAATGTTCTGCTGGGTGTGATTCGTCAGAAAGGTATGCGTCGTTTTCAGGAAAAGTCTCTGCATGTAGATGCAGTCAACAGCGGCCTCGGAGCGCTTGTGACAGTGAGTGAATTATTTTCCGTCACGGCAGCGCAGATGCTAGGGGCCCTGGTATCCATTGGGACATCACCGACAGACCGGGAATACCATGAGTGACCTGCGCGCACTGTCCCATGCCCTGGCAGATACCTATATAGACCGGTTTCCCCAGGAGGCAATTGACGTGCTGGAGTCTGCGCCTGTCGCGGAGGTTATTCAGCTACTGCAGACACAACCCCCGCAACGGGGCGCTCGAATACTGGGTCGAATCTCCACGGCGCTTGCGAAAGCCTC
>JARFQV010000359.1 GCA_029287615.1 Pseudomonadota bacterium | reverse complement strand
TCCTGCCTTCCGCGACATTCGTACTTCCCTGTACATTGTCGCTCCCGGCATCCTGCCTTCCGCGACATTCGTACTTCCCTGTACATTGTCGCTCCCGGCATCCTGCCTTCCGCGACATTCGTACTTCCCTGTACATCATCAGATCGGCTGCCCGTATTTCACTGTTTTAGAAAATATCCATTAAAACCAGATCCTTGCACGAGTATCCTGTCGCGCGTTTATAAATCCGGGCTGGACCTGACAAGCCGGTTGACGGCCATAGAGGGGAAATCTTTAGCGGATGAAATTCAGGTAAGAAAATGCAGCAGTGGAGGAATTACAATCATTTTCAGCAACTGCAGAACGATCAGGGCAACCAGGGGTGACAGGTCAATTCCTCCGACTGGCGGTACATGGCGCTGAATGGGTTCCAGTATCGGTGTTGTAAGACTGTAGAGAAGGGTGGTTGCAGGGTTATACGTTCCGGGATTGATCCAGCTCAGAATGACCTGGGCTATGATGGCAAAGATAAATACATTCAGTAACAGTGACAGAAGCTCGACAACAGAGCCGAAAAACAGAGCCGAGAGTGACAGATGATCACTTCCGCGAAGTAGCAGAATGATTGTCAGGGACGCCATCTGCAGGGCAAGCATCAGTACCAGTGCAGCCGTATCCAGTTTTCCGATGGTTGGTATGATTCTGCGCAGGGGATTCAGCAGGGGACTGGTAACACGGACAAGAAACTGACTGACAGGGTTATAAAAATCAGCATGCAAGGCCGCCAGCAAGAATCGCAGCATAACGGCCAGTATATACAGACTGAAGATGGTGCTGATTAAAAATTCAAGCGGGTTGGTCAGATAACTTCCACTCACTTTGATTCTCCCAGCTGAGTGGCAAGATCTTCTGATCGGTCATGTGCGGCATGTAATGCATTGAAAACAAGTTCGCGGAGCTTGCCCTGTTCAAAAACCCCGATGGCCTGCTCTGTGGTTCCGCCTGGCGAGGTAACCCGTTTGCGCAATTCTTCTGGATCCTCGCTGCTCTCAAGAGCCATTTTCGCAGCACCGAAAGCTGTTTGCAGTGCGAGCAGCCTTGCCGTCTCCGCTGGCAGGCCAAGGTCCTCGCCAGCTTCCTGCAGGAATTCCATAAAGAGAAAAAAATAGGCGGGACCACTGCCCGACAGTGCGGTGACTGCATCCATCAGTGATTCGTCATCAACCCACACTACCAGGCCAACGGCTCGCATAACCGACTCCGCAAGATCACGCTGGTTTGAATCGACTGCCTTGTTTGGATACAGGGCAGTTGCGGCACTTTGCACCAGTGCGGGCGTGTTCGGCATAGCGCGAACTATCGCAACATCACCTCCCAGCCATCTCCGCAGATCCGGTTCGCGAATTCCTGCAGCAATGGTAATAACCAGCGGGTGATGTTGTCTTACTGCCCCCGCGATTTCCTCTGCAACCTGTTTCAGATCATGGGGTTTCACGGCGATGACAACCGCGTCCGAATTCGCGACAACATCACTGTTGTTCTGCAGTGTCTGGACCGGAAAACTACGATGCAACCGATCAAGTTGACCGGATTCGGGATCGGATACCCGAATCCGGTCCGGTTTGCATCCATTAGCAATCAATCCGCCAATCAGGCTGGTCGCCATATTACCGGCACCGATAAACGCGAAACTTGGATTATTCATGATTGGTGTGATACGGCGTGCGAGATACCTGGTACATGGTGGCTTTTCCTATAGCTGCATACATCAATGACGTACTTTATATACCTTTATATAGATACATAATCTCATAGTTTGACCGTATATGTGTAGTCTGAAATTCGCTGATTTTCAAGAATAATACCGTAAGGCCGATACATCAGGATCAGAGCAAGAGCGTAGGGGAGATCGTATGGACATCGCGGAATTACTTACCTTCAGTGTTAAAAATGGCGCCTCCGATCTGCATCTTTCTGCGGGTTTGCCACCCATGATTCGTGTGGATGGTGATATACGCAAGATAAACGTGCCAGCGCTGGATCACAAGACTGTACACGGTCTTATCTACGATATTATGAATGACAAGCAGCGAAAGGATTATGAAGAATTTCTTGAAGCTGACTTTTCATTCGAGATTCCTGATCTGGCTCGCTTTCGTGTCAATGCATTTAATCACAATCGCGGTGCAGGTGGTGTATTCAGGACAATTCCCTCGGAAATTCTCAGCCTTGAAGACCTTGGCACACCTGCCATTTTCAAGGAAGTTTCGGAACATCCCCGGGGTCTGGTCCTCGTAACCGGCCCAACCGGTTCGGGTAAATCGACGACCCTCGCGGCAATGGTTGACTACATCAATAACAAATCGTTTGCCCATATTCTGACAGTTGAAGATCCTATCGAATTCGTTCATCAAAGCAAAAAATGTCTGGTTAACCAGCGCGAGGTGCACCGTGACACGCATGGGTTCAACGAGGCCTTGAGAGCGGCCCTGCGCGAAGATCCGGATATCATTCTGGTTGGTGAGATGCGGGATCTCGAGACCATACGGCTGGCACTCACTGCCGCGGAAACCGGGCACCTTGTATTCGGAACGCTGCATACGAGTTCAGCTGCCAAGACCATAGACCGTGTTATCGATGTTTTTCCCGCTGCCGAAAAGACAATGGTTCGTTCCATGCTTTCGGAATCGCTGCGCGCGGTTATCGCACAAACCCTGCTGAAGAAAAACGGCGGGGGGCGAGTAGCCGCCTGGGAAATCATGATCGGTACACCCGCTATCCGCAACCTTATCCGCGAGGACAAGGTCGCACAAATGTATTCTGCCATACAGACAGGACAGGCTGCCGGTATGAATACCATGGATCAGTATCTGCAGGACCTGGTGGCGCGTGGATTGATCAGCCGGCATGATGCACGGAGCAAGGCCCTCAACAAGGAATCATTCATGTAACTGCATCCAGGAGATTCGTGATGGACTTTACTTCACTGCTGAAACTTATGCAGCACAAGGGCGCGTCAGACCTGTTTATAACGGCAGGCATGCCGCCGAGCATCAAGGTTAATGGTCGCATCAAGCCGGTTTCGCAAACCAGTCTTACACCCGAGCAGGCAAACGAGGTGGTTCTGGGTGTCATGAGCCCGGACCAGCGTGAGGAATTTGATCAGCGCCATGAGTGCAATTTTGCCATTAGCGAAACCGGGGTTGGCAGGTTTCGCGCCAGTGCTTTCTATCAACGCAATCAGGTCGGTATGGTATTGCGCAGGATCGAAACAAAGATACCGACCATCGAAGAGTTGAATTTGCCGCCAATCCTGAAGAATCTGGCCATGACCAAGCGTGGCCTGATTATCTTCATCGGTGCGACCGGCACAGGTAAGTCCACCTCTCTTGCCTCCATGGTGGGTTATCGTAACCAGAACAGCGCCGGTCATATTATTACTATCGAGGATCCGATCGAGTATGTGCACAACCATGACGGCTGTATAATTACGCAGCGGGAAGTGGGGATTGATACGGAGTCCTATGAGATTGCCCTGAAGAACACGCTCAGGCAGGCACCGGATGTGATCCTGATCGGTGAGATTCGCGACCGCAAGACCATGGATCATGCCATTGCTTTTGCCGAGACCGGCCATCTTTGTCTTGCTACCCTGCATGCCAATAACGCAAACCAGGCAATGGATCGGATTATCAACTTTTTTCCGGAGGAAAGACACAAGCAACTGTTCATGGATCTGTCGCTGAACCTGAAGGCATTCCTTGCACAGCAACTGATTCCTACAGTGGATGGCAAGGGAAGAAGGGTATGTGTGGAAATACTGATCAATACACCACTGGCAGCCGATCTGATCCGCAAGGGTGAGGTTCACGAACTCAAGGATCTGATGAAGCGTTCGGGACAGCAGGGCATGATTACCTTTGACCAGGCTCTGTTTGAACTCTACAAGGCCGGCGAGATATCCTACGATGACACCATCCATTACGCAGATTCCGCCAATGAGGTTCGCCTGATGATCAAGCTTGATCAGGGTGATATTGAGAAATACTCCGAGTCGCTGGACGGCATTTCCCTGATGGAAACCGATTGAACGCTCAGGCAGGAATTCTCTTCGCTACACCTGTTGAACGATAGCAGAGGAGAGAAGTGACGCCGCTGCCAGGTGGGGAAAATCAGGTTTGACCGGTGAAGATCGAACGGGCATCGAATACCGGTCCATCAACGCAGACCCGCTTCATTGCGGGTCCGTTCCTGCTCTGAACCTTAACGACACAGCCGGCGCAACCACCTGTGGCGCAGGCCATGAACTCTTCCATTGATATCTGGCAGGGAATCGAGAATTCCCTGGCCAGGTCTGCTGCGGCTCTGAGCATGGGTTCCGGGCCGCAGGCGAAAATACAAATGCTTCCCTGATCCTGTTCGGCGACTGACTCGATCCAGATGCGCCCAAGATCAGTCAGATAACCATCATAGCACCCCGGATATGCCTGCAGGCTCGCGAGGCGACTGGGTATGTCCCAGTCTTCCAGTAGCGGCATGGCGGCAATGACGCCCTCTGGTATGCCCGGAAGAAGGAATTTCGAGGGCCGGTAAGAAAAGGGAAACGGTACTTCCGAGCCCATGATAACCATAGGCTGAAAGTCAGATGACTGTTTCAGTTCCTCGGCAAGGAAGATCATCGGGGGAATGCCCACACCACCGCCAAGCAGTAATGGTCTAGTGTACCGTTGTTCTGCACGAAAGGTATTTCCGATCGGGCCAAGAACGCTGATACAGTCGTTTATACTGCGTTTGGCTAGTTCACGTGTACCGGTACCGACAGCCTTGAAAAGAAATTCGATCCATTCCCCTTGCGGGTTGGCGCGCATGATCGACAGGGGGCGGCGCATGGGAAGATGGGGTGCGCATTGAATATGCGCAAAACTTCCTGGTTTTGCGTGCCGGGCGCAAAGAGGGGCGTGGACCCGCAATACGAACTGATCACCGGGGAAGGCAGTTCTGGACAGGATACGCCCGTCCTGCAGAAATATGCTGGAGCGATGTGTCCTACCGGACATCCCAGGGCCTGTTACCACCAAGAATATCGTCGCGACGGTGGTCATTTTTTCGCAAGACAAGGCAGCGCGAGTGCCGTGTAGTTGCGCTGCACAAGCGAGTGCTGACGCCGGATTGCGGAAAATTGGCCCCGTCCCTTCGGGTTGCGCCTGCAATCTGGCCATGCGGCGTTACTCGTCGTTCATTTGGCATCACTAAACTTCTCTCCTCGCGCATCGCCTAAAGCGCCTACTGTTGGTGCCTGGCCTGATTGCAGGCAGCAAGGCGGCGATCTTCCTGGTGGTAACAGGCCCTAGCCCGCATTCCTGCTGAAAACCAGTCTGCCCTGCAACAGAGTGTTCGTTACGCGGCCCTTGAGTTGCCATCCCATGAACGGGGTGTTGCGCCCGCGGCTCAGCATGGTTTCCGGTACGAGTTGCCATACTGCATCTGGATCAAATATGCAGATGTCGGCACTGGCTCCTCTCGAGAGTGTTCCATAAGGTAGTCCCATGACCGTTGCCGGTCCTGCAGTCAATCGCTGTATGGCTTCTGACAGGGTGAGTATACCCTCGTCTGCCAGGCGCAGGCTGAGCGGAAGCAGGGTCTCCAGTCCCGAGATTCCGGGTTCTGTTTCCGGAAAGGGTCTTGCCTTGGCATCCTCTTCATGTGGTTGATGGTCAGAGCATATGACCGAGATCGTTCGGTTGGCAAGACCGTTTCTCAGGCCCAGACGGTCTTCCACGGTGCGTAAGGGGGGCAGAACATGGCAGTTGCTGTCAAAATCGCTGAGGTCAATTTCTGTAAGGTATAAATGCGGTAGTGAACAGTCTGCGGTTACCGGCAGTCCGTCGAACTGGGCGCGTGCGACCATCCGAACGGCCCGGTTTGTGGTTAGTCTGCAAAAGTGTGCCTGTATTCCTGTCTGTTCAATGAGCGCCAGGTCTCGTGCCACGGCAACCGTTTCTGCTGTTTCCGGTATCCCGGGCAGGCCAAGGCGGGTCGCGACAGCGCCTTCATGAGCGCAGCCGCTACCGGAAAGCCAGTGATCGTTGGGAAACAGAAAAACAGTGATCCCGAATGTTGCCGCGTATTCCAGTGCGCGTCTTTCCACCATGGTGTTGGAAACCGGGTTACGTGCATTACTCACACCTACGCAACCGGCATTCAGGAGGGCAGACATTTCACTAAGCTGCTCTCCCTGCAGACCCCGCGTTAAGGCCCCTATTGTTAGCACCCGGCATAGTCCTGCGGACTCGGCTCGAAGGCGTATCAGTTCCACAACAGCTGGCGTATCTATGACCGGCTGCGTATCTGGCGGACAACACAGTGTAGTGATGCCGCCGCTTGCTGCGGCATGGGATTCCGATGCGATGGTAGCCTTGTGCTCCTGGCCCGGTTCCCTTAGATTCGCATACAAGTCGATCAGGCCAGGACAAACAATGCAACCGCTTGCATCGATAGACCGGTCGGCTGTAAATCCATCGGGTGTGTTTCCTGTTGCCTGTATTGTACCGTCTGCAATATACAGATCCTGCTGTTCGTCGATATTGTTGGCAGGGTCAATGACTCGGCCACCGTGAATCCGGATTCTTTCAAATATAGCAGCTTGGTGAAGTGTCATTTAACAGGCCCTAATTCCTTTCACCGCCCATGCCAACACGCCGCATAGCCATTGACATGACCGCCATCCGGACTGCAATACCATGACTTACCTGTTGCAGGATTACCGAGCGGGGTCCGTCAGCAACAATGGAATCCATTTCCACGCCACGGTTGATGGGCCCCGGATGCATCACGGTAACATCCGGCTTGGCGGAAGTCAGCTTGTCTTCTGTCAGGCCGAATAACTGAAAATACTCCTGCTCACTTGGCAGAAGTGCGCCTTCCATGCGTTCATTCTGGAGGCGTAGCATCATAATGACGTCCGCATCCCGGATTCCTTCCTCAAGGTCATGGAAGATATGAACACCCAGCGTTTCAGCATGAGCCGGAATCAGCGTCTTCGGAGCAACGATGCGTACCTCGCCTGTATTCAGTAGATTCAGTGCGTGAATCTGCGATCTCGCGACCCGGGAGTGCAGGATGTCACCCACAATGGCAACCCGCAGGCGACCAAAATCCTTACCCTTTGTGCGCCGTATGGTGAACATATCAAGCATTGCCTGTGTGGGATGGGCATGCCGTCCGTCACCGGCGTTGATGACGCTGATATGCGGGGCAACATTGCGGGCGATGAAGTGGGCTGATCCGCTTTCTGCATGTCGTACAACGAACATATCGACATGCATGGCCTCAAGGTTGCTCAGTGTATCCATCAGGGACTCGCCCTTTACTGTGCTTGAGACAGCAACGCTGATGTTGAGGACATCAGCAGACAGGCGTTTGGCGGCAAGTTCGAAAGTTGTCCGCGTTCTGGTGCTTGCCTCGAAGAACAGATTTACAATCGTTTTACCGCGTAGTAGCGGTACCTTCTTGACAGTCTGTTCCGTGACGCCAGCGAATGATTCGGCGGCATCCAGGATATCAGTCAGCAGATTGCTGGTTAGCCCGCGGATGCAAAGGAAGTGGCGAAGGTTTCCATCCTTGTCTACCTGCAGACTGTTATCCCTGGTCATGGGCTCTGCTGGATTTCCAGTGACAGGGGATCGGGGCCAATCAGTTTTACCTGTTCATTACTACCCAGCGTCATCCGGCAGCCCACCACATTTGCCTCTATGGGGAGTTCACGACCACCGCGTTCTACAAGCACGGCGAGCATGATCGAGGCCGGCCGACCATAGTCAAACAGCTCATTGAGTGCGGCGCGAATGGTGCGCCCGGTATGCAGTACATCATCGATCAGGATGATATGCTGATTATCTATGCTGAAAGGCAGTTTCGAGGGGCGAACCTGGGGATTCATGCCGATGCGCGTGAAATCATCACGGTAAAAACTGATGTCCAGGTTGCCCAGTGGTTCCATTATATTCAGTTTATTGTGGAGTTGTTCGGCAATCCACACGCCGCCAGTGTGTATTCCAACCATGACCGGATTTTCTATCGACTGCTCTTCAAGCTGCGCAGCAAGGTCCTGGGCCATCTGTTCTATTGTATCTGGAATGTTTCCAGCGGATTCAGCCATTTTATCTGTCCTGTTGTTCAAACCAGCTCTCAAGTATCAGTTTTGCGGCCACCGGGTCAATAGCGGCTCTGGCACGCCCTGCGTTCGTGTTCTTGAGCAGCCGTCCGGCTTCGTGGGAGCTGAGGCGTTCATCAATCGTACTGACCGGTAATCTATAGCGCACTTCAAGCTGGCGGATGAACCTTTCGGCGGCATGGGTGATTGCGTGGGCACTGCCATCCGCATGTCTGGGTATCCCGACAACGAATAACCCGGGTTGCCATTGTTCTATCAGGCTGGATATCAATTCCCAGTCCGGACGACCCTTGCGTGTATGGATTGTTGTAAGTGCAGATGCGGTTCCGGTTATGGTTTGCCCTACAGCCACACCAATTCGTTTCTCTCCATAGTCGAAACCGATTACTGTATTGTTATCACTCACGATACTGATTGTAACCGGAATGGCCGCCGTCGTCCTCCAGGCGCCTGGTTCAAAGCAGTTATCTGCTACTCTCAGGCATGGCCGGTGTCGCCCGATAGCAGATTCAGGTCAACACCGATCAGGGCTGCCGCCGCTTCCCAGCGACCTTCACTCGGAGTCGTGAAAATGAGATCTGTGTCAGCAGGACCGCTCAACCAGGCATTATCGGCAATTTCCTGCTCCAGTTGCCCGGCTCCCCAGCCAGCGTAACCCAGTGTAAGCAGGGTTCGGTCAGGACCCTCACCCCTTGCAATGGCAGCAAGTATGTCGCGAGAAGAGGTAAGGCCGGTATTTTCTGTAACCTTCAGTGTCGCTTCCCATTCACCAACTGGTTGATGCAGCACGAATCCACGATCACGCTGAACCGGACCGCCCAGGAAAACAGGCATATTGGAAATCTCCGGTGTTACGGCCTGGATTTCGAGGTGATCCAGTATGTCCTGGAGCCTCAGGTCCATGGGGCGATTGATGACAATACCGAGTGCACCATCCTGATTGTGCTCGCAGATATAGGTAGTTGTGTGATAAAAGTTCGGATCAGACAGCCCCGGCATGGCTATCAGGAAATGGTTTGCCAGATAATCCGATTGGGTGCTCATGGAGTACTAGTATCAGGCAGATTGGCCATGTTGTTCAAGTAGGTGTGGCCAGTGATTATTTACTATGCAGAATATTACTGGAAAATTCCCAGGTTCGGGTTATATGAAGGACGTCAGCTTCCTTGCGGATTTCATTCGGGAATGGTGCGAAAGGTGCTGCGAGGTTGACAATTCGGATAGCGGCCTCATCGATTATCTTGTGGCCGGATGGGCGCAGGACGGTGATATTGCGTACTGATCCATCCGGGTTTATAGAAACATCGAGTAACAAGTTCCCTGATATTTCCTGGCGTCTTGCCTCATCCGGGTAGTTCAGATTGCCGACGCGTTCCACCTTATTTACCCAGTCATTCATATAGTTGGCATACTTGTATTCCCGTGTCCGGGTTGAGATATATACCTGCTTGGGTCGTTTCGAGTAGGCAAGCATGGATTGATTGATTTCTTCATTCAAACTGACCATTTCCATGCTCCGGTTAATCAGCTCTGAGGCAGATAATTCCCTGGGACTGTCCGGGGGAGGATCTGTCTCCGTTTCCACCTTTGTTCTCGATTCTTCACGGGTGATGACCCGGGTTGATTCGGGTGCCGGTTTCTCATGGACCGCTGACGCGGCCTGTGCGGTTTGTGGCTGCTGGGGGCGAACTTTTTCGGGGACATTGCCAGCACCGTCCTGACTGACCTGCGCCAGATAATCAGCCTCTTCCGGCGGGTCGGTTCGTTTATTTACCACGGTTATGTCCAGTGTAGGCAGGCTGTCTTTGCGTGTGTTGTCATCATCCTGTTGGAAGCTGATACCCAGGATTACAATGGCGTGAATAGCGAGAGCAAGAAAGAGTGTTAAGGCCAGTCTGTCGCTGGTACCGATAGCAGAATCATTGCGTAGAGCATTCATTTCCATCACCGTTCAATCCATTTATTACGGCAAGCGTAATTATACCGCTGGTTACACCGAAGATCAGCGCGGCAGTAATCAGAACCGGAAACAGGTGGAGCAGTGCCGGATGGGGTATGAACAGGTAGTACGCCACCGTAAACTGTCCTGCCATGTGGGCCAGCGCAGCAAGGACGCTGTATCCCACCGGGCCGAAGCCGGTACCTGGAAGACGAGTGCCGGCATAAAGAACAATCATGCTGCATACAGCGCCGGTCAGACTCATTATGAAGGTCGGTGATAGAAAAGTGCCCAGGATGATACTGCCGCAAAGTACTCTCATTATGCTGATCCAGGCGGCAGCATTCCATCCGAGCCGGATCAGTACGATTATAGTGATGACATTGGACAATCCCGGTTTGATTCCGGGTACGGGGCTCGGTAGTGAGCTTTCCATGATATGGATAGCAATGGCGAGTGCAGCAAGCCAGGCGATTCTGTGGTCGTTATCCGTGGTTTGTATAATCATGGAATGATGTATGAAAAATTCTACAGGATAATCCCCTCAGAAATTTATAGCATCAAATCGCTGCATGTCACCCGCAAGCTGTATACTGACCCGGTTGGGCAGGCATGCTGTGATATGTCCGGATTCTGTTAACCATCCACTATGCATGCAGTATTTCCCCGGGCATGGTGCTTTGCTGAAGCGTGTATGACCGTTTCTGACTTCTACTACGCTTTCGCCGAGGACTCCCGCTACCTTGATCAGCCGATCCTCATGCAGGTCATGTTGCTGCCTGCCGGATTCAGGGGTGTAAATCACCAGATATTCGGCCTCACCGGATGTACGCCATAACCGTTCATAAATCATCGGCAATATGGCCAGTGTAATGATGATCAGTAACCAGTCAGGGCGTGTCATTGCAAGGGCGGGCTCAATGCGATTTCAGGTATCGGTTCGATTTCAAAGTGAATTTTTTTTGCCATCGCAGGGTTCATGTGGATCTTTCCGTCTGAATCAACGAGCATGACATATCTGATACCCATTTCGCGAGCTACTGAATACCAGTGTTCGGGGCCTGCGATAAACAGCGCTGTAGCTGCAGCATCTGCGGTTGCTGCATCGGTATGCATTACCGTTGCCGAAATCATGCTATCAGCTGGATAGCCAGTACGCGGATCCAGTATATGGTGGTAGCGTTTGCCCTCATACTCATAGAATCGTTCATAATCACCCGAGGTAAAGATACTATAATCGCCATCAATACTCAGTGAAGCAAGGATCCCGTTACCTCGCGGACTGCGAATGCCGATATTCCACGGGCGGTTTCCGTGACGACCAATAACACGCAGGTCACCGCCTGCATTGACAATGGCATTGTTGATCCCGAGATCTCGCAAATGGCCTATGGCGATGTCTATGGCAAAGCCCTTGGCTATACCGCCAAAATCAAGCTGTATATTCCTGTCATATTGGACCAGTTTGTTCTCATCCAGCACAAGGGAATGTATGTCAGGAGATGTCTGTAAAAATCCCTGAATGGACTCGTAATCAGGTGGCGAGCCGGCGGGCATCTCGTCATTATGGAAACCCCACAGTTCAGCGAGCTTCCCGATAGCCGGGTTGAATAATCCTTCACTCTGTATTCCAAGACCGATAGATTTTTTCAGCAGCAAAGCCAGATCCCGATCGAGAACGACTGGCAAACCGGATTCAATACTTTCATTCAGCCGTGTAACATCGCTTTCCTGCCAGGCATGCCAGGATTTGTGAATATCAAGAAAGATTTGTTCTATTTGTCCGGATGCTGCCGATGCACGATCCTTGTCCATCCCGTAAATCGTTATATCGATAATAGTCCCAAAAGCAAAAAACTGGTTATTGTATTCGGGCTCTGCATTTCCTTTGCATGCACCAAGAAGACAGATGCAGGTTATGATCTGGGCCAGAAAGCAGTAGTTGTACTTCATGTCGGCATGCAGGGATGCAACGCGGATGATACGGATTGCCAGGGTAATAAAACTGGTTGGCATGCTCGCGATTTGACGCCGGTGACATCCGGTTGTTGCGGTAAATTGCAGTGTGTACAAACCATGCCTACTCGAGTCGATTTTCTATGTTATTCATTAAATCTCCAGCAATATCAAGACCATAAATCTTGTCCAGCTCCCTGATGCAGGTGGGGCTGGTAACATTGATCTCGGTCAGATAGTCACCGATTACGTCTATTCCTACGAATACCAGCCCGCGTTCGCGCAATACAGGGCCAACCTCGTTGCAGATCCAGCGATCGCGTTTGCTCAGCTCGATTCCCTTGCCAGTGGCTCCCGCAGCAAGATTCCCCCTCGTTTCTCCCGGCGCAGGTATTCGTGCAAGTGCATAGGGTACGGGTTCGCCGTCAATCAGCAGTATTCGCTTGTCACCCTGCTTGATTTCAGGCAAATAAAGCTGTGCCATGGCGGATTTGGTCCCGTTTTTTGTCAATGTCTCCAGGATTACGCTGATATTGGGATCTTTACTGCTGACATGAAATACAGAGGCCCCACCCATGCCATCCAGGGGTTTGAGGATAATATCTTCGTGCTCATCCAGAAATGAACGCAGTCTTCGCATGGAGCGGCTGACAAGAGTAGGGGGGCAGCAGTGTGGAAACCATGAGGTAAACAGTTTTTCATTGGAACTGCGAATGCTGGATGGCCTGTTCACGATTAGCGTGCCCCCGGTTTCGGCGCGTTCCAGCATATAGGTGGTATAGAAATACTCGGTATCCACCGGTGGGTCTTTCCGCAATAGTACAACGTCAAGGATGGAAAGCGGTTTCAGGCTCTCATCCGTGAATTCAAACCAGCAGTCTGTTTTATCTTCTACACGAAGCCCCCGAATTCTTGCATGACACAATCCATCTCGCAGAAACAGATCGCTTTGCTCCATGTAAGCGATACTCCACCCACGTGCCTGGGCTGCAAGCAACATGGCGAAGCTGCTGTCCTTTTTGATATTGATCGATCCAATAGGGTCCATCACTATCCCGATTGTTCTACTCATAAGATATTTACCCATTCCTGGCCAGAGTGTAATCCTGCTGGAAAATCATTGACTTTCGCAATACCGATGATGTCATAAAGTTATTGATGCCACGGACGATATGTGGGGTTAGCTGTATTGAATAGTAATGGAACCGGGGTTCCGGTAGTAATTATACGCATTCGGCTTCGACCGGTGTGTAGTGCATGCTACCGGATGGTGATCAAGCCATGTTTGCTTTTAATGGATTGATATTCAGAGCATTTTATTGAACAGGATTGACCCAGATTATGCAAAACACCATAGAGGAACCAGTCTGTGAACCACAGATGGAAAACGATGTGTCAGAACTCACGGCGGTTGCTGATCTTGATGGTGTCAAGGTGATGGTGATTGATGACAGTAAAACCATTCGCCGGACGGCTGATAGTCTGCTGAAGAAGGAAGGCTGCGACGTGGTAACAGCGAATGATGGCTTCGAAGCGCTGGCGAAGATAGCTGATCACCAGCCAGACCTGATATTTGTGGACATCATGATGCCCAGGCTGGATGGCTATCAGACATGTGCTTTGATCAAGCATAACCGGAATTACAAGCACATACCTGTAATCATGCTGTCGAGCAAGGATGGGTTGTTTGATCGGGCAAAAGGGCGAATTGTTGGATCAGACCAGTATCTGACAAAACCGTTCACACGTGACGAACTTCTGGGTGTGCTCAGGGATTATGTGAAAAAGCCTGATTGAACATCGGCGAAATTGCAGTGATTGCCTGGCAGGGTAGCTGTCCTTGCACAGCTTGTTAAGAGTAGATCAAGAGGATGCAGACATGGCACAAATCATGATTGTCGATGATTCGCCGACAGATGCTCATGTTCTAAAAAGTATGCTGGAGAAAAATGGTTTTGATACCTTGATGGCTGATAGTGGTTATAAAGGTATTGAAAAGGCACGTTTGGAAAAACCTGATTTGATCCTCATGGACATTGTGATGCCGGGTCTTAATGGATTTCAGGCGACGAGACAATTGACCAGTGATCCGAAAACAGCAGACATACCGGTCATTATAGTAACTTCGAAAAACCAGGAAGTTGACAAGGTATGGGGAATGCGGCAGGGGGCCAAGGATTATGTCACCAAGCCGGTTTCCGAGAATGACCTTATCAGCATCATCAACAGTACCTTGACTAATTGATTTATCCATAAGGAAGAACGGTATGTCAGGGAATCGGGAAATAGACGTAATTTCACTGCTTAAGGGTATTGAAAAACAGGCAAATGATAATGCCTATGGACTTCCGCAGCAGGTTAAGGTCAAGGATGAATGGAATGGAATTGCATTCCGTACAGGCGAGCACAGAGTTGTAACGCCACTTCATGAGGTAGTCGAGATACATTCCTGCCCGGAATTATCCATGGTACCCAGAACCAAGTCTTGGGTAAGTGGTATTGCAAATATACGCGGCACACTACTTCCTGTAATCGATCTTGGTAAATACCTGAGAGACAAACCTGTACGTTCAAGCCGTCAGAGTCGGGTGATGGTTATAAGGCATGCTGGATTACTTGCCGGTGTAATCGTTGATGAGGTGCTTGGCTTGACGCAATTTGAAGAAGAAGAATATACAAAAGAAATTAGTATGGAAGACGATTCAGTCAAACCGTTTATCAAATACGGGTTTCGTCGTGGTAATGAGTACTGGCCCGTGTTCAGTTTGCACAGGCTTGCAGAGTCTCAACACTTTCAGCAGGCAGCAGTATAGGCATTACGGACTATGGCTGGAAGGATTCAAGCGGGTACTGCAAAAATCTTCCAGATAATCAAATACAGCTGCACCCAGGTATCCAGGAAAAACCGGTCAGGAGATAGACCATGAAATCACAGAAAGAAACATTTGCAAGATTGAGTTCGAATAAGCGGATGACATCACTTGTTGGATTGCTGCTGTTGTCGATGGGCGCTATGGTTGCTGTTTTTGTCCATGTTTCGAGAGAGATAGGATATGACAACCAGTATATCAACTATACGAGTGAACAACAGGTGTTGTCCCAGAAGCTTGCAAAGTATGCCCTCAAGGCGGTTTCAGGAAGTGAAGAGGCATTTAATGGCCTGACTGATTCAAAGAACAGGTTTGTAACCATACTCGAACTGGAGCGTATGGGTAACGAATACACCGGCTTGCCCGCAAGCCCCGAGCCTGTGGCGCAGGAATTGATGTATCTCGATGATCGCTGGAGAGGATTTCGTTACAGCGTAAATGAAGTCCTGACCGGCCGGGATCTGATTTTGTCTATTACCGATACTGCAAAGGTGATCAACGAAGTAATGCCCCAGCTTCTCGGCCATTCTGAAGATGTTGTCGATATCCTCGTCAAACAGGGTGCAAGTCCGAATATGATCAGGATTGCAAGTCGCCAGTCCATGTTAAGTCAGCGCATCGTGAACAATTTCAACAAGGTGCTATCGGGAGATGAGGCTGAGGCTGCTACGGCTGCTTTTAGTGAGGATACAACAGAATTTGGCAAGGTGCTTGAAGGTATGATCCGGGGTGGAAAGGGAATACAGGTCATTAATGACAAAGAGGCACAGAATAAACTGCGGGAAATAGCGTTGTTATTCAGTGTGGTTAGTGACCATGCAGGTGAGTTGCTCGAAAGCTCGGAGGAATTGCTGGGTATACAGCGTGCTGCGAATGAGGTGGCGGCGCAAAGCGAAGCATTGTTCAATGCAGCTACCTCATTGCAGGAAGCCTATGTAAAGGCAGCAGAATCACGCCTTGTACAAACTCCACTTGCCTATATCTTTGGCGCTATTGCCATGTTCATACTGTTCTGGATGGGGCTGGAAATGTACAAGGTTCAGCAGCGTCGACGCCAGTTGGTTGAAAAGGAAAACGAGCATAACCAGGAAGCGATTCTTCGTTTGCTGGATGAAATGCAAAACCTTGCTGATGGCGACCTGACGATGCATACAACCGTCAGTGAGGACTTTACCGGTTCGATTGCAGACTCGATTAATTTTGCGATCGATGCACTTCGTGGCCTTGTTATGACGATCAATGATACATCAACTCAGGTTTCTACCTCAGTCAAGCAGACACAGATGACAACGCAACAGCTTGCAGAATCGAGCAAGCAGCAGTTAAAGGACATCAATTCCACAACTGTAGCTATTAATGATATGACCAAATCCATGGACGAGGTGTCGGATTCTGCCGACGAATCAGCCAAGGTAGCCCTGTCATCGGTTGAGATCGCCAAAAAAGGCGGAGATACGGTACAGCGCACGATAGAGGGTATGGATATGATCCGCGAGCAGATACAGGAAACCTCGAAACGGATCAAGCGCCTTGGTGAGAGTTCACAGGAAATCGGTGATATCGTCGAGCTGATCAATGACATTTCAGAACAAACGAATGTTCTGGCACTGAATGCATCCATCCAGGCAGCAATGGCAGGTGAAGCCGGTCGCGGGTTTGCCGTGGTGGCTGATGAAGTTCAACGACTTGCTGAGCGATCCGGTAATGCTACAAAGCAGATCGAGGCACTGGTCAAAACCATCCAGACGGATACCAAGGAAGCAGTCATTTCCATGGAGCAGAGTACAACCGGGGTTGTAAACGGGGCCAAGCTTGCTGAGGATGCTGGTGAGGCACTCGAGGAAATAGAAAATGTCTCGGAACAACTGGCAGACCTTATCCAGGGTATCTCCGGATCTGCTCGCCAGCAATCCGGTGTGGCGACCAACATTTCAAATACCATGCACGGTATTCAGGACATCACTACACAAACTACAGTAGGTACCAACAAGACCGCCGAATCCATCGGTAATCTTACCAGGCTGGTACAGGAACTTGATAAATCAGTCTCCGGTTTCAAGCTGCCTCAGTAAATCAGCCAGACTAGACCAGTCTATTCAGTTTCAACACGGTGATTTGCTACCGGTGTGAATTCCAGGGCATTTACCAGCAGTCAGCATGGTACTACATGGATACTCCATGTAGTACGGCCTTGAGCTGTAGCATTTACAACATTCAGTCCGCGCAGGTACAAAGATGAATGAAGTCATTGATGACAACAAGCTGGGCCTGGTTCTAAAGGAGCTTGTCGAAACAGTCCGTCAGGCCAGGCATCAACTGGAAGCCTATCTTGATGATACGGATGATGCCGGTTCACTGGAGTCATTCGTGCTGACTATGCGTCAGGTACATGGTACCGCACGTATGGTTGAAATTACCGGAGCAGAATTACTGGCCGGCGAACTGATTCGTGCCACTGAAATTCTGCAGGAGGGAAATGCAGATAATAATGGTGAGATACTGGATGGGGTCATGCGGGCAACCCTCCAGTACCCGGATTATCTCGATTACCTTAGTACCAGGCATCGTGATTATCCCGGTGCACTTTTACCGGTTGTCAATGAGTTAAGAAAGGCTCGTGGGAAAGTTGCTCTCAGTGAGGGCGATATATACTTCCCGTTTATCGATGTTTCGGTGCCGGATAATGTCTTTAATCCTGCTGAACAGAATTCGAAATCCATGCAAGATGAGGCGCGGGAGAGCAGGCACCTGTTTCAGGCTTCTCTGCTGGCATGGTACAAGGGGAAGGATACTGCCGATGCAATTGCTGGGATGGCTGAGGTATCCGGCAGACTGTTGGCGAGCGCCACAGATGAAGCAACTGCACGGTTTTGGTGGGTCGCCTCCTGCGCCATAGAGTCACTCACCGGTGAGAATCAACCTGGCAAACCGGCTGATGTTTCACTGAAATTTTTACTAGGCAAGCTCGATCGTGAAATCAAGCGGATCATAGATGACAAGGATGCAGATTTCACTGGAGCGGCACAGCAGGATCTGCTGCGCAATCTTTTGGTATGCATCGGGCGATCACGAGAGGACAGTCCTGGTTTGATAGAGATCAGGCAAGCATTCGGAATCGATCACACCCTGCCGGACCAGTCTGTTGTCAGTAAGGCGATGGAAAGCATTACCGGATGTAATCAGGAGTTGATGAATACAGTTGCAGCAGAAATCAGGGATGAACTGGAAAATGTAAAAGATTCTCTCGATATTTTTATCAGAAGCAGTAGCGGTAACATCAATGATTTGTCCCCTTTGATAGAAAATCTTCACAATCTTGCTAATACACTGGGCGTGCTCGGTCTTGACAATGCGAATGAAATAATCCTGGAAAACAAGCTGGCAGTTGAGCAGATGCTGGCGGGAGAACGTGAGCTTTGTGATGATGAATTGATGGATATCGCCAGTACCCTGCTCTATGTGGAATCCTCATTGAGTGGTATGCCTTGTTCCAGCGGATCGGAATATGCCGAATTCTCTGATTCAGGGAATACTGGCGACGATATCGATCCAGCCTACCGGCAGGTAATGAATGTCGTTATCGATGAAGTGGTTTCAGATATTGCTGCTGCCAAGGAGCAGATAAACACATTTATAATCAGTGAGCCTGCAGACATCGGGCAGCTTGAGAATGTCCCTGGCTATTTCAACCAGATCAAGGGCGGGTTGCAACTGCTCGGTGAGGACTATGCATCATCACTGGTAAGCGCTCTGAATGATTATATCAGTAGCAATCTGATAGAAAATCAGAATACGCCGGAGACCGAACATCTTGATCTCCTTGCCGACTCGATTTGTAGTATTGAATATTATCTTGAATCGATAAAAGACCAGCATGGATCGGATGCTCAGATCTTGTCAGTTGCAGAGCGCAGCCTGAAATCACTGGGATGCAATGTGCCGCAATTGACTGTCGAATCCTGTGATGTCAGTCAGGAAACAGAAGAAGAATCCGGATCGCATGTTTCAACTGATACGGTTGCAGATCCTGATAGCGAAGTTGATTTCAATGACCATGAAGATTTTGATGTCGACCTGGTAGATAACAGGGAATATTCCGATGAAGAAGTAACACTAACAGGCGCGGAGGCTGATCCAGTCCAGCCGGAATCGAATGAGTTGATGGAAGCACATTCTGCTGTCAGTTCAGAAGGTTCAAATGAAAGCGGGAATGGAGATTCCGAAGATGAACTGGCCGTTATAGGTAGTGAGGTAGATCAGGAGATTCTGGAAATCTTTATCGAGGAAGCTGAAGAGGTAATTGAAGTTATCCGGAATTTGCTTCCTTCCTGGCTGGAAAACGACAGTGACATGGATGCGCTTCAAACAATACGACGTTCCTTTCATACCATCAAGGGGAGCGGTCGTATGGTCGGGGCAACGTATATTGGCGAGTTTGCGTGGGAATACGAAAACCTGCTCAACGGAGTGATTGATAATACGATTGAGGCGAGTGAGGGACTGAAAAACCTGCTCAGGGGTATCGACAAGCCATTATCCGAATTACTGGCGCAGATCAAGGAAGGTATCAGACCGACACTGGACATTTCCGGTATGATGCGCGCAGCCCGGCGACTGAGTACCGGTGAGTGTCTGGACGGTGAATCTGGTGATATGGAAGTGGTAGAAGTCAGCGATAGGGATTCAACCTCAGTGGAACCGGATATTGGTTTATCTGGTAATGACTCGTTTTATGAGAACGAGATTCCGGACAATGAGGAAACAGTGTCATCAGGTATGGATCACACCTTGTATGAGATTTTCAACAAGGAAACCCGCAGTCATCTTGCCGCACTTCGTGAATACTCGGAAACATGTCATGCCAGCGAGGAAGGCTGTACTGTTACGGAAGATCTGATGAGGATCCTGCATACATTGAATGGCAGCGCGAAGATGGCAGAAGTGGACTCGTTTTCCGCTTTGGCCGGAGAGATCCACAGGTATTTCGGCCTGCTTCAGGATGCATCGCAGCAGGTGCCGGCAGAAGGCATTCAGGCTTTGAATGAAAGTGTGGTATTGATGGAAAATATGCTGGACCAGCTTCCCTCGCATGAGCCGGTGCTGGATGAGTGCCTATCATTGATTGACCGGATTCAGGCATTGCCAGTTGGTGCAGTTTCTGTTTCTGGCAGCGCTAT
>JARFQV010000303.1 GCA_029287615.1 Pseudomonadota bacterium | reverse complement strand
CCGGTCTCCGCTCTTGAAGGCCAGCATGGTATCGTTGAAATAGGCCTCCGAGAGGCCGGCGATGCTCGGCGTTGCCGGACCCACACTGGCGCCATCGGTACCGTGACAGCCGGCACAGGTATCGGCCAGCATGGTTGCCGTGGGTGCGGCGGACAAGGATGCGGCCTGCAACATCAAGGCCGATCCCAGTAGTGCAATGGATGTTTTTATCGGGAACATCATGGTTTCTCCTCTCTTGATTGAAACTGGTAACAAAATGCAGGTCCGGCTATCACTGTTTGTGACCTTGCCATGCATGTTGCGCCGTTGATGAATACTACCGTCTGTTTCCGCGATGATACAGATTGAACCGCATCCGATGGATGATTGCGTTCGATGAGCAAGTGCTGCCAGACTGTCGGGGTACCGGTATTCTGCCGGCATTATTCTTAACTACCCGTGAAACAGGATGTAATGCCGTCCGGTTCAATCCGCACCTGCAATCTTGGTCCGATTTCTCTAACGAATCACATTAGCTGATGGAGTCTGTCGTATCAACCTCCGTACGGATTCCGGATGCGGGATATGAACGGCTGGGAGATACGCTGGATCTGCGCAGGCAAGCTATTCTGCAGGCTAGCGGTCTGCCCGGATTAGCCGCATGGCCCAGGCAAGCAAGAGGATAATCAGGGCCAGCAGACCCAGTTCCGCCAGGATGGCCTGAAATTTCGGGTCTTTCAGATTAACATGCCCCGCGCTTTCCGCAGTAATAATCAGCATACGCCGAATGGCCGCGATTATACCTACAATCAGGAATGGCTCGGTCTCGAGTTGCTGTGTGCGCGCAATGCGTCCGACGGTATAGATGATCTCCGCCAGCATCAGGGCCAGCAGAACCCGATCCAGCAGATGCACGATGGCCTCCGCATACTGGCCACCCAGAATCTTTTCGCTCATCTCGATTACCGCTACGATGAGCAGGCCGGCGGCCGCTATGACCAGGATATACCCGGCAGCCAAGTAGATGTAGTGCTCGGCCTGCTCCAGCAGACCGGTGTGATCCCGCGCGGTGTCATTGAAGCCGGTATCCTTGTGCCTGTCTTTTCTGCCGGGATTGTCTGCCATCGGTTGCCCGTGTCACGATTTCAGGTATCAGAATTCATGCTACTGCCTTTTGCTTGAAATTCACAGTTTCTTCGTGGAATATTGTGCCTACGGGGGAGGTCATAGGCCCGGGCGCTGACAGAAGCCCCGGGCACAGGCAGGTAATCTGCCGGCTTCCCGCACCAGAGTGCAGTTCCCCGAACCATGAGTACGCAATAACCGGTTTTAAAGAGCAAGGAGGAGCCTGATAGTGAATCAATTGAGCCCTGAAGAGGAACAGAAGATCCTCAACAGCCTGCCCTGGGGTACCTTTGCGCTGATGCTGCTGATTAGCGCGCTGATGTTCGCCGGCTGGGCATTCATGTTTTTCGGCATGTTTCTCGAACACGGACCGGTGAACTAGATGGATCCGCTGAAGCATATCTGCGAAGACCCGCTGGAGAGGAAATGGGTATGGATATCGCTTTTCCTCGCCATCGTGATGGGCGGAATGCTGGGATACTACGCTATTGCCAGCAATATTCACCCGCCGAGCAACGTCGAGACGATAGATTCCTCCCGCCTGCACCTGACCGAGGAATTCGCCGAGGATAATCTGGGGGTGAAGGCCAATCCCGATGGAACGGTTACCGTAACGATGGTGGCGGCGCGCTATGGATTTTATCCGCCCCGCATCGAGGTGCCGGTTGATACCCCGGTGACCCTCCGGATCGCCAGCGCCGATGTCCTGCATGGCGTCCATGTCCCCAATACCAACATGGCGACCATGATCGTACCGGGCTATATCTCCGAGGTGAACACCACCTTTCCTGAAACGGGGGAGTTTTCCCTGCTGTGCAATGAATACTGCGGGCTGGGACATGACTCGATGTGGTCCCGCCTGGTTGTCGTGCCAAAAAACGAGGGAGGGCAATCATCATGAATGATGACAAGGCAGCCGGGCTGGCTTTGGCCAGTATGTGGGTCGGTTTTATCGCCTTTCTGGCCGCGGTCGTGCTGGGGGTCTATCAGGTAGCGGAGCGCAGCGGAACGTTTCCGGCCATTGAGTCACCCGAGCTGTACTTTGCCTCGGTATCCACGCACGGGGTGCTCATGGCATTTGTGCTGACTACCTTTCTGGTCATGGGTTTTGGTTATTACACGGCAACGACCAGTCTCGGGCAGAAGGTCTGGAACAAGCCACTGGCATGGTTCGGGTTCTGGCTGTCCGTGGCCGGTGTCCTGACTGCGGCCGTACCCCTGCTCACCGGGCATGCCTCGGTGCTCTACACCTTCTATCCGCCCCTGAAGGCCCATCCCGCGTTTTATATCGGCGCCACGCTGCTGGTGGTTGGATCCTGGATCTGGTGTCTGGAGATGATCATGATGATGGCCGTGTGGAAACGGGCCCATCCGGGTGAAACCGTACCGCTGGCCATGTACGGAACCGTCGCCAACGCCATCATGTGGGTGATCACCAGTCTGGGGGTTGCCTCAGAGGTGCTGTTTCAGCTTATCCCCTGGTCTCTGGGCCTGATCGAGACCGTAGACGTCGGGCTCGCGCGTACCCTGTTCTCATGGACCCTGCACGCGATCGTGTACTTCTGGCTGTTTCCCGCCTATATCGCCATGTACACCCTGCTGCCCAAGGCGGCCGGAGGACGATTGTTCAGTGACCAGATGGGGCGTGTGGCATTCATCATGCTGCTGGTCTTCTCGGTGCCCATCGGTTTTCACCATTTGTACATGGACCCCTTTCAGGCCGCCGGCTGGAAGTTTCTGCACATGACCGGCACTTTCATGGTGGCCGTGCCCACCCTGATCACAGGTTTTACCATCATTGCATCACTGGAGATCGCCGGGCGACTGCGCGGCGGCAAGGGACTGTTCGGCTGGATCGGCGCCCTGCCCTGGAGTAATCCCATGGTCACCGCCGCAGGGCTCGGGTTCTTGATGCTGGCCGTGGGCGGGTTCGGTGGCATGATCAATGCCAGCTATGCCATGAATGCCATGGTTCACAATACCCAGTGGGTCACCGGGCACTTCCATCTGATCTTCGGTGGTACCGTGGTGATCATGTATTTTGCCATCGCCTATCATCTGTGGCCGAAGATGACCGGCCGGCAGCTGCAATCCAACGGGATGGCCCTCACCCAGCTATGGCTGTGGTTTATCGGTATACTGGTACTGACCTTGCCCTGGCATCAGCTCGGGCTGGATGGCCAGCCGCGCCGGATCTCCTCAACACCCTATGATGCCTCGCTGGTCGAGATGTGGCAGCCCAATGAGGTGGCCATGATCGTCGGTGGCGTTATTCTGTTGATCTCCGCGCTGATGCTGATCCTCGTTCTGGTAAAGACCCATGGTAATGCGCAGGCCGAGTCGAATCTGGAGCTGGAATATGCCGAGCCGCTCCATTCCATCCTGCGCATGCCACGCCTGATGAACGGTTTCGGATTCTGGACCCTCCTGGTGGTGGTCTATATGATCGCCAGTTACGGCTACCCCATTGCCCAGTTCTTCCTGATGGAAACCCACGGTACGGTACCATGGAGTATATGACGATGATGCGATTCATTGCTGTGGTTGCCGGCATGGTGCTGTGCACCTCGCTCGCGAGCGCCGGGCCCTCCTCCGAGGTGGCGTTTGACAGTACCACCCTGCGGCTGCTGGCCTCTGCCGATCCGGCCCGGGGCGAGGAACTGGCCAGCTCCGGAAAATGCGCCAGGTGTCATGGAGATGCCGGGGTCTCGGATGATCCGGAGGACGTCAATATCGCCGGCCTGCGGGCGAGCTACCTCTACAAGCAGCTCAGGGATTACAAGGATGGCAACCGCGACGACCGGGACATGCGCAAGGCAGTCAAGAAACTGGATGACCAGCAGATGGCGGACCTGGCGGTCTGGTTCGCTTCCCTGATACCGGCACCGGCGCCAGCGGACCGAACCACCGATCCGGCGGTTCTGCGGCTGGTCTTTCACGGTGATCCACAGCGCCTGCTCAAGGCCTGTGCCTCCTGTCATGGCAGGAGGGGAGGTGGCGGGCAGTTCGATCACCCGGCCCTTACCGGACAGTACCCGGAATACCTGATCTATACCCTGACCGAATTCAAGGAGGGCGACCGTGCCAACGATGTCTATTCGCGCATGCGTGACGTCGCCCAGGCCCTGACCGAGGAAGAGATCGAGGCACTGGCGGAATACTATGCCGCTGCCGT
>JARFQV010000271.1 GCA_029287615.1 Pseudomonadota bacterium | reverse complement strand
GAATAAGCTAGAATCGGTATTCGGAAAGACTGACAATGCCCAGAAACAAACAATTCGATGAACAAAAGGCACTGGATGCCGCTATGAGGACCTTCTGGGAGAAGGGGTATGAGGGTACCTCGCTACAGGATCTCGAGTCCGCGACTGGACTCGCGCGCACCAGTATCTACAATGCGTACGGAAACAAGCGCAAGCTGTTCGAAAAGGCAATTATCCGTTACCGCAATACCGTGCTGCACGACCTGGTTGCAAAACTGAACAATGCATCTACGGCACGCGAGGGGATACGGGCGCTGATGCAAGGAATCGTCGATATGCACTACGACAGCAGGACACCCGGTGGCTGCCTGGTCGTTCTGTCAATTCTGGAGAGCGAGCAACATGATGACAGTTCAAGTGCACTGGTAGAAGAGATGATTGGACAAATGAAAAAGGCAATCCACAAACGCCTGCTGGATGCGCGCAGGAACGGTGACCTGCCCGCCGACCTGGATGTCAACGGTGTTTCTTCCTCGATCACGGCTGCAGTTGCCGGAATGATGGTTATGGGCAAGGCCGGATTTCCCAGGTCGACTTTACAGGGCGTCATCAGGACCACACTGAACCTGCTGGAATCCTGATCGTGTTCTACTCTGCCGTCCCTTTCCAGCGCTGAAACAGGTCCTTTTCCAACTCGATACCAAGTAGATCCAGGATTCTGTTGACACTCTGGTTGATGATATCGTCCAGGGTTTCCGGACGATGATAGAAAGCAGGCATTGGCGGCATTACTATGCCACCCATTTGCAGCACGCGCTGCATATTCCGGACATGTCCAAGGTGAAGTGGTGTCTCCCGGGGCACGAGCACCAGCCTGCGCCGTTCCTTGAGTACCACATCCGCCGCGCGGATCAATAGATTATCGGCAAAGGAATTTGCAATTCGCGCCAGGGATCCCATTGAACAGGGAGCGACCACCATACCCATGGTACGAAAGGAACCAGAGGAAATGGCTGCCGCGACATCACTGATGTGATATTGCTTGTCGGCCAGTGACCTGACGGATTCAATGGGGTAATCGGTTTCCAGACCGATGGTGCGCATACCCGCACTACTCATGACGAGGTGGGTCTCGATCCCGTCTATCTGCTGGAGCACCTCCAGCAGGCGAATCCCGTAGATTGCACCGCTCGAGCCCGTGATGCCGACAATCAACCGTTGTTTTCGTTCTGAATCCATGACTGTCCGGTATCATCAACACGGTGCACAACCGAAGGGTCTGTCACCAGGGAACCAATGATAAATCATTCCGTTATCAAAGGGTACACAGTCTATCCGGCAGGAGCCTGGGGAAATGAATATTTCAGTACCCGAGCCGTCTGGCGACCGTTATACTATCATTCACCTGCCGAAGGACCGTAACATGCATACTCGTTCACTCCGACTCCTTGCACTGCTGCTGGCCTGCCTGTTGGGCAGTCCGGGTGTTTTCGCCGATTACCCAATCGAGGTCATCACCCTGAAATCCCGTCCGGTGGATGAAGTGCTGCCGATTGTCAGACCCTTTGCCGGCGGGGATGGCTCGGTAACCGGTACAGGCAACCACCTGATCGTCAAGGCCTCGCCGGAACGTCTGCGCGATATCAGGAGGCTGCTCGAAGAAATCGACCTGCCACCGCATCGACTGTTAATCACGCTGGAAACAACGGGCCGGGACAAAACCGATGCATCCGGATACGCAGCCAGCGTGGACATAAAGAGTGGCGACAACCGGGCAAGCATCAACTCTCCCGGTCGACCCGGGGACAGGACACGGGCGAGCATCAGCGCACACGCCTCGCAGGGTAAAACCACGCACTACCGCGAACAGCAGGTCCAGGCACTGGAGGGATATCCTGCATTTATTCA
Organism: Pseudomonadota bacterium; assembly: GCA_029287615.1. Classification (GTDB taxonomy): domain Bacteria; phylum Pseudomonadota; class Gammaproteobacteria; order UBA9214; family UBA9214; genus JARFQV01. The sequence goes on along the minus strand of JARFQV010000271.1, from coordinate 4,203 downwards.
TACCGGACTATCATCACCCCTTCAGGAAAGGCATCCAGGCCTTCGAGGCGGGAATCCACACAATCGCCGGCAGATCGGCTCCGGCACACAAACCGGCGGGTTCTATGTACTACCCAGGCTAAGTGGAGATTCTGTGACACTGAAGATCCTGCAACAGAATGATCGCTCGGGCTGGAACCCGAATACCCTGCACTCACAACAGACCGGTACTGCCGTTCGTGGCAAGCTGGGAGACTGGATCGATCTTGGCGGCATCCACTCTTCTGCCGAGGACACGCGCAGCGGGATTGCCCGTTCCGGTACATCCTCGGCGACCCATAGCGGGGGACTCCGCGTCAAGGTGGAATGCATGGATTGTCCGGACTGAGTGTGACTCAGCCAGACAATCCGCAAAAACGCCATGACGGGCTTCGAGAATATTATTCTTCAACTGGCGGTGATTTTTGCAGGTGCAGCGATCTTCGCCACCCTGTTCCTGTTTTTGAAGCAGCCGATCATCCTGGCCTATATCGCCCTGGGAATGGCCATCGGCCCCCTGGGCAGCGGCATTATCCTGAATGCCGAGCATATCGAGAGGCTGTCCCGGGTAGGAATCATCCTGCTGCTGTTTCTGATCGGTCTGAACCTGCGCCCCGACCGGCTGTACAAGCTGTTCGGCAAGATATCCATTATCACTCTGGCGACCAGCATCATCTTTCTCCTTCTGGGCATGATCGTGACGCTACTGTCCGGCTTTTCCCTCAAGGAAAGCCTGATCATCGGAGCCGCGTTGATGTTCTCCAGCACTATCGTCGGCCTCAAGCTCATACCGACCACCGCACTGCATCATAAGCATACCGGTGAACTGATGGTCAGCGTCCTGCTGCTGCAGGATATCATCGCGATTATCATCATCCTCATCATATCCGGCGGACAGGCTGAAAATGTCACCATGACGGCCTTGCTCCTGCTGCTGAAACTGGTTTTGATGAGCACCGGCGCCTTCCTGATTGTCCGTTATGCCATAACTGCCCTTTTCATAAGGTTCGACACGATCCGCGAGTACTCCTTCCTGCTATCCCTCGGCTGGGGCTTGCTATGCGCCGGTGTCGCACATCTGCTGGGCCTGTCCTATGAGATGGGGGCATTTGTTGCCGGTGTCTCGCTGGCAACCGTACCCATCGCCCTGATCATCGCCGAAGACCTGAAACCACTCCGGGATTTTTTCCTGATCCTGTTCTTTTTTTCCATTGGCGCCAGCTTTGATTTTCTACTGACACAACATATCCTTCTGACCAGCCTTTTCCTGACATTGGTCCTGATGCTGGCCAAGCCCTTCGCGTTCAAACTCGGATTCCATATGATGGGAGAAAAGGAACCCCTGGCCGCGGAACTCGGTGTACGTCTCGGTCAGGCCAGCGAGTTTTCCCTGCTGGTTGCCTATAGTGCCTTGCTGTCAGGCCATATCGGGCAACAGGCATCCTACCTGATACAGTCCGTGGTGATTCTGACTTTCATATTCTCCACCTACTGGGTTGTCCTTAAATATCCTACCCCCATCTCCAGCCAGGCAGGCAAGCGGCAGGACTAGCCACTGTGAGAGGAAGATGATCGCACAGAAACCCGACTGCCTCGCCCCATCCACCGGGTTTGAACATCACCGCTCTCCCCCGCTTCGGGAGGATCGTTCGCCATACCGGTAATCGACCGTCTGTTACCTGGATGACTACACAGACAATGCATGGTCATTAGAATACTTTGCCAATTGATAAAGCCTGTCAGGCTGCGGTACCCTTCGCCTTTCACGACAGCCCGTCGCACTGGTAAAATGTGCCTCCGCTGAGGAGGTATTCAGTAGCCAGGGAGCTGATTACATACTGAATCATGGATTGCCTCACCGAGGCTTTGTATCACTTACTGAATGAGGGTACCCGTCATGTCCACAACACCAGAAGCAGGAAACCAGGCACTATCCGGAATGACACAGGAAGCGCTGGATCAGTGGTTTGATCAACGTTTCGCCGATAACATGGCGGCACAGAAGGAAAACAGAACCCGCAAGCTCTCAATCATGGTAACCAAGGGTACCCTTGACTGGGCCTACCCGCCGTTCATCATCGGATCCACGGCCGCTGCGCTGGGATGGGATGCCACGCTGTTTTTCACTTTCTACGGACTCGCACTGCTGAAAAAGGATTTGAAACCGCATATCAGCCCGCTTGGCAATCCCGCCATGCCCATGAAGATGCCATTCGGTCCCAAATGGTTCCAGGGTATCGAGTGGAACATGCCCAATGTGCTCATGGCCGGAATCCCGGGTTTCGAATCCGTTGCCACCTCATTGATGAAGCAGACCCTGAAGAACAAGGGCGTGGCGCCCATCACTGAACTGCGCGACCTGTGCATCGAGGCTGATGTCAAACTCGTCGCCTGCCAGATGACCGTTGACCTGTTCGGATGGGAGAAGGATGAATTCATACCAGAGATCTCCGACTGGGCGGGCGCCGCCAGCTATCTAACGTCTGCGGAAGATGCCGACATCTCACTCTACATATAGCCGGCTGGCAGGGCACAAGGTTGATTGACAACTGATCTATCGTAGATGCTGACGAGGCTCATTCCCACCCTGAAATCCATTCATGTCCGGCAGAATACAGCGTACAATACCTGCCCTGCCATCCGGTTGCCTTCAGTCCGGCAAGCGGATGGCACGGGCTTATCCAGGGATTTCGGGCATGGAGTCGGTTGAATGAAGCTGAGTGTCGACGAATTCAGAAAATGGGATAACAAGAGAGTAACCCTGCTCGGCATGTCCGGTGTCGGCAAGACACGGATTTCCAATCTCCTGCGCAATGAGGACTGGTTTCATTATTCGGCTGATTATCGCATCGGCACTCATTATCTGGATGAGCCCATCCTGGATAATATAAAAAAACTGGCGATGCAGGTTCCCTTTCTGCACGATCTGCTGCGCGCCGACTCGATCCACATCACAAACAATATCAGCGTTGACAATCTGAAACCGGTTTCCAGCTTTCTCGGCATGGTCGGTAATCCGGAAGAAGGCGGTATATCACTGCGTGAATTCAGACACAGGCAGACCCTGCATCATGAAGCGGAAATCGCCGCCATGTATGATGTTCCTGAATTCATACGCAAATCAACCGAGATCTACGGCTACCGGCACTTTATCAACGATGCCGGCGGCAGCCTGTGCGAACTGGAAGATGAATATGTCATGGATCTGCTCTCCATGCATACCCTGATCATCTATATCCGCGCCAGCCGGGAAGATGAGGAGAAAGTGATCCGGCGAGCAGAAGCGGCGCCCAAGCCTCTCTATTACCGGCCGGATTTTCTCGAAGAGCAGCTGGATGTCTATATGCGGGAGCAAAACCTCCCCTATGCGGCGATGATCAACCCGGGAGAATTCGTACGCTGGGTGTTCCCCCGGCTCTATCGCGCGCGGAAACCGCGTTACGAAGCAATCGCCAGAGAATACGGCTACACGATTTCGACGGAAGAACTCGGCGCTGTATCGGATGAAACTGATTTTATCGCGTTGCTGGAGCAGTCAATCGCCCGTGCCGGCTGATACCTGGCGGGCATAACCCTGCGGAACAGAAAAGCATGCCTCTCGTTGCCCATACAAATCTGCCTACCTTCGAACGGCTCAGACTGGAAGGACAAACCGTACTTGAGCCAAACCGCGCCCAGCAACAGGATATCCGTGAACTCCACATCGGATTGCTGAACATGATGCCGGATGCCGCGCTGGCGGCGACGGAAAGACAATTCTACCGGCTGGTGGGAGAGAGCAACCAGATTGCCCAGTTTCACATTCACCCGTTCACGCTGAAGGAACTTACCCGCAACAAGGAGGGGCAGGATCACGTGTCCCGGTATTATGAACCGGTCGAAAAGGTGATGGAAGAAGGTCTGGACGCACTGATAATAACCGGGGCCAATGTCACCCACCCGAATCTATCGGCTGAACCCTTCTGGAACCCACTCAATGCATTGATCGACTGGGCAACAGCCAATGTAACCTCGGTTCTGTGTTCCTGCCTGGCGACACATGCCGTTATGCAGTTTCTCTATGGAAAGGCACGCAAGGCCATTGGCGCAAAGCGCTGGGGGGTATATTCCCACCGGGTCATTCAGCAACACTCGCTGGTAAGCGGAGTTAACACGATTTTTGTCGTGCCCCACTCACGCTTCAAC
>JARFQV010000243.1 GCA_029287615.1 Pseudomonadota bacterium | reverse complement strand
TGTGTATAAGAGACAGGTCTACAATTACGAGTTTATGCGCGGGCCCCCGGCAGAGTTGCGGGCGAGGCCAGCGGATTTTGATTGCTGGTGGAGAGTTCAGCGAGGTGACAAGGATTTGACGTCAAGACATCCGGCGGATTCATCGGAATCAGGCGTGCCGCTGGTTGAAGTCCGCCAGCTGCGCTTCAATCGCGGAAACCAGATTATCTTTGATGGTATTGATCTGGATATACCCCGTGGCAAGATCACCGCCATCATGGGACCGAGCGGTACCGGCAAGACTACCCTCTTGCAGATGATCGGGGGCCAGTTGCAGCCCGATGGCGGGTCGATCCGCGTCGACGGGCAAGCTATAGCCTCCCTCTCCCGTTCGGAGGTATACCGATTGCGAAGACGTATGGGCATGCTGTTTCAGAGTGGTGCGCTGCTCACCGATCTGAACGTGTTCGAGAACGTCGCCTTTCCGCTGCGTGAACATACCAGCCTGCCAGAGGTGATGATTCGTGATCTGGTCCTGATCAAGTTGCAGGCCGTGGGGCTTCGTGGCGCCCGTGACATGATGCCCGGCCAGCTGTCCGGTGGTATGGCGCGAAGGGTCGCGCTGGCACGGGCCATTGCCCTTGATCCGATGATGGTGATGTATGACGAGCCGTTTGCCGGCCAGGATCCGATTTCCATGGGTGTTCTGATGAAACTCATAAGGGATCTCAACAATGCACTGGGTCTGTCCAGTATTGTGGTCTCGCACGATGTTCATGAGACCGCGATCATTGCTGATTATATTTACATCCTGGCCAATGGCAGGATTGTCGAGCAGGGTACACCCGAGGCGCTGGGGCATTCCGAATCCGGGTGGGTAAAGCAGTTCATGCAGGCCCTGCCGGATGGTCCCATTCCGTTTCATTATCCCGCAACGGAATACCGGGATGACCTGCTGGCCGGAAATCCCGGTGTTTGACTGGCTGGCAGTACTGGGCCGGAGTGGCCTGGGTACACTGGAGCGCCTGGGGCGCGGGCACCTGTTCCTGTGGCAGGTTTTTTCGGTCCTGCCGGGCTTGCTTACCCGTCCCGGGCTGGTGGTTCGGCAACTCTACTCGGTAGGGGTGCTGTCACTTATCATCATTGTCGTTTCCGGCCTGTTTGTAGGCATGGTGCTGGGACTGCAAGGCTACAACACCCTGGTGGACTTCGGTGCCGAGGAGTCGCTGGGCGTGGTGGTGGCCCTGTCTCTGGTGCGGGAGCTGGGGCCGGTGGTGTCCGCCCTGTTGTTTGCCGGGCGTGCAGGATCGGCGCTGGCGGCAGAAATCGGTCTGATGAAGGCGACCGAACAGCTTTCCGGTATGGAAATGATGGCAGTCGACCCCATACAAAGGGTGGTGGCGCCCCGTTTCGTGGCCGGATTCCTGTCCATGCCGTTGCTGGCGGCGATCTTCAGCGCGGTCGGAGTTTATGGCGGTTATTTTGTCGGCGTGGGTCTGCTGGGTGTGGATGACGGCGCATTCTGGTCACAGATGCAGGCTAAAGTTGATCTGTATGAAGACGTTTATAATGGCATTATCAAGAGCCTGGTATTCGGGTTTGTCGCCGCATGGATTGCGGTTTTCGAAGGCTACGACGCAGTACCGACCTCGGAAGGGGTCAGCCGGGCGACTACCCGAACCGTTGTCCACACCGCCCTTGCAGTCCTGGGTCTGGACTTCGTGCTGACCGCATTGATGTTTGGAGAAGAGTGATATGAAAAACAGCAAGGCACTGGAAATCGCTGTCGGGCTGTTTATGGCCGCCGGATTCGTGGCGTTATTCATGCTTGCCATGAAGGTCAGCAACCTGAGCAGCTTCGGGTCCGGTGACAGTTACGATATCACCGCTACGTTTGAAAACGTCGGCGGTTTGAAAGTGCGTTCGCCGGTGACGGTATCGGGCGTGCGCGTCGGCAGGGTCTCCGCCATAGACTATGATGATGACTCCTTCGAGGCCGTGGTTACCATGCAGATAGAAAGTCACTACAACAAGTTTCCGGAGGATACCTCCGCCAGTATTTTTACCGCCGGCCTCCTCGGTGAACAGTATATCGCCCTGGAACCGGGGGGAGCAGAGACCAGCCTGGAGGCAGGAAGCCGGATCCTGCTGACCCAGTCCGCGCTGGTAATGGAACAGATTATCGGCCAGTTCCTGTTCAGCAAGGCAGCGGAGGGCGAGGAAGAAAACCCATGAAACCCGTGGCAAGAATAACTCTGTGCAAAGCTGGTACTCGCCTTCGGGGACACGGTAGAGAAGGGGGCAAAGCGGGAAAATTATTTCCCTTTATGCTGTTCCTGTTCCTGTCCGCAAGCCTCTTCTCACCGGTGTGGTCCATTGCCACGGAATCTCCCATGGAACTGGTGCGAAAGACTTCCACCCGGATGCTGGGAGTGCTCAAGGATGAGCGGGAAATTATCGAGCAGGATCCCACCCGACTCTATGACCTGGTGGTTGATATCGTATTGCCGTACTTCGATTTCGAACGCATGTCGCGCTGGACGCTGGGCAAGCACTGGCGACGCGCCAGCCCGGAGCAGCGTGAACGCTTCGTGGAGGAATTCAGAACGCTGCTGGTACGTACCTACGGGAGTGCCCTGGCGGATTATGCCGATGAAAAAATAGTCTATCTGCCCATGCAGATGAAAAAGGGAGATGCCAAGGTTGTCGTGCGAACTGAAATCCAGCAACCGGGCAACCTGCCCATTCCCATCAATTACAGCATGTACGAGAAGGACAGCGAGTGGAAGGTCTATGATGTTTCGATCGACGGGATCAGCCTGGTGGCGAATTACCGGACTATCTTTTCCAGTGATATCCGTCAGGGCGGACTGGACAAGCTGATCGATAAACTGGCCTCTGATAATGAAAAGCTGCTGACGACCAACCAGGAATCGGGTTGATGGCCGGGGTCGATATCGTTTCCTCGGGCGAAGGCCGCTTCAGCCTGAAGGGAGAGCTGAGTTTCAGCACCACGCCCGCTCTGCTGGAAAGCTCGGAATCGCTGTTCAGGGGAGCAGGCCGCCTGGATATCGACCTGAAGGGTGTGGTTCATGCCGACAGCGCAGGTCTTGCGCTGTTTATCGAGTGGTTGAGAGTGGCGGAACAAATGGGCAAGCCGATTCGCTTTCTGAATGCCCCTGCCCAGATGATGGCGATGGCGAAATTGACCGGTCTGGACGATATCCTGCCCCTGGTATCCGGCTGAAGGGTCGTTCCGGTAGCGAAACACACCGGAAAGGTTTCCACCTCCCTGCGTCTTCTTATATGCTTCGTA
>JARFQV010000214.1 GCA_029287615.1 Pseudomonadota bacterium | reverse complement strand
GTTGAGGATCTTTTTTGCCCTTTGTAAAAGAGGGTTTGCAGTGCTCAGAATGCCACTCTTGCAAGTGGTGGAGAAACTGGTCCGTTATCAGCTGGCACATGACACCCGGCGACGGGGCTATCTGTGTCAGGTGGCAGCGCTCTGACTTTTTGAGCAGGCTCTAAGTACTTGTAAATTCGATACGGTGACGTTACCCCGTTGTCTTGGCAGTAACTTTTCGATGACTTTGAATTCTGCTGATGTAATTTTCATGGGCGTATTGTATCAGCATTAGTGTTAACACGCCCTAGGTCTGGTAAGATCATACGATTACCACGCGCAACTGATAGTTGGTGATTAGTATCGTATGCGTTTGGCAATGATTATTAAAATTTAAATTGTTCATACAGTGACTGCAACCATTCGACCTTTCTTCTCTAACGGTGCTTCTTTCATTGAGAGCAATCAAGCTCTATTGAGCTGAGCGCGTTCTCGCATCGATATCAATAGATAAATCAGATGACAGATTACTGGCTGCACCAGGATGCATGTATTTAGATGAGAGCATTGCTATGTCATCCTAATTCCTTCCCTTGTGCCCCGGATCACAGTGCCATAAGACCATGAATTACATATGGGTCACTCTGGGCCGTGTGATTATGGCAAACTGGTAGTCCCCCTGGTCTCAATTCCATCGAGATTGGCTATACCAGCCTGTTAGGTTTGCCTGTCATCCCGCCATGCATGGTGGCCGAGGTCGTTATTATGGGATATCAATAGGTTGCCCTACATCTGGGGTGTTGCTATACCAGTGGAGACTTGATGACGCAGCCTGGGGTGGCGTGCAACAGGCACGGAAATTTATTAATCCTTTGCGTGCGAATTCGTGGTATCACTAGATTCATGGACGAAACAACCAAAAGCGTATTCCATCTTGGCGATAAACTGGTCGATCCGGCTCGCTGTACCATCCTGAGCGGAGAGGATACAACCCGTATCGAACCAAGAGTAATGGATGTGTTGATGCTCCTGGTTAGCCGTGCTGGGCATGTGATTACCCGCGAGGAATTCATAAGTGTTGTGTGGGGTGGAACCTTCGTTAGTGATGAAGTTTTATCACGTAGTATCTACCGCCTGCGCCAGGCACTTGGAGATAATCCCAAGAACCCAGTGTTCATTGAAACTGTACCCAAAAGAGGGTACCGGTTGATCGTACCCGTGGGTAAGAATGACACGGAGCACGAATTGGTATCTGAAACTACGCGCGTGCCTGAGGCATCCTTCTTGGCGCAGCAATCCGTTGCCAGCTCGGTACAGCGGGATGTGTCGGTGCTAAAGCGGCCTGTGTGGATCGTATCCCTCATTGGCATCTGCCTGCTTGTAGCCATTTATATTTATCAGGTCGTTGGTAACCAGCAGCAATCTGATCCGGTTGTCGCCAAGGACAGCAACACCATTGCTGTCCTACCTTTCGTTAATCTGGGTGTTATTGAAGGTAATGAATACATCGGTGAGGGTATTTCGGAAGAACTTATCGGTCTGTTGGCGAAGGTGCCGAACCTGAAGGTTGTTGCACGCACGTCATCTTTCAAGTTCAGGGACAAGGGGGCAGATGTTCAGCGAATTGCTGAAATACTTGGTGTGGCGAATGTGGTGGAAGGTAGTGTCCAGGTAGAAGGAAACCGCATCCGTGTCACAGCACGCTTGGTTGATCCAAACACGGCCTATCATCTCTGGTCAGAGACCTATGATACGCGATTCGAGGACGTATTCACGGTACAGGAGGAGATTGCCGGCGCCATCGTGCGAGCGTTGAAAGTCTCTCTCGATACCGATAATGGTATGCCAAGTCTAACAGAGCGTGACGCACCGACCACTGATATGACCGCTTATCGGTTATACCTTCAAGGCTTGTATCATTGGAAACGGCGCGGTGAACGATCCATACGCAAAAGCATAGGACTATTCCAGAAGGCTATAGAGCGTGATCCGGCATTTGCCCATCCGCACCAGGCTCTTTCCAGTGCATACCTCGTATTGCCGTTTTATTCTGGTGAATCACGCGAGTACGCCTTTGCACAGGCAGAGACTGCGGCAAGAAATGCACTCCAGCTGGATCCGTCAATGGGTAAGGCCCATGCTGTACTCGCATTTATCAGCATGAAACGCTGGGACTGGACCACAGCCGATCGTCAGTTCCAGCTCGCCATTGCCACATCTCCAAACGATCCCACCACACATCAGTGGTACTCGGAGTTCCTGAGTTACGTTGGAAATATCGATGCTTCAGTTACAGAGGCACTGCGGGCCCTGGAGCTCGACCCGGTCTCCCCGGTGATTAATGACAGGCTGGGTGTGACTTACTTATGGTCGGGTGAATTAGACCTGGCAGCTGAGCAGTTTCGAATCGCAGCCGAGCTGGGTATGGACCGGGTCGCTATCGACCAGGCCTATGCCTTGTTGTTATTGCGTAGTGGCCAGATCGATGAGGCCGTGATTTTGTATGAAAAGATCCTTGGCAAACTCGGCTTCGACACGGCCTGGGTGCGGCTTGTCGCAGAAGCCACCAGGGATCCAGCCAGGACGCCTGATGCACTCGAGGCTGTCAAAATGGCACAGTCACAACAATCGATCCCGGATGCCATGCTGTTTTACGCCGCCGTGCTCCTCAATCAGCCGGACCTCGCATTTGAGACAGTCGAGCGCCTGATAGAGAACAAATCGCTGACGGTGGAATTCCTGTTTGCACCGGAGGCCTCCGGGTTGCGTCGTGATCCGCGTTTCGCTGGCCTGCTGTCCGCAGTGGGGCTGGATAATTACTGGGATAAATACGGTTGGCCGGCGTTCTGCAAGTCACAACTCAGCACGATAATCTGCTCCTGACATTCTGCTCTATAGCTCCCGGGTCTTTCTCGACGGCAGTTCCATGCAGTTTTTGGGGATGGCTGCCTGCATTTTCCCTGCCCCTGAGTAGCAATTAAGCATGAGGCGAAGAAATATCGTAACGCATTGTTTTTAAACGGTTAAGTATCCTTTTGCAAGTTATCCTCCTGACGGGGAGGAAATCATCAGAACAAAATCATACCTACATCAGGATTTACTTCTGGCTGCAGTTTGAAATTGGCCTGTAGCACGCAAACGGTCCGCCGAGCTGCAGGAATGCCAGGCGGGACAGTGAGTCAATACAGCCAGGAGTAATGTCATGAAGATATTCAGCGTATTTCTTAGATCATT
>JARFQV010000203.1 GCA_029287615.1 Pseudomonadota bacterium | reverse complement strand
ACGGCAGGAAAATATTAATGTACATATATAGTATAAATAAAAACTAGACATAACATATACGCTAGTATTATGTAAGTTTTGAAGATGTCAAACACAGAAGTTGTACAGGAGGAGTTGCCATGAATACCCGTACCCTGCTCGCCAGTGTCGCTGCACCCCTGGCCCTGATGATCTTCCTTGGGGTTCTTTCGATTGTTTTTGCGGTGAACGTCGCCGATGTGAATGCCTCGACAGTCCATGAAGTGGAGAACAGGTCAACCAGTACGGGAATGTCCGGTGCAGACTGACTGCGGCGTCAATGAACGAACACACAGGTGGGACTGTGCAGGCCTTTTGAACCTGCACACATCCCGCCAAACACAAGTTTTACCGGCAGCCAAGGACCTGTATGTTGCGGTAAACGGGAGATACCACAGTCGTTGGTGACCGGAATCCCTGATGTTCGGTTGACAAGGTCTACCACGATTTGCGGATTTCACAAAAACCGGACTGGAGGCCACCATGAATTTCAGGAACCAGGCAAACCTTGAGTGTTCGGTCAGCTGGAACAGTGATTGCGCCAGCCACACCGATTGCTTCTGTTTTCAGAAAATCGATTTCCGGCGGGACATTCTTCCGGGCCGGATTGGCGAGGAATTATCTGCAGTGGTGCCGGGTGAAGGTGTCACCGGGCGTTTCGAGGCCGGTGAGATTTTGCCGGGGTTCGATGAGAGCAAACACCTTCGTATCCATCGCTATCAATGGAAGCCCCGTGGGAAGCCCGTTTATGTGCAGACGCCCGGGGTCGGGAGGTACTACCCACGGGGTTTTCTGTCCGGTATAGGCGGAATTCATCCCCGGGACCGGCACCCGTTCCGTTTGCTGGCCGATGGTGGAGATGGTTACGAGGTGGATCTCAATCACCCCTTGTCCCGGTTTCCCCTGATCATCTCGGCAAAGGTTGAAGTGCTGGAAGAACCGGAGGGTTGCAGTCTGGAGCACGAACAGCGTGGTGGACGATGCAATGACATTACCGCAGAGCTCGCAGACAACGGGCCAGGTATGCAGGCTGTGACGGACGAGATAGAGACGGATTTCTACTCAAATGACCCCTTCAGGCGTGTGGATGAGGAAGATGACAGCCATTTCTATCTGGTGCCCCGGTTGGTCAATCATATTGACACTGTTGCCATGGCCAGGATTCAGCAACTCTACGGGCGTCTGCTCAAACCCGGCATGCGTGTGCTGGACCTGATGAGCAGCTGGAATTCACACCTGCCGGACACTCTTGCGCCGCTGAGTGTGACCGGTGTTGGCTTTATTCGGTCATAGTTGGTGTCGTATCGCCGTCTTTCGGATTTTGAGGTTCACGATCTCAACCGTGAACCAATACTGCATACCCAAGGCAACAGCTACGATGCTGCTGTGTGCACGGTTTCCGTTGAATATCTCAACCGCCCTTTGGAGGTGTTCAGGGAAGTCGCGCGGCTTCTGAAACCGGGAGCACCGTTCATAGTCACATTTTCCGAGCGCTGGTTTCCAACCAAGGTGATTCGCTTGTGGACAGAACTTCATCCCTTCGAGCGTCTTGGTCTGGTGGTGGATTACTTCCGGCGCTCGGAGGCCTTTGATCACATCAGCACCGAGACGTACAGGGGGCAGTTGCGACCTGCAGATGACAGGTACGCCGGTATCAATCCCTTGTCTGATCCGGTATCTGCGGTTTGGGCCACCTGCAGTCAGACAGTCACTTACGGAGGTGTGGAATGAAGTTCACGCTGATCACAGCAGCTTGCCTTTCACTTGCTGTCCTGTCCACCCCGGTGAAGGCCGGTGAGGACTGTCCCGCTGCACTGGATTTTGAAAAGCGGCCCTTGCTCGGTGATAATCCGGTTCGTCTGTGCGAGGAATTCACGGGCAAGGTTGTACTGATCGTCAATACCGCAAGCAAATGTGCGTACACGCCACAGTACGAGGGTCTGGAAGCACTGTATCGCACCTACCGGGAACGAGGGCTGGTAGTCGCGGGATTTCCCTCCAACGACTTCGGCGGGCAGGAGCCGGGAACGGAAAAGCAAATCAGGGAATTTTGCCGTCTCACCTACAGTGTACAGTTTCCGATGTTCGCCAAAACCCGGGTCCTGGGCCCACAGGCCGATCCACTCTACAAGCACCTTGTACAGGTGAGTGGAGATCAGCCAAGGTGGAATTTCCACAAGTATCTTCTGGATCGTCAGGGCAGGGTTATCGCGAGTTTCGGCAGCAGTACACGGCCGGATGATTCTGCGCTGATCGAGGCCATCGAGTCACTGCTATGAACAGAAACAACCAGACGGTCACAGGCTTACCCTCCCGGATACAGGATGCGGTGGATAATCATGCGATTGTGCTGGTCGTCTCCCCGGTAACGGACACCGGACCCGTGATCCGCTGGCTGGAGGCCATGGGGCGGGAGTATCACCGGGTGCAGCTGGGCATGGGTTCCGCGGATTCGCGCACCGCCTTTCGCGAGTTGCAGCGGTCCACGGGCTGGAGCACTTTACCCCAGATTTTCGTACGCGGTGGTTTTGTTGGTGGTATCTGTGAATTCACGGAATTCATCCGTAACAGCGAGACTGTAGAGGAGTCGGCAAAGTCACGGGCATGGGCTCGCTGGCTTGGCTACGCGGGACTCGCACCCTTTCTGTTACTGGCCCTGTCGAGTAACTTCGCCGGAGAGGAACTTGCAAGCTGGAGTGTGCAGGCATTGCTGGTGTATGGTGCCCTCATTCTCAGTTTTGTTGGCGCTTTGTACTGGGCAAGGGGGATAGGTGGGGCGATTGCGCAAGCCGATGCGCGCCTGTTACCGCTCTCGGTTCTGCCTGCGCTGACTGGTTGGATTGCCTTGCTGTTACCGGCAGCTTCCGGTTCGCTGTTGATGGTCGCCGCATTCCTCTTGCTCTATCTCCTGGATCGAAGGGAATGGGGGGACTGGCCCTGGTTCCTCTCATTGCGTGCTCACCTGACCGCCGGGGCGGTGATCAGTCTGCTTGTGATGTGGGCCGTTCTTGTCTTCCCTTCGCAAACCAGTGATGCGGGTGCTGGTACCGGAGAAGCATCCGTAGACCCATCCTGGTCACAGCCGGGCGGACTGTTATGCCCCGGGGGTGAGGCCGCATGCCAGAGTGATGGCGTGGTTGTGCCAAAGGGTCGGGTTATATGGCGTATGTAACGCCGAGGCTTCTTGCCTTGTGGTCACCAGCAACCTTGATGTTAGCTGATGCGGTGCGTGAATCTCACCAGGTGTGTGGCAGTAAGCTTCAGGCGGCAGCGGACAAGGTCTTGTCAATGATACCCAGTGCCGGTTTGATATCTTTGCCTGCGCAGATTGCACCAGCATTTTCTATCGTTTCCCGATTGCGCTCCGCAACACCTCCGCCGACAAAGACCGGTATGGATGTATTGCGAACCAGTTGCGGAAGTGCATCCTGGAAAAGCCCGCGTGCCGGTCGTGCAGAACCGGATAATATGATTGCCTCGCACGGCTGCTGCTCGATCACCTCGGGTATTTGATCCAGGGGCATGTTAGCGCCCAGAAGCAGTACTCGATACCAGCGATCGACAGCAGCGAGTGCAAAAAAGAGCATGCCGATCTCGTGAAACTCGCCCGGTAGACAGCACAATAGGAGGAGGGGGCCGCTATTGCGCTGGTTCAGATGGTGAATACGTGAACCCAGCTTGTTGCGGAGATAAACCGAAAAGAAATGTTCCTCGGCAATGGTGACAGGTTCTTCCTTCCAGCGGTCACCGAAATTACGCAATATCGGTGTCGTCAGTCGGCTGTTGACCACATCGACGGGATAGAGTGATAGTGCGTCGTTGTAGATCGCATCCAGCGTCGTCTCGTCAAAACGCCGTATGCTTGCCTCCATCCGTTCCCGATAGTGCTGCCAGATATCGGGATATTCCGATTCCTGCAGCTGGATGTTTGCACTGGATTCCTGTTCCAGCAACTTGCCGGCCTGGCCGATGGAAATGCCCTGATCAAGCAGTGCCAGTACCCGATGAATTCGATCGATGTCCATCTGTGTGTACAGGCGGTGCCCCTTGGCAGTCCGCTGGGGAGTGATCAGGTTGTAGCGTCTTTCCCAGGCTCTCAGTGTTACGGGGTTGACGCCGGTCAGACTGCAAACCGTACGAATCGGATAGCGTCCGGTAGTTGCAGCTGGGGATTGCGCAGAATGCGGTGATGATTTTCCCATGATTTTGTTCCACCCGTGGACCTGTACAAATATTGTACAATATTAGGGGAGGTTGTGATATAGTTCAAGCCTGAACCGGGAATACCGGACGGACGTTAACAGGCCTTGCCCCGAGGACAATCCATGGCGGATTTGAGATCACTGATTTTATTTTGCAATGACCCCGATGATGCGGCTCGCCTGTTGCGTGCCGCGGAAACGGGAGATGTGGACGCCCAGTATGCAGCAGGGCTTGTTTATGCCGAGGGGCGTGGTGTTGCCCAGGATGAAGCAAGATCATTCTACTGGCTGAGCCGGGCGATCGAACAGGGTGATCGGGATGCGCAGACGCTGCGTCGTATTGTGGCCATGAACATGTCCGATGAACAGCACGAACAGGCGAAGGCTATGCTTGCGGAGCACAAGTCTGGCATTACCCGCCGACTCCAGCAAGGCGGAAACCGGGCAGGCCACACGTCTTATCACTAGGTTTGCAGCCAGGTATAATCAGTGCTACTGACTTTGTCTCGAACTATTTTATCCAGTCCACTCATAGGGTTATGATCATGAATCTGTTGAAAAGCAATGTTGGCAACATCGACCGTCTGATTCGAATAATCGTCGGTCTGCTTCTGGTGGGTAACGTATTTATGGGTCTGCAGAACCCAATAGGATGGATCGGCCTGGTTCTGATCGTCACCGGGCTGTTCGGCACCTGTCCGGCCTACTCGATCTTCAATATCAACACCAAGTCCATCAAGGAGAAGGTGGGTCTGGGTTGACGCAACGCAGGTAATCCATGAGCAGCTGACTGTGCAGTGATACGGTCGGCTACTGCCCGGCATGGCAGCCATAGTTGCTGCGGCCTGTATCATTAACCCCCTTCCGCAATATGTTCGTGGCTCGATCCCGGTCCTGAATCTCCGCCTCCGGTCTTCGACGTATTTCACCGGGCGAACAACCGCATCGGACCAGCCTTGCATAGGCCACCGGCATCACACACTGTGCTGGCCAGCGCGCCTGCGAGGATGACTGTGCCGATAACCTGGCCTGAATCGGCACCCGTCCCGGATGAAAGCAAAAGCGGCAAAGAGCCTGCTGCGGTAGCAATGCCCGTCATGGTGCCGGCATTCCTGTACTCCTGCGCCTGGCCTTTGTA
>JARFQV010000163.1 GCA_029287615.1 Pseudomonadota bacterium | reverse complement strand
GATTGATCCGGGAACTTCTGTTGTGTTTCGCGGAATTGTGCAAAAAACTGTCGTCATACCCTTCGATGAGATAAGCGCATGAGTGGGTGCTGCAATGACGACTGTTCTATAGAAGCCTTTCGTGAAAGGCAGCGAGGGACGCTGAAACTGGTCCTTGGCATCAACGCTGTCATGTTCCTGGTCATTATCGCGGCAGCCCTCTACAGTGGTTCAACCGCGCTGCTGGCTGACAGTTTCGATAATCTCGGTGATGCCCTGACCTATGGGCTTAGCCTGTACGTGGTTTCGAGAGGTGCTACCGCCAAGGCCCGGGTGGCACTGTTCAAGGGCGGGCTTATTTTTCTGGCAGCATGCGTCGTTGCGGCCCAGATAGTCTACAGGATTGTTGTCCCTAGTATTCCCGTCTTTGAAGTTATGGGTGTATTCAGTCTTCTTGGTCTTGCGGCTAATTCCCTTTGTCTTTATCTGCTTTGGCGACATCGTAATGAAGATGTGAACATGAGTTCGGTATGGGAATGCTCGCGAAATGACATCGCATCCAATATTTCAGTGTTCGTGGCGGCCGGAGGCGTCTGGCTGACCGGCTCCGGCTGGCCGGACATCCTGGTTGCGGCTGGGCTCGTTTGGTTCCTGATGCGCTCCGCATTTCGCGTCATTACATCGGCCATGGTGGAGCTGCGTGCTGCAGCCTGATATGGCGGCAACTGTTACTCACGGTTTTGATCTGCGTCAGACCTCAGAAGATATTCATTAAAGGCCATGGAGTACGATGATGAGAATAACTAAACAGCAGTTAAGAAATGCTGCTGATGAAGGGATTATATCCAGCGACCAGGTTGATGCGCTGTACATTTACCTGGGAAGTCAGACGGAGACAGGACCCGCCTTTAGTTTTACGAACATTCTGTACTACTTCGGCGGGCTGGTCGCAATAGGCGCAATGACAATGTTTATGAATCTGGGGTGGGAGGAGTTTGGCGGATGGGGGATTCTGTTCATCTCGATTGCCTACGCGGTCATCGGTATTGTGCTCACCGGACGGTTTCAGTCAGCGGGGCATTCGATACCGGCAGGAATTTGCGCGACCTTTGTCGTTGCGATAACGCCTCTTGCTATATACGGACTCCAGCAGGGTATGGGATGGTGGCCCGATGAAACCACGTATAACGAGTATCATAAATACATCAAGTGGCACTGGATATTTCTCGAGTTCGGTACGTTGGTTGCGGGCATGATCATGGCATGGATATACCGATATCCATTCCTTGTAATGCCTGTTGCAGTGACGCTTTGGTATATGTCTATGGATATGGCAGTGATGCTTGCCGGCGGGCAGTATGATTTTGAATTCCGCGCATTCTTCTCAATATGGTTCGGTCTGCTAACGATACTCATTGCTTTCTGGGTAGATGTACGTACCAGGAAAACAGGAGACTATGCGTTCTGGCTGTATCTGTTCGGCGTTGTGACGTTCTGGTGCGGATTAACCATGCAGGACTCAGACAGTGAACTTTCGAAATTTCTTTATTTCTGTATCAACCTGTTGCTAATAGGAGCAGGTGCGGTACTGGTCAGGCGTGTTTTTGTTGTGTTCGGTGCATTGGGGTGTGCCGGGTACTTCGCGCATCTGGCGTCGTCAATATTCAGGGACAGCTGGCTGTTTCCGATTGCGCTAACAGTTATCGGGTTGTCTATTGTGTATAGTGGAATTGTCTGGCAAAAACACGAGGAGGCCATTACTAGAAGAATGCGTGGGGTATTACCTGCCGCATTGAGAGAACTCCTTTCAGAAAGAATATGATTTCAGGCGGGCTTCTGGCAAGGCGCCAAAGCCGGCGCAGTAAACTGCGCGGCCTGGCCTGAACGTTCTGCAGAATCGGAAAATGAAATTTCTGTCAGTGATTATTACGTCGAAGAATCAGCCTGCTTTCTTTTCCAGAATGTAGCTGAGGATGAGCAGCGTAGGGGGCCAGTGTCCGACATAAATTCCCCAGCGCTCACGATGAGCTTCTTCCATCGCCACCCGTATTGCGGGGTCGGTGATTCCTTCCATGACCTCCCTCCCTACCTCGGGGGCGATAAACCACGCCAGCCAGGAGATGGGGATGGAGAGGATGCCGAACCAGAACAGCACTTGCGATAGCATTTTCATGTTCATACTCCCTGTCAGTTGGGAACAGACGGGTATCCGGGTTCAGATGCGTGATGCACATGAACGCCGGACATCCGGATGAAGAGTATATGAAAAATACATCAGGTTTTCTCCGGAATCGGTTGCGACGCGAATGCCCGCAGTTGCCAGGCAGTTACCCCAGTTACCCGACAGGTTCCGCCTCGTCAGCAGTAATCGGTCGAAGACATCCTTTCACGACTGGCAATCATGTCGGACCGGCAGTCGCCCGGATGTCGTGTGCAAAGTGAATCGGGGACAGTCTCAGGATTATCCAAACACCTGCCGCATCCTCGCGGGCCATGGCAGGCCCGCCGGGTAGGGATGCCGTTGGGCCTGATGCATGTGTTGCGCCGGGAACTGCTCAGGAGTGTGGCGGGCAGAGGTCCGCCAATGACACAAAGGATTCTCAACAGGCCTGTGTAAAGTGAGCGATTATTTTGTCTATACTGACCGGATGAGGCCCGAATAAGCGACATCAGCCATGATCTTCAATGATATATCGTGACTGAAACTGCTCATGCGGTCCATGCCAGGTATTTCAAGCCCTCAAGATGCCGGTCCGCGTCCTGAGCCCCTGGCTTTTGATTGCCGGATACAGCGACGGGACGGGATATGACCACTGGTAAAATCATGACCTCGCGTGTCATCACGTTGCGACCTGACGACAGGGTCGCCGATGCCCTGTTGATGATGCACAAACATCATGTGCGCAATATGCCCGTCGTCGATGATAACGGTACGTTTATCGGGCTGTTCGGTGTTCGGCGTCTGGGGCATCTGCTGCTGCCCAGGGCCGCTGTGGATCTCAGTCGCTACAGTGTTTCCGACCTGAGTTTCCTACCCGATGAAATTACCCAGATGTCGGAACGCTGGCAGGAGGTCGCCAGGCAGCCTGTAGAGCGTTTCCTCGAAAAAAAGAAAAAACTGCTGTTTTGCACCCCTGATACAAGTTTTCCCCAGTTGCTGGAACTCATTGAGCAAAGCAAGGATTCGAGTTTGCCTGTGATCGTCCTCGAGGGCGATGAACGAAAACTGGTGGGGATGGTGTCTGCCTGGGATGTGCTGGAGGGAATCGTCATGAAACTACTGATCCACGTGGGAGGTGCGGATACAGGCACGTCGACAAATGAATGAAGGCAAATCAGCCAGTTGCCTGACATACACAACGGTTGACAGACCAGGTTACGGAAATGCAGGAAGAAAGTGAACACGCAGCCCACCTGATTTTTGGCTGGGACCCGCTCTGGGTCTCGTCGATCGTGTTTGTGGCAACCTATGCCGTCATTGTCTCGGAGTAGTTCTACCGGGCCACGGTATCGCTGCTGGGGGCGGGCCTGATGATCATGCTCGGTGTGCTGAATCAGGAAGCGGCGATAAGTGGTATAGATTTCAATACCCTGGGTTTGCTGGCCGGCATGATGGTCGTCGTGGCAATCACCCGGCGCAGCGGCGTATTCCAGTATGTGGCCGTCTGGTCAGCCAAGAAGGTGCAGGCCAGGCCCTGGGGCATCCTGTTGATGCTCTCGGTGGTCACGGCGCTGTTCTCGGCACTGCTGGACAATGTCACGACGGTGCTGCTCATCGCGCCGGTCACTCTGCTGATCTGTAACGAACTCAAGACAAGCCCTTATCCCTTCCTGTTCGCGGAGATATTTTCCTCCAATATCGGTGGCACAGCCACGCTGATCGGTGATCCGCCGAACATCATGATTGGTTCCGCTGTTGGCCTTTCGTTCAACGATTTCCTGCTGAATCTTGCGCCCGTCACCCCGCTGATCATGCTGGTTACGCTGGCTATCATCTACGTCGTCTGGGGACGTCACTTGCAGGCTTCAGATGAGACACGCCACCGCATTATGCAATTCAGGGAAAAGGAAGCGATAACGGATGTGCGGCTGCTGAAGCAGTCGCTGCTTGTGCTGGCCCTGGTTATTACGGGCTTTGTTCTGGCGGAACACCTGCACCTCGAACCTGCCACCATCGCTATGTTCGGTGCGGCCCTGCTGCTGCTGTTGTCCAACCTGAAAAACAAGGCCGAGGATGAGTCGGAAAATGTGCATAAGACCTTTGGTGATGTTGAGTGGATCACCATATTTTTCTTCATTGGCCTGTTCATCATCGTCAAGGGTATCGAGGAGGCCGGGGTTCTGAGGATCCTGGCCGACAGGGTGATGGGTTTTACCGGCGGAGACATCTCCGTCACGGCCATGGCCATCCTGTGGGTGTCGGCCATCGCGTCGGCACTCGTGGATAACATTCCCTTCGTGGCAACCATGATCCCGCTTATCAAGTCGATGGCTCCGGGGTTCGGCGGCGCCGAGGCAATCATGCCGCTGTGGTGGTCACTGGCGCTGGGTGCCTGCCTGGGTGGTAATGGTTCGCTTGTGGGGGCGAGCGCCAACCTGATTGTTGCCGGCTTGGCAGAACGCGCCGGCCATCGGATTAACTTTCTGAAGTTCATGACACTGGCGTTCCCCATGATGCTGCTGACAATTGTTATCGCCAGTGTCTATGTCTACCTGCGCTATTTGTATTGACTGTTAACGAAACCATGATTCTGACAGCTGGTAAATCGACATGAACCTCGAATCGATACTCATTCCCACCAGGGTTGCTATTCCGGGAACGATGGTAAGCGTGGTGTTTTCGGAATGTATACGGGCCAATATTCCGGGCATTCCGTTTTGTGATGCAGAAGGTCGCATTACCGGGCGGATAACCCTGAAAAATATCCTTAAAACCTCCTGTCTACCTGAATACATGGTAGAGCTGGCAAATGTTCTGGGTAATCAGTTGTCCTGCATGGAGGATGTGGAGGCCAAGGCAAAACAGCTCATGCACAATCCCGTCGACCCCTACGTTCAGGGGCCGCATGTCTCACTCGCATCCGAGTCCCTTCCCGTCAAGGCACTGGCACTCATGGAACAGAACGAT
The DNA here is from genome assembly GCA_029287615.1 of Pseudomonadota bacterium. Taxonomy (GTDB): domain Bacteria; phylum Pseudomonadota; class Gammaproteobacteria; order UBA9214; family UBA9214; genus JARFQV01. The sequence goes on along the minus strand of JARFQV010000163.1, from coordinate 3,102 downwards.
ACCAGCTATAGCTTCGTTGTTGACGCGGACCGTTACAGGGGCGTTATCACTATCCAGGGGCTGGCCAGGATGCTGGCCAGCTTTGATGACACGCACGTCGATCTCTGATCCGGATTCGTCCCGTTGTCTACACCGGCCGGCACGGCTGCTATGGCGTGACCAGCACCACCGCAAGGCTCGTGACTATGACTGTCGAGGCCGGGAGCAGAATGCGTTTCGGGCCCAAGGGAGGCTGGAGGGTCTGGTAGATGGCGAGTATGGCCATCGCCGCAAATACGGCCAGGGTGATGGTGGTGTGCCGGGACAGCCACAGAGCCAGGCCGTAGGTCAGGAGAAACATGCCAAACAGACCCCGGGAGACCTGGTAGGTCTGCCTGGCCCCGTAGCGGACGGCAAATGAATGTTTACCTGCCTGCCGGTCCGTCTCGATCTGAGGTGGCTGGTGTGAAAGCAGCAGCGATACTGCCAGGCCCGCGAAGGCCAGCATGACCAGTACAGCGGTTGTGTTGATAGACTGCCCGGTGAGCAACCACAGGCAACCGGCCACGCCGGGCCCGTAACACAGGCCGGTGACCCATTCACCGAGGCGGGTATAGGACAATGGCCGCCTGCCGGCGTTGTACAGATATCCCAGGGCGATCATGGGCAGGGCAAACCCCAGGATCCAGAAGCGTCCGGTCAGAGCCAGCGCGCCCAGGCCCAGCAGGCCGCCCGCCAGAAAGCTGCTCCAGCCATGCAGACCGGTCATATGCAGATTTTCGTTGTGGAAACGGACCCAGGAATCCCGCTTTTTGACGTCGGCGCCTAGGCGCCAGTCACTGACATCATTCAGCAGATTGATAGCATGCTGTAGCAGTACAACTGCAAGCGTGCCCAGGATCAGGGCTGACAGATTGTCGCCTGTCGGGCGGGCAAGCAGCCATACGCCTGCCCCGGGCAGAATCGAGACGAGATAAATGGCAGGATTGAATACCTGCCACCCTCTCGCCTTCATCTGCCCGGTTGCCGGGGCGCCGGTATCAGGCAGTTTGGGCAGCCGCGGTTGACTGGAAGTCTTGCAGGGCAGCCTGGAACCACTCGGCATGCTGCTGCTCGGAATCGATCACCCGCTGATAGACGGCTGCCGTTTCGGCATCATTCTCTGCCAGTGCCTGGTCACGGAAACGTGGATAGATGTCCAGATACTCGCGCTCCTCGACACGGATCGCCACGCTTAATGCCTTCTCAACCACACCCTGCGGATTCATCTTAATGAGTTTATCGCAGTTGGCCTTGATGGTTTCCAGTGCATCGATGGCCCGCTGCGTATCTTCCCCGCGTGGTGGTACGCCGATGTCGCTATAGAGTTCGCGCAGCCATACCGCATGCAGCTTTTCCTCGCCGGCAACCTTGCGGAACAGGGTGGCCAAGTCCCGGTGTCCGGCCTTCTCCGCCCAGCGGGCGAATTCCGGGTACATGATCTGGTTCTCATATTCCTCGACATCCACAAAGGATGCGGCGGTCTTGTTCTGATCCGGATCCTGCTGTGCGGCGGCAAAGCACTGAAAGATCATATCTTCTGTGATTTCAGGATGTTCCATAACTCCTCCATCATCGTTATCCGAGAATACAGCCCCGCACCATCTTGCTATGGATCAGCAGGCAAATCAATTGAATCGTTTCCTGACCGCACTGGCTGGGGGGCAGTGCCCCCTGGCAACTGCATGACGGCACGCCGGTCGTTGCATGGGTTCGCATATCCCGATACGATCTCTGGAAATTGCAGGCTAATAATCCGCTGAACCGGTAGGTTGAACAACAAACATCCCAAGGGGGAAAGAAGATGAATATTCGGTTGCTGTTGATTTCACTGTGTATTTCACTCGCATTCAGCCAGGTCCTACGTGCCGAGACGGTCAAGGGACGCATCCAGACCGTTTCCAAACAGGCCGGGACCGTCCAGATAGGTGTCAAGGACAAGAAAGTCGTCATACGCACCGATGCCAACACCAAATACGAAGGCTTCAGCGGCATCGATGAACTCAGCCCGCCGGATCTTATCGAGGCTGAAGGCGAGCCCGGGAAACCGGCCGCCCGCATCAAGAAGGTCGTGTTCTCACTGCCTCCCGGCGTGGAGATCAACACCGAGCAGTTGCTGAAGATCATGACCGGCAAGGCTCCCTATCACCTCTATGATGCGCGCCCGGTGAAGCGATTCGGTAAGGCCCATGTTCCCAGTGCCAGGCCGGCACACCCCAAGGATGACAATTTCCTCAGCCAGCTACCCGCTGACAAGGACGCTCTGCTGGTCTTCTACTGCGGCGGGCCCACCTGTCCCTATACCGGGAATTCGGTGGAACAGGCGCAAAAGGCCGGCTACACAAACCTCAAGGGCTATCAGGCGGGTCTGCCCGGCTGGAAGAAGAACAAGTTGCCGGTGCATGCCGAGGCCAGCTGGCTGGTGAAAAACCTGAATGAACAGACCGTGGTTCTGGACGTGCGCGACAAGGCGGCCAGCAGCAAGAGCCACATCAAAGGAGCGGTCGCACTGCCGGTGGCAGAGCTGCAGGCGATGACCAAGCGGTTCATGGAAGAAAAGACCCTCGCCGAGCTGCCGGGTGTGACCGACATGCGGGCCCCGATCGTGGTCTATGCCGACAGCCATACCTCCAGGGAGGCCCTGCTGGCTTACAAGGAGCTACGTGACTGGGGCTACTCGGGTGCGACCGTGCTTCACAAGGGCTTTGACGGCTGGCAGTCGGCCGGGCTGCTGACCGAAGAGGGCCCGGCGGCCACCGAGATTGTCTACCAGAAAAAACTTGCGCCCGGCGCGATTGCTCCGGAGGAATTCGCCGTACTGGAGAAATCCCGCGAGGGGGTCTATTTCATCGACGTGCGCACCGACAAGGAAGTCGCTACCGGAATGCTGCGGGATGCCCGACATATCCCACTGGAAAAGCTGGAGGATGTCGCGACCGAACTGCCAAAAGACAAGGAGATCATCATTTACTGCGCCAATGGCATCCGCGCGGAGATGGCCCACGAGACGCTCAGTAAACTGGGTATCAAAAACCGTTTCCTGAACGAGAACATCGTCATCGACAAACAGGGTAACTACAAGCT
>JARFQV010000150.1 GCA_029287615.1 Pseudomonadota bacterium | reverse complement strand
TTCCGGGGCTACCTGCTGAAAAGAATCCAATACGTCATTGGTGATCGGGCGTGGGCGTCTGCTGCCGCAGTCTTCCTGACCGCTTTTGCTTTCGGCATGGCGCATGGCTACCAGGACACGTCCGGCATGATCAGCACCGGCATGATGGCGCTGCTTCTGGGCGCGCTCTTCATCCGTTCACAGGGAAATCTGTGGTTACCGATACTGGTTCACGGTATGTCGAATACCATCGGCCTCACCCTGATATTCATCGACAAGGACAAACTGCTCAGCCAGTTGATATTTTCCTGATCAACGAGGCGTTCCACCAGAGCCGGCGCGGTACTTATTCCAACGACAGCGTTTTTGGCATGGCCGTCACGATGTAACGCTTTGGCGCATTCCCTACGAAGTAGAACGGATAGCAGGTAACCAGGGTCAGCCGCTTGTCCGCAGTTTCCACCAGCACGGATTCGTCCTCTTTGGGAACGATGGTAATGTCCGATACGGCGTATTTCACGACACCATGCGTGGTCTGAACCACGATGTCATCACCCACCTGTATATCTTTGATACTCCTGAAAAAACCATCGCGGTGACCGGAGATTCCCAGGTTACCCTCCTCGCCCGTTTTGGCCATGCCCCGGATGCGCCCCGCTCCACGGTCCAGGTTGAACTCATCCGTGCCGTTGTAAATCGGGACCTGAATGTTCACGGATTCGATCGAGAGGATTCCCAAAGGCGGCGGTGCTTCGACCGCGATGGCGTGCTCGTAATCCTCGATCCGCGCACCGTTCCAAAGTGAGTAATCAGGCTCATTGACTATGGCGAGCACGGAGTCACCCGTCCAGGGGTCCTGGATCCATATCGGACTCTGCATCGGAGCGGGGGAATCATCGGCCGCTACTCCGGAGAATGTGACGAGAAGTAGAATCGCTGTAAACAGAACGAGCGCCTCTCGCCACAGACAACAATCATTTGATCTTCGGGCTGCCATGATCTCAAATCTCCTCCGCTGTGACACAATTGGACCATCATACATTGGAAAATATTCGGTCAACAATCCGGAGGGGAGGCGACAGAATGAGAGACCGTCGTCTCAACCTGCCAGTGTCTGCAGCACCAGCGCCCAGATTCTCGGGCTGAAGCCCATTCCAAGATGTGCGGCATCGACTTCAATATGGTCCACCCTGGGGCTGTGATGATCGATCGCGGCGCGCCAGCTGACGATGGCATCACTTTTACTGTATATCGCTGTGACAGGCTGTCTTATTGGGCGTTCTTCCCGCTTTTTGATCTCTCGCTCGATCCAATCCAGGTCCATTCCACGTTTTCTGAAAAAGGGCGCTGCCGCTGTGTACTTGGGACCACCGATGGTCGGTGAACCCAGCGTGATTACCCTTTCGACCACATCGGGCAGGTCGCGAGCAACCTCCCGCGACAGGAAGCCCCCGAGGCTCCAGCCGATCAGGGTAACGGGGTAACCCTCCTCCTGATGCCTGCGTAGAACACGGCCTGACAGACGGTCACACAGTAGCGGCACCGAGGCTTCACCCCTGTAGTCCGCCTTCCTGGAAAAACGCCAATGACCGGATAGATCCTCCAACGTGTGTGGAATATCAATACCCGCAAGGTTCTTGCCGAGGCCCCATCCCTCAGCCGGGTATCCCCAGCGGCCAAGGTAATGCCCCAGGGGCGCCATGTATCGATCGTCCGAACCAAATCCCGGGACCAGAATGATGAGCTTTTTCTGTGGCAGGGCGGATCGGCGGAACTGCGCGGCTGTAAGTGGCCCGAGCATCCTCACCAGGTCACCGATTGCTCGGGTCTCCTTCAATAAGGCCAAACGGCCGGGTACCGTCAATCTATCCCCCTGCGGATTCATATCCCGGAGCCCTCCGAATGCCCGTCGCCATGAAGCGCTAAAACTTCCGCCGCAATGGCATCCGGATCTACGGACAACAAATGCTCGCGCATTTCGTTCATCTGCCTCTCGGTTTGTCTCAGGGCTTTCTCGTCGAAAGGCGACAACTGGGCCGCAATGAACAGGGACGCCGCGTGTCTTGCCTGATTCATCAAGGCCTGGCCTTCGGCGGTCATCACACAAACAAATGACCTGCCGTCTGCCTCGTGCCTTCGGGTCGAGATCAAATCACTGTCCTGTAGGCGATGCAATACGCCGCTAATGTTGCCGCGCGTTACAAGCAATTCCTCGGCTATTGCATTGGGAGTCGCTCGGTCTCCGAGGCGATGGATCGCGATCAGAACGTCGAACTGCGTGATGGTCAGGCCGAACGGTTTCAGTAACCGGGCATATCTGCGATTACATTCCTGGTAGGTTTGCACGACCGCAAACCAGGACCTGGCCTGCAATTTCGTTCTGCGTTGAGAAATGTCCATCGAGGTTCCGGCTGTCATTTGATTTAAGCATAAACTATTTTAGTTTATGCTTCAACTAAATATCGCCAACCCAGGCAAAAAACTTCGCCTGGGTCTCAATGAATGGTTGGTCTATGAAGCTTCCTGACGCGCCAGGATGGCTTCCATCTCGTCCATGATGGCGTTCATCTTGGCCACCACCGCGCGGTACGGGCCCGGCTTGGCCAGGTCGACTCCCGCGTTGGTCAGCAGCGTGTAGGGGTAGTCGGAACCGCCGGCGCGCAGCAGGTTCTTGTAGTTTTCC
>JARFQV010000131.1 GCA_029287615.1 Pseudomonadota bacterium | reverse complement strand
TCCCTGCCTCACCGGTACCTCGCAGCCGATTCGAGCGACTGGCGCACCTCGGCGGGCTTGCCGGCAGGGTCGCTGGCGGGATGCTCGCAGAGGGTGTGCGTCAGGTGTCCAGGGGCAAACTGCCCCGCACGACAGACCTGATGTTGACGCCCGCTAACGCCAGACGCGTTGCCGAAAAATTGTCGGAACTGCGTGGCGCCGCCATGAAGGTGGGGCAACTCCTGTCTATGGATACCGGCGAGATTCTCCCGACCGAACTGGCTTCCATGCTTTCCGTTCTGCGCGCCGATGCCAGACCAATGCCAATGAGCGAGGTGGTCACGGTGATGCAGGAGTCTTTCGGCCATGGGTGGGAACATCGCTTCAAGCGCTTTTCATTTACGCCAATGGCGGCGGCATCCATCGGACAGGTGCATGCGGCCATAACGCAAGGCGAGCGCCAGCTGGCCTTGAAGATTCAATATCCCGGCATCGTCGAGAGCATCGACAGCGATGTGGATAATGTCGCAACGCTACTGAATCTTTCGCGCCTGCTTCCCGACGGCCTTGATCTGCAACCCCTGCTGCAGGAAGCCAAGCGCCAGCTTCACGAGGAAGCAGATTACCGGCTGGAGGCAAGGCATCTGCAACACTTCGAGCTCGCACTGGAAGACAGGCCCGAGTTCCTGGTGCCCGGTGTTGACGAGAGTCTCACCCGGGAAAACATCCTGGCGATGGACTTGCTGGAGGGAGAACCCATCGAATCCCTGACCACTGCCCCGCAGGAGACTCGGGATCGGGTTGTGGGCTTACTGCTGGAATTACTCTTCCGGGAGATGTTCGAGTTCGGGATGATTCAGACCGATCCCAACCTGGCAAACTTCCTCTATATCCCCGGGACACGCCAGCTGGGGCTGCTCGATTTCGGCGCCACCCGACGCTACCCCGCCAGGATTATCGGAGCCTACCGGCAACTGCTCGAGTCGGCATTGCGAGAAGACCACGACGCGATGTCCGAGAGCGCGCGACAGATCGGTTATTTCAAAAGCGGCATCCATCCGCAACAGCGTGCGGCGGTCATGGAGCTGTTCGTGTTAGCCACCGAGCCGGCCCGAACACGCGGCCGGTATAACTTTGGTACCAGCGACCTGGCCGTCCGCATACGCGACGCCGGGATGGCACTCAGCTTCAGTCAGGGTTACTGGCACACGCCGCCTGCGGATGCCGTGTTCCTGCACCGAAAACTGGGCGGGCTGTACCTGCTGGCCGCCCGCCTGCGCGCAAGGGTCGAGGTACACGCCATTCTTGACCGGTATCTTTAGCAGTGCGCAATTCCGGAGATCCCAACACAAGGCAAGCCTGGTTTGGCGGCATTTTTATCGACTATTTTCCTGCTGAATTCGTGCAATTTCATACCATGCACAGGACCTGACCAGGGGACGTAACATGAGCCTACAAACCCGTCAAACATCACTTGATACCGATCCACCCCGCCCGATGGTCTTCTACGATGGCGGTTGCCCGTTGTGTCGAAGGGAAATTGCACACTACCGACGAATCGACAGGGAACAGAGATTGCGCTGGGTGGACGCACCGGGGGAACCCGGGATCCTGGCAACACATGGCCTCTCCCTGGATGAGGCAATGGCCGAGCTGCATGTTCTGGACACGACCGGGAACTGGCAACGAGGGATCGATGCCTTTCTGGTCATCTGGCAGCAATTGCCGGTATACCGATGGCTGGCAAAACTGGTGAGAATCCCGGGTCTGCGTCCCACCCTGGTTTTTCTCTACCACCACTTTGCGGCATGGCGCTACCGCCATCGCTGCGAAACCGGCGGTTGCTCAACCGGTAGCAGGACCCGAGGACGCTGATGCGCATCTACACCCTGCGGCGGGAACAATGGGTGGCATCACCACTGCGGCGTATATTCCCGTTTTTCGCCCAACCCGAGAATCTAGCCCTGATCACTCCACCGAGCCTCCGCTTCCGGCTCCTGACGCCGCCTCCGGTTGGCATGGAGAAGGGTCGCATTATCGACTACACCATTCGTATCATGGGACTGCCAGTCCGCTGGCGAACACTGATTACACGATACGAGCCACCCCGGTGCTTTGTCGATGAACAGATATCCGGGCCGTATTCCTTCTGGCATCACACCCACCGGTTTGAATCCCGGGACGGGGGAAGCCTCCTGTACGATGAGGTGCGATACGCACTTCCCCTGGCCGTGATTGGCCCGGCCAGGGGCCTGATCCACTCACTTTATGTAGAACCAACACTGGAGCGGATCTTCGATTATCGGGCGCAGGTTTTCACGCGTTTCTTCGGTGGTCCACCGGCAGGCAGCCTAACAACGCACCGCACCTCGGCGGTGAGAGAGGAGAATACAGCATGAAAGTCACGGTCTTTGGCGGAACCGGTTTTGTTGGCGGTTACCTGATCGATGAGTTGCTGGGCAAGGGACATCACCCGATCCTGCTGGTACGTCCGGAAAGTAATCACAAGGTAAATCACCGTGAAGATTGCACGCTGGTGTATGGAGATATCGCCGATCCGGATTCGGTGCGGGCAGCCTTGTCCGGAGCGGATGCCGTCATATACAACATCGGTATACTTCGTGAATTTCCGGCCAGGGGCGTGACCTACGAGGCATTGCATTTCGAGGGCGCAAGGCGCGCCATGGATGCCGCCGAACAGGCCGGGGTGCACCGTTTCCTGCTGATGAGTGCGAATGGCGTTAAGGCAGACGGCACCGGGTACCAGCGCACCAAGTACATGGCTGAGCAGTATCTCAAGACCACAGGCCTGGACTGGACTGTCTTCCGGCCCTCGGTGCTGTTTGGTGAACCTTGCGGCCGGATGGAGTTTGCCACCCAACTCTGCCGGGATATCGTGCGCTCGCCACTTCCGGCACCCCTGTTCTACGACGGTCTGTTTCCGGTGAATGCCGGAGGGTTCCGGATGTCACCCGTGCATGTCAAGGATGTGGCCTCGGTCTTTGTACAGGCCCTGGAGATGCCAGAGACGTCAGGACACATATTCGCACTGTGCGGTCCGGAGGCATTGTCATGGAAAGAGATATTACAGATTATTGCCGCTGCAGCCGGAACCACCAAACGGGTACTTCCGGCACCGGTTCTTCTCCTCAAGGGCCTCGCCGCAGTCCTGGATCGGTTTGCGTTTTTCCCGGTCACGCGCGACCAGCTGACGATGCTCATGGAGGGAAATACCTGTGACCGGCACGACGCATTTCACACCTTCGGTCTGGATCCGGCAACATTCGACACTACCAGCCTTTCTTACCTTCAGCACCAGGCCTAGCCCACAACAGGCAAGGCCATTGCCTGACAGGCGGGGTCCATGGCATCCAGAATACCTGCAGACCACGCAGTCGTCCGGCCCCGAACACCCTGGCAAACGGTTGTTAGCTTTGCATCAGCCCGAGCAGGACACGATAATAATCTTCCGGGTTTTCTTCCCACGGGAAATGGGCGCATCCTGCCAGTACATGATGTTCGGTCTTGCTCAGTAAGCGCCTGTATTCGGTCAGGCTTTGGGGCTGTAATACGT
>JARFQV010000112.1 GCA_029287615.1 Pseudomonadota bacterium | reverse complement strand
GAAGGCCAGGATGAGGGGAATAGTAATGAAGCCGCCTGGATTCAAACGTTCCCCTCACCCCAACCCTCTCCCCGCAGGGGAGAGGGAGTAAATCGGCGTGTCAATCAAGTCAGCGCCATGCTCTTCAGGCCCCGCCACCCCGGTAACCCGGCAGTCCGCGCGCTTCAGGGCTTGCAGCCAGGAACAGGGCTTCCTCGATGACTTCATGGCCGTCATCGGTTACTTCGAGCCTGCCGTTCTCATCGACCTCGAAGGCGACGTCATCGAAGGTGTGCTTGCCCGCAAGGATATCCTGGTCCAGCAGGATGCGGGTGCGGAAGAAGTTCGCCCATTTGAACTCTGAGAACGGCGCATCATTCTTCACGTAACCGTGGTGTTCACGGACAATCCAGGCCAGGCTCCGGTAGGGATCGAAATCGAGATCCTTGACGTGAGCGGGGAGGGTGGCCGGTTGCTGCGGACCGCCTCCGGCACGGTCAAACAGGTAGACCCAGTTGTGCTGGTGCATGGTTTTCCAGAAGTAGGTTTCCTCCAGGGTGACCATGTTGCCCAGTACCTTGACATAGACGCAGATATCCTTGCCGCATTTCTTGTGCAGGGCATCATACAGGGCGCGAACCAGGTGGTGATGATCGACCAGGTAGAATTTCCTGCCCCGCACCAGGATCGGTACCGGACGAACGCGCAGGTAGTCATGCAGCTTGCCCGGATCCTTGTCGTATTTCTTTCGCATGCGGCCGGTGCGTACTGCGACCTCGGCCTTGCCGACGGCGAACTGGGTCGGTGAGAGGTCTTTCAGCCGAAGCTTGTAGAATTCACCGGCCCTTGCATCGGCAGGGCACCATGGGAATTCGGAATCACACAGATGCTGGGTCATGGTCACTTGTTCCTCTTGCCGGGATTGTTGCCGGAAGACGTGCCCGGGCTGAATGCTCAGGCTTCTTATTGTGTTTCAAGCGCATGTCAATGCATAGTGGAAAATTCTGGTCATACTATGCCAGGGTGGCACACTGGAAGGGACAGGGTTTTCCGTCCGGGATGTGATGATCCGGATCTTTGCTGCCCCATCAATATTCCTGGATGTCGGTGTAAGCCTCTGGGTCCAGGTCGAGCATACGAAACCATATGGAACTGGAACATGAATACCGCCAGCGACCATCAGGACCGCATCCCCTCTGCCACGTGTGGGAGAAGTCAGGGTGAGGGCATATGCACCAGGCAGTTGCTCAATATCGATGCTCACCTCTCATCCCGGCCGCTTCCGACCTCCTGCCTCCCGCGACGATGGACAGGACGTCCGAGTGTCGCGAAGTACAGGATGTACGAGAGCGACCACTTGTGCATCCCTGTGCATCGGCCATCTCCTTGGAGGGATGAAGGCATTGAGTGGGACATTGGCACTGGTTCCGCATAAAAATATCTTCAGTCGGGAAAACTACTTTTCGCGACTGTAAATGCGCTGGATGAATAGGAAAATCAACGCCGTCGTCCAGCCGAAAATTATCACCCCGTTTGCCGCCTGGATGGATGCCAGTGTCCGCCAGTTGCCGGTTAGCACAACATCGCCATAGCCAAGTGTCGTATAGGTAACCATCGAGAAATAGAACGCGGTTTCCAGGTCGGGAATACTGGTGATCAGCGGTTTATACAGGTAGAGCAGGGCCCAGAGCCAGGCCTCGATGACAATGGCCAGAAACATCCAGACAATATGCCCCGAGACCAGGGCTGCTCTCATTATGTGGCCTCTGGCGCCACCAAAGCGGGATATGCGCCATTCCGCCAGCCGTATCCCGCCCACCATGAATAGGGAATGAATCAGCGTGGTCAGAACCATGATGCCTACACCCATGGCGATTTCCTGTGTCAGCATGGACAATGCTCTCCCTTGAACTGAATGTTGTGATTAATGCAGTTTCACTGCGTGTCTCTGACTCTACGAAATGACCTGCCTTATGCAAATTAATATTGTGTGAGGGGGTTCGATACCCGGGCCGCTGCCCTGACCTCGTGTGCAGAGAAACACAAGGCAGATTACGTCACTGTTTATTGCATGATCCTCCGGATGCGCCACTTTTCCCCATCAATATACCGCTTCCCTTGCCGGCATCGGCTCATTGCCATTCTGCTGCTGGGCGCCGGCCATGCAATAGCCAGTCCCGCGCATGTCCTCGAACCCGTGGATACCTCCAGCCCACGCGCCACCTTGACCAGTTTTGCATTTAAAATGAAGGATATATGGCGTCTGTTCAGGGACGAATACCGGGATTCTCCCGATTATGCCGGCTACATGGATATTGAAAGCAGGGCCGAACGCATCCTGAGAACGCTGGATCCCAGTGAAGTGGCGCCCTCGGTCCGTGTCGAGGTTGGTCATCAGGCAGCCGTGCTGCTCTGGAAAACACTGGCCCGGATCGAACTGCCTGCACTGGAAGTGATCCCTGACGCCTCGGCATTTGACGATACAGACGGACCCGTAAAATGGACGATACCGCATACCGATATCGCCATCGCAAGATTGACGGAAGGCACACGCAAGGGCGAGTTCCTGTTCAGCCCCGGGACAGTCGAACGCGTGCAGGAATTTCACGAGCGTACCCGGGAACTGCCCTGCCTGCGTGTTGTGCCGATCGAGGATACCGCCAGGTAGCACCAGATCCATGGCGGCCGGTGGGTGGCGATGTCGAGCATCGAGCGACTGCCGGGCTGGGTGCGGATGGTCGTTTTCAATCACGCCATGTGGAAATGGGGCGCCTTTGCCATTCTGTTAGTTGTGACTTCCCTGCTGGTCATGCTGGTCTTTCGCATGAGTCGGCGCGCCGTCTGTGAATCGCGTGTGAATGATTATCTGCGTCGCCTGGCTGGGTTCGTTGCTGTTGGCAGAGATGGTAATCGCTCACCCAGGATCGAGGACGAGAGTTTCAACGCGCAGCTCCTCCGACTGAGTGCCCGTATCCTTGGCATTACCCTCGCTCTGACCATTATCTTCTACGGCGCGAGTCAGATCGGTTTGCCTCTGGTCGGCGCGCTCGCCGGTGTCGGTGTGGGTGGTCTTGCCATCGCGCTTGCCGCCCAGGACTCGCTGAAGAGCCTGCTCGGCAGCCTGATGATCTTTGCCGTGGTAATCATCAAGAACATCCACCATGACCACGAGGGCATGCAGGAGCAATTGCCGCCGCGCGTCTTCTTCGACGGGTTCAACCCCGATTCGCTCTATATCTTCGTCTCCTGCTGGTACCACCCGCCCAGGCGCTGGAAGGCCATGGCTTTTGATGAAAAGGTGAACCGGGAAATCATGCGGCGATTTGGAGAGGAGGGTATCCGGCTGGCCCTGCCGG
>JARFQV010000073.1 GCA_029287615.1 Pseudomonadota bacterium | reverse complement strand
GATTACACGCCTGAAAATAATTACATGATTTATGCGGATACCTCTATCAATACTATTTTTATTGACCACCACAAATGGCATAATCGGTCAACGAAATATACCTCAGTCATGATTTTATAAAATACACCTAATGAATCCCTGCCGAATTATTCGTTAATGATCACCAGAACAACACATCTCGAAAAGTCGCCCAAGATAAGGAAGGATCTCCTAAAGTATTTTTACCCCAACGATTCTTTAATTATCTTTGACATAGGGAGCTGTGAAGGTGAAGATTCATACAGATATGCAAGACTTTTCCCCAACGCAACAATCTATGCATTTGAACCCCTTTCTGGCAACTTCGGGCGGATCGAGAGCCTGATTCGCGACAAAAATCTTGGCAACAGGATTCATGCCTTTCCGTATGCGCTAAGCAACCACTCCGGAAAAGCCCGGTTTCACATATCAAGCGGCGCTCCACCCGGAAAAGATACCAGCGACTGGGACTATGGCAACAAATCCAGCTCTCTTTACCCGCCAGGAAAAACACGCGAGGTCCATAAATGGCTCGAGTTTAACGAGTCAATTGAAGTCGACACATTGAGGCTTCAACAGTTTTGTGCGGAACAAGCCATCAATCACATTGATTTTATTCACATGGATGTCCAGGGAGCTGAACTCGACGTCCTGAAAGGCGCCGGCGACCTGATTGATAACATAAGCATGATCTGGATGGAGGTACACTCAGTACCCTTGTATGCAGACCAACCACTCAAGGACGAGGTTGAAGGATTCATGGCAGCACACCACTTCTCGATGATAAAAGACACTGTTGACGATATTGCCGGTGATCAGCTTTACGTGAAAAACACGCTCGGAAAACGTCCTCTGATTTCCAGACTACGGGCCCTGCTTGATAGCTAACCATGCTTTTACAAGCAGGGTATCTTCCTGATTAACCATTCATCGCCCTCGCTGATGATAACTTCTGCGCGATATCAATAAATTCATCCCCCCAGACAGACACGGAAACTCTCATCACTGTCACTGTGCTGCTCATTTTCAAAAATCAAATGGATGCCGGCCTTCGCCGGCATGACGAATTAATCAGAACAGCCCTGGTTCGACAAACTGTCCGGCTTGCCGTCCTCATCGACTGCGATACTGCGTTCCAGACGTTTGATCTGGCGCCCACGCATGAGTTCGGCGCGCTTCAGAACCTGCCTGACAAGTTGCTTGTCCTTGCCGCTTAGCCGGTCGCGCCCCAGATAGATGTGCATAAAGCGCATGCGCTGGCTACGGGTAAAGACCTGTGTTGCGGCTGCATCCAGTGATGCCAGGTCTACGGCCCGGCGCTTTCGCATCATGAACTGTGGCCAGTAATGGGCGCGGGGTGCGTCCATCATGTAGAGTTTCGACATATCCTGCCCCGAGACCATCATGTTACGCAGGAACAGATCATGGTGCTCGAAGCCATGATCGTGCATCCGCCTGACGGCCGTGGCGACTGCGCGGACAAGCTCGGCCTTCTGCTGCTCACGAACCGCCCGGGACTGCTGCCCGAACCATTCATGGACAAGATAGTCCACGCCCATTGCCCGGGGAATTTCTTCAGTAATTATGAAGGCGTGAATGACACCTCCGGCGAAACGATGATCCCCGTAGGCAACCAGCCGGGGAACCCGAAACCCCCACCCGGCAAGCTTTTCCAGATTTTCATATTCGGCGCGGACCATGGAGCGACCCACGAGGGAACCCCGGAACGCCCGCACCCTGATGTTTTCATACTGATGGTTCCAGTACAGCTTGAGATAGAAGACCCGGGGTTTGCCTTCGCAGGTGATCTCGATGCGCTTGACAAGATTTTTCTCCTGCTTGGGATCGCTACTGATAACGTCACCCAGTTTGCTTGCAAGTACCCCCTGAATAGTGTCGAGTCCCGCCGCCTTGAGCAGTTCCCGGTAGCCGGGATTAATGACGACACGCCGGGTATTGAGCCAACCCAGGCCGTTGGGAGCAGTTCCCTGCTTTAAATATGCCCAGATTCGATTACTCATACTCTATCTCTGGAAACCAGCCCGGACAGGGGGAAATACTCATGTTGAGCGTCAGGTGCTTCATGCCATTTTTCTTCCCAGACCCGGGGCATTCGGCGGACTTCCAGGTACTTGTAGACGGGCAAGTAACAAACACCGGCAAGCCCCAGCAACCCGGGACTGACAAGCAGGCGTCTTCTCGATTTTAATGGCGGGTTCATTTACTTGCCTTTGAGACTGGTAGCTTCAGCGACGGGAATCACGTTCATGCACGGCGCATGCAGCTTATTCCAGACAACAAGATGCTGGTATTATTGCTTTATTATCAATGCCGAACCACTTTTGTCAGGCATTGGAACTGGCATCTCGACCTTGTCCGAGAAGAACTCGTCGACGGCCTTTCTCGCGCCTTTCCAGGCATTGTAATCGTGAACCACCAGCAGACCATGCGTGCTCATACGGGGGTAAAAATACTTCAAACCTTCCATCGTTGGCTCAAACAAGTCCGCATCCAGGTGCACGAACGCGAATTTCAATGCATCGAATCCGGGTGGAATAGTGTCCGGGAAGTAGCCCTTGTAGAAATGAACATTTTCGTTCTTCCGGGCAACATGGCGCTGCACCCCTTCCTGGGAAGTATCCGAGAACTTGTGTCCCTTGGTTGAGAAATCCGTGTTTTTCTTTTCAGCTACAATGCTTCTCTCGGTAAAGCCCTCAAAGGTATCAAACAAGTGCAGGCTTCTTTCCGGCAGGTAATGGTGGATAAGCCGGGCAGTACTGCCCTTGTACACACCAACCTCCGCCATATCTCCGCGAATATCGTGCTCTATGATCGTTCGCAACAACAGGATCAGCATATCCCGCCGCGTGCAGTCCCATGGTTCCAGATCACAGATTTCCCGATTTTCCCGGCTGTCTTTCGGGAAAAAACCACCCGTCTCCTGCTCCAGGTCCCTGTTGTACCAGCGTGACCGGGGACTAATGTCCATCTGGCCCTGCATGAAAAACGAGGTGTTCTTCAGTAATGGGGTAAATTTTTTAAGGATTGATTTTGCCAGTTTTGAACTCATACGTAGCCTCGCACAGAATATGATTCCTGGATTCCCATTCAGAGGATCTGCAACTCCCTCGCCTCCCTCTGCTGGAAACAGCTCTCATTCACCACCAGCAAACATCAACTGCTTACAAGTGACGACTTGAAAAACGCTGCAATCTCGGGACAGTCTTCCCAGTTGCGCATGAAGCGTTGCATGTCACGGTGTTGCAAGCGGCGAAAGTTCCAGCCCAGGACATGCTCCTGCAGCGCGTCCAGATCAATGATCACCGGGCCGTTTCCGGTGAGGATGAAATTGCTCCCCTTCATATCACCGTGGCTGATGCCGCTCTGCGCAAGTTGTTGCAGCAGTTCGACCAGCGGCTCTGCAGCAGCCTGAAGTGCAGCAGTATCCATGTCTGGCTGCATGCACAGCCGCAGTACGTCCTCACCATCGACATGCTCGGAGATATACCAGGCCCGCCCCCGCAATGGTCCGAAGCGCTGTTCCAGCAAGGCCACTGGCCGGGCAGTGGCGATGCCATACATGCCCAGACGGTGCGCATTTCTCCACGAAGCCGCCGCCCGC
>JARFQV010000066.1 GCA_029287615.1 Pseudomonadota bacterium | reverse complement strand
TTTCAAGGGTCCCTTCAAGGATGTCGGTTATGCCATGCAAAGGACCGCTCCCGGTGAATACTATCACTGGCATATCGATGGGGGCAGCCATGAATTCAGCCAACGTCAGCTCGTGGCGGTGTGGTACCTGAACGACGTGGAAGGACCGGGCGGAGAAACCGAGTTTTCCTACCAGGACGTGAGGATCAGGCCGGAGACAGGCAAACTGTTGCTGTTTCCGCCTTTCTGGACCCATGAACACCGGGGGGTAACCCTGGAAAAGGGGCTGAAGTATATCGCAACCACCTGGGTCGTTTTCGCCTGAACCCCCGGCCCGGCTGCATCGCCAGGATGATGATCGTTGAGCCTACATCAGACAGTGATTTCAGGCGTTATTACGACTTGCGCTGGCGGATCCTGAGGGCACCCTGGGACCAGCCACGCGGTAGCGAGCGGGATGACCAGGATGCAGACGCCACACACCTGATGGTGGTCGATGACAGTGACACCCTTGGTGTGGGTCGCCTGCATATCAAACCTGAATCTTCCGCCTGCATCCGCTATATGGCCGTTGATGAACAATACCGCGGCAGTGGCATCGGCAGCCTGATCCTGGCTGAACTGGAAAACAGGGCGGTTGCGCAGGGAGTCAAACGGATCATACTGAATGCCAGGGAAACCGCCGTCGGTTTTTATGAAAAACACGGCTACCGCGCACTGGGTCCCGCACCGACCCTCTTCGGGTGCATAGCCCATGTGGAAATGTCAAAAACCCCCTGAATCAGCCGCGGATCAGCGTTCGGTGATGATGGCTCCATGACTGCGTGCGAGCGTATCGATATGCTCGCGGGAAACGGCGGCCCCTCCGTCCTGGCTGAGATGAAATTGCCAGCGTGCAAACGCTTCGGCCTGTTCGGGATTCGTACCGTGACACCCCAGCACCGTGATCACACAATCCGCCACCTTCCAGGGTCCCTCACCGCGCACCTCCCCTTCCAGCAGGTGTATACCCCGGTCACCCTCGGCCTGGTCCCAGAACAACTCGAAAAACAGTAGTCCACGTTCATGCCGGAACCGTTCGGCCATGACCTTGCTCCTGCCATCGGGATATCGAACCAGTAACGGCGCTGTCACGCTGAAGATGTCGGCCATCGGCTGTGCCTGGACGGTCCCGGTCAGGGCCTTCTCAGGAGTCCTTTTCCATCACCAGTTCGGTCTCGAGCATTTCTCCATTCGTATCGATGCGAATGGCCTTGATCCCGGGTGCCCGCTTCAGGATATAACCGGCGAGTAAAACCAGCATGTTCTGATTATCCTGGTGCATTGCGGTCAGCATCTTGTCTCCGACGATCTGGCAGCGCTGGACCGTATCCGGCTTGTCTACCCAATCACGGCTCATCTGCCAACCCTTGTCCATGTCCGCATCGATTTTGCTGAAAAAGGAATCGCCTTCATCGATGACTACATCCGGAACCTCGATTGGAAAGGTTTGTTCCTCTACCACAACATTCAGTATCATGCCGGTATCCCTGCTGACAGGTACCCAGTGTACCCCTTGGTTACGTTTTCAGATTTACTCGCCTGGACGTTCATCATGCTGACTCATATCCCGAATGTACTGACAAAAGAAAAGCTGCAGGCAGCCCTGTCGATTATTGCCCGCAATCCCTTTGTCGATGGGCGTCAGTCGGCCGGAAAAATGGCGAAACAGGTCAAGCACAACATGGAATTGTCTGCCGATGCAGGCGAGCTGTCAAAGCTCAACAATATCGTGATGGGCAGCCTGGTACAAAATCCGCTCTACCGGAGCGCCGCCATACCGCAGCGCATCGCCACTCCCTACTATGCAAGATACACGGAAGGCATGGAGTACGGAGATCATGTTGATGACCCGGTCATGGGTGCCGGTACGCTGTACCGCTCCGATGTTTCCGTTACCGTTTTTCTGAGCGACCCGCATAGTTACGAAGGCGGGGAACTGGTGATCAATACCTCTTTCGGTGAACGCGAGGTGAAGCTGCCCGCCGGAGATGCCGTGCTCTACCCTTCCTCCAGTGTGCACCGGGTTTCCCGGGTTACCAGCGGTGAACGTATCGTTGCCGTTACCTGGATCCAGAGCCTGATCAGGGACGCGGAAAAACGCGCCCTCCTCCACGACCTGAATCAGGCGCGTGAATACCTGCTGGAGAACGCACCTGGCGAACCATCCACAGTCCAGGTAAATACCTCGTATATCAACCTGTTCCGGATCTGGGCCGAGGTCTAGCTACTAGCCCGCATTACTCACCAGATCGACACGATCTCGCTTGATCTTTGTTCCCACAAGGGATTTTCTTCCTTCGGAAATACACACTGGTATTCCGCTCAGTCAGAAAATTCCTTGTGAAAACAATTCTGCTTCGCGATCTCCGCGCCGACTGGTGAGTAATGCGGGCTAGCCCGCATTACTCACCAGATCCGGATCACCAATAAAAAAGGTCGTGCCTGTAACGGGCACGACCCCTCTTGATCCGAACCCGGATAAGGCGGTTAACGATGCGAACCGACTTCCTCGTGGGCCATGTCAACCAGCTGGTTGGCAAGCTTCTGGTACTCGTCCTTGTAGTGATGGAGCGGATGCCCCTCGGGTGCGAGAAGATAGTCCTCCTGCTTCACACCGTTCTGATGCTCGTACTCGATGAATTTCTTCTGCATATCCATCAACTTCTTGATGATATCCTGCTTCTCACTCATGGTAGTCTCTCCGGGTTATCTATGGATAGCCGCGGTTGCGGTAGAATTCTAGGGAAAACTATAAATTGATACTGCGGTCAGGTGTATATCCCAATTG
>JARFQV010000341.1 GCA_029287615.1 Pseudomonadota bacterium | reverse complement strand
AAGGCTGCATGAATATTCGGGACGGACAGGGGACCGGTTTGCTTTCCGCCATCAGTGGCACCGTACCTGCAGATGGCCGGTTAATTATGGTGATAACAGGATTTCTCGGTTTCGAGCGTGCACACAAGGAAAATGGAGACTATACCCTGCGGATTTCAGAGGTGCCTTCTCAACCGGATGGCGACTGTGCGCCACTGGGATCACCAGATGGCAATATCAATGCAGCTGATTATCTGGTCTGTATGCGCATCGCCTTGGAAGAACTACCTTCGACTCTCCTGGACAAGGCGCATGGCGACTTGAATTCCGATGGGCTCATCGATACGTCTGACCTGGTATTACTGCTTGAATTGATCCAGACGGCTCCCTGATTCTAGTGATTGGTTGATTTCATCGGCACGTATTTCTTCGCCCGGTACGGGATTGATGGATCAGATTCGACTGGACCGATAATAGATGACAGCCATTGGAGCACAATTTTCAATAACAAGAAGTACTGTTAATGTCCGAGTTGTTCAGTACTGATTGCCGGGTGTGAACGGCAGAATTGGCTCCTTACCGACATTCAGAAATTTTACTTGCAGGACAAGCAAGTACTGGAATTAGCCGTGCATATATCGAGATCGGATAGGTGACCTGTGTCTCATCGAATATATCCATAGTTAGGGTATCGCTATATACAGGATTACTGAATGAGTAATTTCCCTATATAACAGCCGTCTTAGACTATGTAGCCTTCAGATGAAGCCTGCATACAGTGGTCGTACTCGCGGGTAACAGTCCAATAAGAACAAACATTCATTTCATCAGAACTGAATGTCAATCTGAATTACGAAGACCACACATATCTCTAATAACCCAAAAGATGGGCAGCCGTGGCCCTGACCGGCACCTTGAGGATTCATCATGAAGACACGAACAGTCCTGCAGTGTACCTGTAAGCTGGTGGCGCCCCTCGCGTTCGGCTTCTGTATGACGGCAACGCCGGCATATGCCAATATGGGAAGTAATGTTGTAACTCTTATCGAGATGGGCGACCTGCACGGGACCCTGGTGCCGCACGCCGCGGAACTCAGTAACAGCGATGGCGATCTCTACTATGCAAGCGAGGCCGGCGGCCTGGCCAAATTAAAGAAGGTTGTCGACGACATCCGTGCCGAGAATCCCGACAACCTGCTGCTGTCCTGCGGTGACCTTACGCACGGCAGCGCCGAGGCCCTGTTCACGGTCGGCGACGCCATGATCAAGGCGATGAACGCCTTCGGCATCGACGTGTTCACACCGGGGAACTGGGACTTCGGCTATGGCCCCGCCGTGTTTCGTAACCGGTTCACCAGTTTCGGGCCGAAGCCGAACATTCCACCATGGACCGCCGTAATGGCTGGCTATGTCGACTGTGTCGATAATGACGTCGGCGGTACCTGCTCCGAGTCAAAAGGCATCATCAAGGCCGATTTCCCCGCCGTAGCCATCAATCTGTACAACACGCCTCCATTACCGGAGTCGATTCAAGGCACAAGAGTACTGGACGCCTACAGGATCTTCGAGCGCGGCGGGATCAGGATCGCG
This sequence comes from Pseudomonadota bacterium, assembly GCA_029287615.1. Lineage (GTDB taxonomy): Bacteria > Pseudomonadota > Gammaproteobacteria > UBA9214 > UBA9214 > JARFQV01. Next base: position 3,613 of record JARFQV010000341.1, on the reverse strand, counting down.
GTGATCGGTATCACCGCGTCCATCGTCCCGCAGCAGGCCGACGTGTTCAACATCGGCCTGCGTTTCACGCAGGGTGTTGAGGAGCTGCCCGAAATCCTCGCGGAGGTCAAGGACAAGGGGGCGGACCTGATCGTGGTGCAGTCCGAGCTCGGCATGTCGCAGAATATCGAGATAGCACGAAACTTCGAGGACATCGACGTCATGTACTCGGCCCACACCCACGAGATCACTCAGGGCGCACTGCTGGCCGACAAGGACGCCGTGACCAGGACTACGCCAGGGGGGCCTTTAAGCGGCGCCGAGAAAAGCCGCCTGGCCCAGGGTGCGGCGATCGTTGTTGAGACCAATCGCGACATGTATGTCGGCCAGCTGGACGTACAGGTCGCCAACGACAAGGTCATCGACTTCGAGTGGACGGCCCATGCGGTGGACGACCTTGTGACTCCGGATGAAGACATGGCGGAACTGGTCGCGGAGCTGGAGGAGGACTTCGTTGCCGGTGAAGACGGCATGGTCAAGCCGCATGTCTTCCTGCCGGGCGCATTCTGTAACCCAGGCTGTGGAGATATTACCGGTTTATCTTTACCAGATCAGCGCGGTCATTACCTGACCGAGGATCTGAACAAAATCGTCGGACGTACCGATACCCTGCTGCTCAGGCACCACGTACTGGAGGACACGCTCAACAACTGGCTGGCGGATGCCATCCGTATTGAAACAGACGCGGTCACCACCGGCGGGGTGGACATCTCCATGAGCAACGGCTTCCGCTTCGGCAATGCAGTCCTGCCGGACACCGACATCACGCTGCGCGACCTCTACACCTGGTTCCCCGTCGGGCCGGCCGTGAATGTGGGCGAGTTTGCGGGGCAGACCATCGTGGCGAGCCTGGAAGAGATCCTCAGTGCCGTCTTCAACCGCAACCCCTTCCTTCAGCGCGGCGGCTGGTACCTGGGGCTTGCCAACATGACCCAGCAGATCGATCTGGATCACCGTCCCTTCAGCAGTTCCAGCGGCAGGATTGTATCGACCAGCATCGGTGGCGCGCCGCTGGATACCAGCAAGCGCTACGTCTTCGCATCTTGCTATGCACACGGGGATGCCATCGACAAGGTCTGCCGTACAGGCGGCGGTTCGGACCATATGTTTTTCGAATTGGCCGATGCAACTGACTACACCAGTACGATCAGTGTCGTACCCCCGGTCAATCCCCCGGCACCGTTTCCTCCCGGAGGTCCGGTGAAGCGGGTCGCACCCTACAGGTTCGTGCATCCCGTGCACCTGCTGCGGCGTCATCTGGATTCCATCGGGACGGTGACTGAAGCGACCTACAGTGTCGGACGTGTAACGACGGTAGATTCGAGAAAACAGGTCGATGGGGCTTATCAGGAAATACCTGCACCCGTGCCTGAACCCGATCCCAGCTTCGTGCAACCGCCGCAGGGCGCGGGTCCGCTTTTCTTCTCCGGCAAAATCGGGGACTGAAAGCAGTTCGACGCTCGGCTGAAAACAAGCCGGGATACCAAGAAACGCACCTGACGCCCCCTTCTTTCGGGGGCGTGTAATTTTGGGCGCAAGTTAACAGGTTTCACCACCAAAATTCGTTTATGAATCTGGTAGGAGGTAGCCCGAAGGCTACCCCCTCCCTTCAGAACGGTACGTACCGGCCAGGTATACCGCTCCTCGATCAGTAACCGAACCCATCAGGTCCGGGAGAAAGCCAATGTATAGTCATGCAGGAACACTAATCCACGCTCCCTGAACCAATCAAGGTTCATCACAAACCGCACCGGCCGCCGCATCACCGACTGCCACCGGTTCATCCGGATCCAGACGCGGTGCGCCTGCTGAGGGTCAAAACCCGCCTTGATCATGATCCTTTGGAACTTCCGGGTATTCTTCCATTTCTTTAGCTGCGTCGACCTCAGCCGGCTTCGAATCCAGGCATCGAGGTCTCGGAACAGGTATTTGAATTCCTGAATCCCGAAATAGCCAACCCAGCCGCGCAAATAAATGCTCAGCTCGTGGATCACCTGGTACATTGATAGCGGGTTGTTCCGGCACGTCAGCTCCCGGACTCGAGCCTTGAACCGGAGTCTGGCCTTGTTGCTGACCCGGATCTTACCCCGCAGGAGCTGAAACCTGTCGGTGGCGAATTGTTAATTATCGCCTGAATACGGAAACTTAGATAGCCTTGTACCCGAGGACAACCTTCCCTACTCTACCCTCCCATGAAGGACCTTCTGCTGTTACTTGCCCATCTTTTGACAACACTCGCCAAACTCCTGGGACCTGGCGGGGCCCGGGCTATCGTCGCTGACAGCCTGCTCATGAAACAGCAACTGCTGATCGTTAGCCGATCTCGGCGACGTGCACCCAATCTGACAGCGATTGACCGGGTGCTGCTCGGCTTTTGGTCGTTATTTCTCAGCCCACACCACATTCAGCGTGCAGCGGTCATTCTCAGGCCTTCGACGCTTTTTGAAATTTCACGACATGCTCAAGAAGCGAATGTATCGACTGCTGTATTCATCTGGCAGAAAAGGAAAGCCGGGGCCCAAGGGTCCATCACGTGAACTCATAGAAGCCATCGTTGAATTGAACCAACAGTAGGCGCTTTAGGCGAAGGCGTAACATACGGTTTGGCTATCCCCGGATAGCGCAGGAGATCAACAAAGCATTCGGAGTAGCTATCGATAAAGATGTGGTCAGGCGCGTGCTTGAAAAGCACTACCAACCTGGACCCGATTCCGGTCACGGCCCTTCCTGGCTAACGTTTATCGGCCATCTGAAAGACAGCCTATGGAGTATCGATCTGTTTCGGTGCGAGTCCATTTTGCTCAAGACCCACTGGGTGCTCGTGGTCATGGACCAATTCACGCGGCGCATCATTGGCTTTGGCGTGCACACCGGTGATGTGGATGGTGTGGCCTTGTGTCGAATGTTCAACACAGCTATCTCAGCCAAGGGTGTTCCGAAGTATCTCAGCTCTGACAACGATCCGCTATTCCTGTATCACCAATGGCAAGCGAAGTTGCGAATTCTTGAGATCGAGGAGATTAAGACTGCCCCCTACACACCGATATCACATCCCTTTGTTGAACGATTGATCGGGACGATTCGTCGTGAATACCTTGACCACTTGTTTTTTTGGAACACCCAAGACCTTGATCGAAAACTTGTAAGCTTCAGGCAATACTACAACCGGAATCGGGTTCATCAATCGCTGGCCGGAGACACACCGGCGGTTTTTAGCGGTAATTCTCTAACGCAATGCGCAGAACTCAGTCACTATTCATGGCTATCACATTGCAACGGACTTTTTCACACTCCAATTGCCGCGTGATGTAGTAATTCGCCACCCACAGGCAGACACTGCGACTCGCCGGCCCACTGCGCCCCGAACGAGCACATACCAGATCTCCGCCGCCGAACGCAGTGCAGAAGCCTCGCCACCGAGCTTCCAGTGCCTGCTAAGCGTGTAGCGCATCCGCAGCGTCGACCCCGGCTCGAAGATGCCGAGACCGGAGCTGACAAATAGCTCCGGAGTTAGGTATTTACCAACAAGCAGCGAGGCCTGGGTGGTGGCCCCTCCCGACTCGCTGGTAACCTA
>JARFQV010000334.1 GCA_029287615.1 Pseudomonadota bacterium | reverse complement strand
GGATAGAGCAAGCGCCTCCTAAGCGCTAGGTCGGAGGTTCGAATCCTCTCCGGGACGCCAGTTATCAACGGTGCTTACCGGTCACATAGGTAACACTTTATTCCGAGGACATGGGTAACACTTTCGGAGCGAATGGGTTCTGACCCACGGTGAAAAGTTATCTCAAGATCAGAAGGAAGGGGACAGGGAAACGACTGAAATTAACCACCGAGTTGTTTCAGGCGCTGTAGCATCCAGAAAAGAGGTGATAACACTGCGATAAAAAATTGATTGGGTCGCATCAGTTTTGAAATCAAAAACTCACGATAACCAGACTGGTTGATGACGTGCTTGCCTTTACGCAACATGTGAGCACGAACTCCCGACCTGGTTATGACGCTCTTCCTTCTTTTCTTTTTCTTTGGTTTTCCCCTCAGGTTGTCGCTTTCGCTGACACTCTGGATGGCAATCATCGGAAACATTGCATAGGTTGCCGGTAACCTGGCATAAGCCGAATCGATTGCCTTGCCAATGATCTTGTATTTTTTCAGGCATGGTGATCCATAGGGATGATCATGAAGCCACTGCAGCATCCGCGGGCTCACTATGTAGGCATGTGCGCAGGCTGATCCGGTACGGAGCACATCTGGACGTACAAAATACGACCAGATGGGCCAGTGACCAAGAAAGAAAATCAGCCAGTCTGCCGGTAGCTTATCAATAGCACGGGCAATCGCATCTATCCTGGCAGGCCGCAAATTAGCTGAAAATTGCACATCATCCTCAAGTATCAGAGTCAAATTCTGTCCCTGGCTCAAGGCATGCTGGCCAACGGCACGATGCGAGCCCCAGCTACCGATCAGACCGTTTTTCGGATGTTTTATGGGACGATAAAACAGTACATGCCGGCATAAACCTGTCCGGTGAAACTCGGCTGAAACACTCTCAACACGGTCCTCGCGACTCTGCAATGAGATACAGTACACTCCGTCCAGGAACGACCAGTCCAGGGCATCGTCCTTTCCTTCCATGGAGCCATTACAATAGGCACAATCCGGATCATGCGCACAGTGGTGATAAAAAGGCGCGTCGGTTGATTCCTTGTTCACAACTGGCTGGTCCATTCATCTATACCTGATATAAAAGCAATTCCTTACCGGATCCATCCGCTATAGCCAGAAGGGAACAGAGCGGTAGATACCCGTGACTTCTGCATTATTCATGAGTCTGTGATGCAGAATAATCATGACCCATATCAGGCATACAACATATTCCCTGTCTTCTGCTATGAGATCCCTGATATCCGAGGGTACCCCAACCATCAGAATCTTCATATACAGTGGCGCCTCATCATAAAGCAGTCCGTTTTCCGGGATCCTGTCCCTTCTTGACTCGAAGTGGTTACAGGCAATATTCCAGTAGTACTGTTCGAGATATTCCGCCTCCTCCAGGATTGATTCGATCACCGGCTGTATAGATGATAAATCACCGTCATTGGTGATTTGCCCAACAGTGTGAAGATTCATTTCCTCGATATACCGGAGCCAGCGCACCGCCTTGTGATCCATTACATGAGCAAATCGTACCGTCAGCTTCTGCAGTTCATTCTGCAAAATTTCCAGTTCTTTCAGCTTTCCTTCCAGAGACGGTACCCTTGGCTGATATTCCTCTTCCCTGACCTCATCAGGCGGATCACCATCAGACGCAGATCCTGCATTCAGGTAACGTGCATAACTGTCCTTGAACAACTGCGCATCAGAGATGAGATCACGATCCTCTATCAAGACGGATGACAATCCGATGATATGCATCGATTTACCCAGTATCCATCGCTGTCCGAAACGCCACTCGCTGATTCTCCTCTTCCTGAGCTGGTAGGCAACGGTCAGATAGACCAGCGAAATGACCAGCAGGGTCAGTACAACCCAGAATATGAAGTTTTGTAGCTGGTTACCCGACTGGTCTCCTGGTATACCCGGAATAAACACGAGTAGCGTCGATAGCAGAACTACGCCAATGAGCACCAGCAGAATATCATACCGCCTCATCGTCTTGATGCGGGCATAAGCGCAGGTTATTTTGCTGCGGGTATCCCCCTTTTTCTGACTTGACACAATGGCCTCTGAAATCTGCTGTAATCAATAGTCCTATTATACTTGAGGAGATCATAAAGTAGACATACTCACCCAAAACACACCATTCCAGCCCATCTTGCAGTGCCTGCAGCCCGTTTCATGTAATATTGAGGTTTCACGACTCGCCTGTAACCCGATTACAGATAAACCACAAATACAGGAAACCTGAAGAATGAAATACACTTATGCGATGATCGCGCTATCGGTTTTGCTGGCTTCCTGCAGCAACGATGGAAATGACGTCACCGATGGGACAGATAATCAATCACCCGGCAAACTTACCGGTGTAGTGACCGTGGAACTTGGAGATCATCGGTATGAAGCAGCCATCAACTGTCTCAAGCGGGATGGATATACGGGTTTCGTCACCATTGGAGACAACCAGATGTGGGTAGGCGACCCAAAGGCGGATGCCAACGGCGATGGACTGGTAATAGTCGGGAATTTCAACACGGGTGGCCGCTCTGACGTGGAAATAGATGACATCAAGGGCGGGTTGCACTGGTTCTCCGGATCCGGCATCGGAAAACTGGACAACTGGCAGGCTGAAGGCGACACCATCACCGGATCAGGGGTATTCCTGGAGGACAGGAACATGCCTCGCAGCAGCAAGGGTACCTTTACGGCCAAATGCAGCTAGCCCGCTAGTAACACCCGTTTCATTGCCTGCGTTGAACTTCGGCGACATTTGGCACCTCACTGAGGCGCGAGAGCACCCTGCTCAACTGACTGATATCCGTTATTTCCAGTGTCAGGTCCATGCTGGCCTTGCCGTCGCTCTTGTCTGATGTGGTATTGACGGCAAGGACATTGATTTTCTCATTGGATAGCAGGGCGGTAATATCCCGTAGCAGACCGGTTCTGTCATAGGCCACTATATGAATGTCTACAGGATAGGTCCGATCCACGTGGCCACCCCACTCCACATCGATCAAACGTTCGCGATCACCATTTTTCAAACGCAGGATGTTTGAGCAGTCACGGCGGTGAATGGTTACACCACGACCGCGAGTTATATAACCTATGATCGGGTCACGCGGGACCGGGCGGCAACAATGTGCCATATTTGTCAACAGGTTACCTACACCATGTATACTGAATTCTCCAGGAGTGGATACCTTGCGTCGCCGGGTTGTTACCGGCATTTCCACCTCTATCTCTTTATTCGGTGAAGCGAGATAGTGTGCCGCAGCGGCCAGCTGGCCGGTATTGATTTCTCCACGACCAATAGCCGCATAGAGATTTTCGCTCCCCTGCTGATTGAGCCTCTCTGAAAGATGTTCGTGGCTCAACCCACTGATTCCCAGCCTGTGCAGCTCACGCTCAAGTGATGCTCGGCCGGCACTGACATTCTTGTCATGGTCCTGGTGCCTGAACCAGGAACGTACCTTGGCCCTTGCCCGTGGAGTATTCAGGTAACCAAGATGTGGATTCAGCCAGTCACGACTGGGACTGCCCTGCCTGGTTGTCAGGATCTCTACCTGATCGCCGTTTTTCAGCACATGGGTTAATGGCACAATGTTTCCGTCGATCTTTCCCCCACGACAACGATTACCAATATCGGAGTGAACGTAGTAGGCGAAATCCAGGACGCTTGCCCCTATCGGGAGGTCAAGTACATCTCCTCGTGGAGTCAGTACATACACCCTTTCGTGAAAGGCTTCTGATTTGAAGCGGTCGACAAAGTCTCTCGCCGATGATTCTTCCTCTTTCCATTCCAGCAACTGCCGCATCCAGGAAATCTTTTCCTCGAAACCGGGATCAAAACGCCCTCCCTCCTTGTAGCGCCAGTGTGCTGCCACACCCAGTTCGGCGTGCCTGTGCATGTCACGCGTGCGAATCTGGATCTCCAGTGTCTTTCCCTCCGGCCCGATGACAGCGGTATGGAGAGAACGGTAGAGATTCTTTTTGGGGTTTGCGATGTAGTCGTCGAACTCGTTTGGAATGTGTCGCCACATTCCATGAACCACTCCCAGCGCTGCATAACAATCCTTGATCTCGGGGACCAGCACACGCACGGCGCGTACATCGAAGATTTGGTGAAAATCCAGGTTCTTTTTCTGCATCTTGCGCCAGATGCTGTAGATATGCTTGGGTCGGCCGGACACCACCCCCTCTACCTTCGCCGCCTTCAGCTCTTTTTCCAGCCGACCGACCACCTGCCTGATGTAGTCTTCCCGGTCGATCCGCTTTTCGTCAAGGAGACGCGCAATCTCCGCGTAGGTCTCCGACTCCAGGTAGCGTAGCGATAGATCTTCCAGTTCCCACTTGATCTGCCAGATACCCAGCCGATTCGCCAGGGGGGCATAAATATCCAGAGTCTCCTTCGCAATACGCTGCTGGCGTTTCCTGTCAAGGTGTTTCAGGGTGCGCATGTTATGTACCCTGTCCGCAAGCTTGATGAGTACGACCCGTACATCCTCGGCCATGGCAAGCAGCATCTTGCGCAGGCTCTCCGCCTGTTCATGTTCACGCCACCCGGACAAGCCAACAGATTGAAATTCATCAATACGGTCCATCTTGGTGACGCCATCCACAAGATGTGCGATTGCAGGACCGAACGCGGTCTCAATATCCGCTACGGTAACATCCGTGTCTTCCAGGACATCATGGAGAATGGCCGCAGCCAGCGTTTCATGATCCAGATGCAGATGATGGAGGATTTCCGCTACCGCGAGTGAATGCAGAATATAGGGCTCGCCTGAGGCCCGTATCTGCTGGTGGTGAGCCTTCCCGGCCAGTTCACAGGCCTGACGAATCACCGCCTGCTCAGCTTCCTGGCGTCCCTTGCCGAGCCTCTCGACCCATGCCCTGGTTTCTGCAGTCGACAGGGATACGGATTGTGCTTCTTTCAACATAGCAGGAACACCAAAAAATCTGCTGAATTACCAGATGATGAATAAAAACCGTTATTCCCAACTAATATATCAGCGTTTTACAGAATCACACCCCCGGCCGTTTCTTCAGTATCTTGATACCTGGGTCGGATAAAACCGGGTCATATTTGTGCGAATTTGCAGAAACGTTTTCAACAATCAGACAGGTATCGCTCATCGGATACTCTCATTCTGATCCGATCCTGCTATAACCCGCCTGGCTTCTTGCCGCTCGGGGAAACGATTGGAAGGTGTGGTTTCACAGCACACCACACAGTGGCGATCACCTCGTCCGTAGTGAAAAATGCAGGTGAGCAAGAATCCGGTTATGATGAATCTGCCCCTGACCCCGCTTTCACTTGGGTGGCAGATACCGGTGTTCTGTTTTCGAACTGACCCAGTTCACCCGAAGGATCGGTGAATTTATCATTCAATAGCTGAATATAACGATTTGTATCTGTCCGTACATTCTGAAGACGTTTCCTGCTTATATGCCCCCATCCCACGGGTTCCTGGCTGAGGATACTGTGCCAGGCATGGGTATTCTTGACAAAGGCCCTTGTCATGCGATTTTGTTCCGGGCCAGGTGGAAACTCTTTCCTGATTTTTTTAACGATGTGTCTGGCGCCAAACCGACGACTGCGGAAATGCAAAAATGCGAATACTACAACCACCAGGACCGCAGCTATAAAAGACCATACCGGTGAGGCAAGGACGATGTCCCAGAGTCCTGTTGCTACCATGCCGGTGATCACTATTGCCGCTACTAACGAATAAAGCACGGCATCTGACCAAAGCACAAATTTCCGCCAGGATCTCTTGTACTCCCGTAACCTGGGTATCACCTTGTCCTGTATATGGATAGCGGTCTTCTCGAGCGAACCAACAATCCGATAGGCCCGTTCCACACTGACCTGGCGAATCCGTTCATGGATTTCATCGAGATCATGATCACGCTTGGTCTCATATCGCTGACGTCGCGCCTCATCATCAATAGGGACCGCAACTTCCGGATTATAGATTGAATAAAACCGGCCAGCCGTCAGACCCTCCTGCGCCAATGCCCTTTGCCAGGCGCCGATGACATCTTCCGGATTGTCCTCTCTTGCCGTGGTATCCATCTGGTTCAGGATATAGGCGAACTTGCTGGAATCCGAACGGTGGATTGTGTCGCTGACCAGATGCTTCAGGGTGTCACGCATGGCTCCCGGTTCGGGATGTCGGGCATCGAAAAATACCAGCACCAGATCAGACAGGCTGATGATGTGATCAGTCAGCCTGAGCGTGGCGTTACGCTGTGAGTCTGCATCAAAGCCGGGGGAGTCAATAATGATCATGCCGCGCAAGTGCTCACACGGACATGTTTTCAACTGCAGGTAGGCATCAATACGCCCTCCTTCCCCTTTTGCAACCTTCTCCAGTTCGGTACTGATCTGGTAAAAGGGAAACCGGGGGTCGGCATCGAGTGCAATACCCGGCAGTGATCGTGCATCAGGCTCCCGGCTGTAACAGATGACTGTAAACTTGTCATCGACAGCCTGATTACCTGTCGATTGCAGGCTGTGATTCAGGTAGTGATTGATAAACGTCGACTTGCCGGCTGAGAATGTGCCGAGTACGGATATCATCGGCCACCAGGGAATCTGGGTGGCGAATGATTCCTCATGATCAAGCAAGCCGGTTGAATATCCTACCTGGTCAAGGGTACGAAAACTCTGAACTGCGGTAACGAGAACAGGATTTTCCTGCTTGAGATGTTGCTCGAGACTGTGTAACCGTTCTCGAATCGCCTTGCCTGACTTTGCCATTATTCCATCTGCTTTTTATTGTGCGAATGAATAATTGAATATCCGGCCCTCATACTCATCTGCCATCCTTTCCCGGTTTATGAAATATCCAGCTTAAAACGGAAAAATTTTGCTGACCATGTTCATGGGTCCTGTCATGTTCCGCACATTGTGTCTCATACGGGACATGTCATCGCGCATATGGTGCACCGGAACGGTCATGGAACGCATGGAAATATTCATGTCGGTCATGGAACTCGCCATGTCATGCATGATATCAGCCTCCGTATTGATATCGGCAGCAATTGCGTGCATGGTACCTGTCATCGCATTCATGTTCCCTGAAACACGTTCGATGCTGAAGACCATTCGATCCATCTGATCGGCAACACGCCCGACGTCCTTCGACAGGGTATAGATCAGGAAAAATCCGTAGGAGGCCAGCACGATGAAGGCCAGCAGGGACGGATACACGACCAGTTCCCACCTCCTGGCACTGGCTTCGAACGAGCGTGCGAACTTGTCCATGCACGCCACCATATTCTCAGCACCATCGTTATTTCCAAAGTCCTGCGGTACACGCCCCCTCACACCTGTTTCAGTTTCGCTGATGCCGGTCATCTACCATCACCTCGTCTAATCCGTTAAGAGTGGTCCATCAACCAGTGGGAGAATAATCGATTGCTGTTCTAGAATTCGCCTGTTGCACCCCGGTTCATAATATCCAGCATGATATCCTTGACCTCAAGGGCCTCGGCCTTGAGATCGGTCGGCAGTTCATATCCACCATGTATCATCATATCCATATTCAGTGTATACAGCCAGAGTTTGCCGTCATTGTCTTCAATTAGTGATATGCGGCAGGGGAGGTAAGCGGAAAATGCCATGCTGTATTCGAACATTTCACCCGCAGTCAACGGATTACAAAACATATAGATCTTGAGAAAAGGAAATTTTTCCCCCGTCATGGCGGTGATCTGTTCTGAAAGCGGTAATTCACCCACATTCTTGATATTGCGCTCATTGGCAACAAACTTCATGATTTCATCGACTTCATCGGTAGAGATGCCGTCATCGACTGGTACTTTCCATACAGTGGCTTCAGCTGCATTACCGGTTTCCAGTAGCGTCCTGGACATATCCAGATAGACAATTCCCGCCTCCTTATCGAAATCACGGAGGTTTGCCAGGTCCAGTATATTGGGCATGTGCTCGCCATAGCGTACATACCCGGCAATAATTGCTGCCACTATCAGCAAGCCTATCAAGGCCAGCAGATTCCAGATAAATTTGATCATGTAGCTTCCTTTTTCAGTGAATCGAATGTCATTTACCGGGGAATTGATCCGTGTCTTGCTTCCTCAGAAAGCGATTGTGACAAAAGCCCGTTAGCAATCCTGTGCCGATCCCTGGGCGCCCCATGATATGGTGCGTCAATCCAGAGCCTTGCGCGATCATCACGCCTGGTGGTGAGAACTGCGGTTCAAGAGGATTGCCCGGCACTTGATAATATATACTGTTCCAGCTCGGCGCCTTTTTCAGCATCAAGACCGCGAATGATGTTTAACAGATTTCTGGCATCATCCAACCGCTTGCCTTCTACCATCCGGATGGCCGCCTCATAATAGGCGACGCCTGCCTCATCCCATTTTCCCTGCGAAAAATAGATATTGCCCAGCTCCCCGTAGGCATCCGGATTATCGGGTTGGAGTCTTGTTAATTCCCTGTAATTCCTTTCCGCAGTTTCATAATCACGCAACCAGAATGCCTCTCTGGCGGCAGCAAGGAGCTGAAGGGATTCATCATCCATACCCTCGCTAACGCTGCCCTCGCTCATCCCCGGAGAAGATGCGCTGGCAAGTTGTTGCTCAGGCAAAACCTGCTCAGTTGAGGAGGGCTTACCAGAGGCTTCCTCCGGGGAGGTAGCCTTGCCTGCCCCCCCCTCGGGCGAAGTTCCGATTGCCGGATCCTGCAATGCGGAAGCAGAGGGAGTGGTATTCATTTCAGCCTCTGCAGCATTCCCTTCTTCCCGTCCGGCAACAGTCGGTATCCCTGCTGATTGTCCCTCGGATCCGGGAGTGGCAGGAGATTCAGGCTCAGGTGTAACTGTCTCAGCGGCTTCATCTGCAGCCGCTTCCACCGATGGGATGCTGGTAGTAGCTGTTTCTTCATCTCCTGCCGTATCCACCCTGGCATCGGTGGATGGTTCGGGAAGTTCGCTAACCGTATCGTCCAGCTCGCCTGTATCAGCCAGACCCTGAGCGGATACCCCGCCGGCTTCCATATCGACTTCGTCCCCGGGCACCTCCCGGCTCGTCTCGGGAATGGCAAGCTGATCCTGCGGAGGGCTATCACTGAGCGTTTCCCCTTCAGGGACATTACTCGCCTCGACTGCCACTACCTGCGGTGGCGGCATACCCCGACTATCTACTCCGCCCCGCATACTTTCGGCTGTTTCTGTCTTCCTGCCGGAAACATCGGTGCCGTCTTCGTTATCCGCTCCAGCCTGCATACCGGGCGTGGCGACCGATTGCACGAGACCCGACTCTTCAGGCAGCCACTCAGGGAAGAGTTCACCCCGGTACATAAATACCACTGCCACCATAAACACCACAGCCATCGAAAACCCGTGACTTACTATTCGGGCCAAAAGATTCATCTCTATCGCTCCTGAGAAATCAGTTTACGGCACGTATTCTGTTGAGTTCGGGATACAAGGCACTGGCAAAGACATGGAATTCCTTGGCTGCCTTGCTATTGGGCCACATCTCAAAAACCGTCTGGCCCTCGCTCAGCGAACGCCGGAAACCGGTACGAAGCTTGATCCGGTTGGGCAATACCTGAATGCCGGGAAGCATACCCAAAGCCTCTTCAGTCTCGCCCGTCTCGGGGATGGACTCATTGGTATCAGCACGATTGACGAATGCCAGCAACTCTGTACCGTTGGGATTGGCTTTAATATCACGTTTTATGATGTGTAGGAAGCGCTGTGTAGCCCATACGTCCGCCTGACTTGGCGGTACCGGTATAAGCACACGGTCTGCAGCCCCCAACGCCTCTTTCATGGCCGCCATGTTCGCGGCACCCACATCGACCAGCACCTCGCCCGGGTGGGCCTGCAACTGCTCCTGCAGTACGGCGCGTACGGAATGTATATGTAGTTCCGGTTTAACCTCTTCCTCCTTTCGGAGTTCGGCCAAATCACTCAAGGTACACTGTGGATCAAGATCATAACCCACTACCTTTTCGCCGTGAGACGCAAGCCATACGGCAAGATTAAAGGCGATGGTGCTCTTACCAGAACCACCCTTGAGATTGGCAATTACAGTAATCACAGATATTCCCCCCTACAAGTTCTGATCAAACCACCCTCCCGTTCCGCGCCAGTTTACGGGTATTGATGACTGTCTCGCGCAGAACCCCTGATCGGGGGGACTGTAGCTGGTCAAAAATGGTGAGTCGGTGGACAATCATCTGTTTTGCAAGAATATCTATACATGGTACGGGTGACTATCAGAATTTTATCAGAATGGCCACTTTAGCGGGTGACCGATTCGACAATCAGACCAGATGCCGGCAGGAAAACAGTGACACGGGTAATCTCCAATCGCCATGCACGCAACAGGATGACTTGCCGGGATATTCTCTGGTGAGTCAACATGGCTGATACGGCTATATTATGCCATAGCAACAGGTTGTTACGCAGTACAGGTTCATCGACGCCGGGCGGGTGCCAGTATCAGCGCGCGTCGCCTGGCATTTCCTCTCCCTGTGCCGGCATGGACATCATCTTATAGCCTGGGGGAATCGAAAACAAATCAGCAGGTTGCGAACCAACTTTGACATTTCGGAATTCGCGGGAAAAACCACCCTCGTGCACTTCACGAATGACCATTCCCAGTTGGGTATCATACCATTGTGATGCCTGAATCTTCTTGCCATCCGGGCTGGATGCTGTCATCTCCCACTTCTCGGTAGCCCTGCCACCTATGGTATCGCCTCCGGTATTTTTCAGTTCCATAATAGTGCCATCGGGCATAATCTGGCGTACCGGAAACCGATGCTCAGCATCGATCCAGCTCAGCAGCTTCATATCCTGGTCGTCTTGACTCTGTGTGATTTCCCATTTTTCAGCCGGACGTCCATTTACGTCTTCAGTAGCCAGTTTTTTACAGGTCATACCCGGCATTCCGGCACATGGATCAGCACCAGCGCCAGTATCCCCGGACGGCCTCGGCATGCTACCTGCTGCAGCCGATTGCTGCATATAGGCCCGTTGTTCGGGAAACAACATGATCATTGTCTGCTGATTGGTGTCCACGATCTGCACAATCGGCTGACCATTCATCTCATACTCGGTCCGCATACGCCCCTCTCCCATATACAAGCGGGATATTTGTGGAGCCTTATCCGGGGCACTCTGGACTACTTCAGCAGAAAAATCAACGGAAAGCGCCTGCCCCCCCCCCTAGCAGCAAAATCGTTAAAACCATGAAACGTATTGCAAACTTCATATCTCTCTCTGCCC
>JARFQV010000204.1 GCA_029287615.1 Pseudomonadota bacterium | reverse complement strand
CGGAAGTCCTTTTGTTCAGACAAGCACGGTCACTGGCACTCACTGTCGCGAGCAAGCCTTACCGTGTTACTGGTATTGTACTCATCGAACAAGAGGACGTAGGGGGCAAAACCATCTGCATACACCTGCAGCTTGACCTGTCCGTTTGCGTCCAGCGGCACCCTGAGGTTGTAGCTGCCGCTTCCGTCACAGGAGAACATGTATTGACCGTTCGCAAGGGTCATGGCACAGACGGGTGTAGCGGTATCCTGAAGCCGCACCTGCCCGGAGATATCGATCCAGTTCCCCGCTGAATCGGGATAAACGCCGGGTGCCGGGTGCGAATTGTAATCCGGACAGTTTCCCGATGGCACCATGGTGATGGATTGATAGGGATATGAATTCAGCGTAGCGACATGGGGCCTGAATCCATCCGCATACACCTGCAGCTTGATGGTGCCATCCGGTTCCGTCGGCAGGTTGGTCAACGAGAATTCGCCATCCGGATTACAGGAAAACATATATTGTCCACTGGCCAGAACCATGGTGCAGAGAGGGGTTCCGGCAAGATTTTCGATAAAGCCGTCGAGATCAACCGTACCGGGTGGAGGCTGAGTGCCCACTTCATAGTCCAGCAATACGCTCTCTGCACCTACCGCTATGTCCCTGGAGTCGGCCTGGCCGATACCTCCCCCCGAGAACGTGACCTGATAGGTATCTGCTGTTTCGATCGGTATGGCATACCCCCCTCCCGCCGAGGTCACCGCATAGTACGTTCCCTTGTCCGGTTCGACCATGACACCCGGATATCCTTCACCGGCATCGTAACGACCATTGCTGTTGATGTCTTCCCATACCGTTCCCACGATAAAACGGTTGAAGTGATCGACACCGTTTGCCCGGGCTTCTGCGAAGTTCTGTGTAACGACCCGCTCCCCGACACTGGTTAAAACACTGGTCTCCACTACCGAGGCAAGACCGACATTGGTGAAGTCCCCGTCGATAGACATAATCGCCTTGCGATGCCCCCGTCCCGTCTGCATGCCGTCCGCTGTATTACCCCAGTCGATATTGAATCCGGCATGCGCGTTCAGCGAATTTGCGGCATAGGAAAATACATTCCCCCTGGCGGAACGATAGTTGAAACCGGCTGCACTGATCCGGCTGAACTGGTTATTGTGATCCTGTGCATCCCGGGCAATCAGATCATCAGAGTGCAACTTTGCTGCCTCGTAGAGACGCGAATCGAAGGCCGCGGGCGGTTTCGGAGCAATGGCGGCGAATTCGGACATGAGCTTGTTCAGATCGACACCAAACCAGTCGCGCGCAAAGGCGACATCGCGGTCCGTCTCCGTGGCGAGCCAGATCCCTTCCGCCGTCGGATCCTGCCGGGCCCGGTTTATCAGCCATACCTGTTCCTGCTCCTCGCCGTTCGGGTGCTGCATATCCGCCGATCTGTGATAGGTCCACTCAATCGTGGGTGCAGCGGCCGGGAGCAGGGCCTGCGGAGTGACCATGGAATCCGTGGCGGGTAGAAACTCTCTGGGGGGATCCGGTTCTGGATAGGGAACTTGCGCAAGGGACGTACCCTGACCGGATAACGCGCAGCAAAACAACAAGACTGTGCAGGAACGTTTACACATAGGAGTTTCTCTATAAGAAGACGTATCATCAACAATATCGGCGGGCAGAGGTCAATCTGAAGGGGAGGCAGGCAACTGCGGCAAATCCCTGCACCGCTTGCGTCAGCCCGTGGAACAGGGGCCCCGCTGAATCCCGGTTTTAGTTGCCGGATTCATACCGGCCTGCCGGGAAAAGTACGGCGACCCGAAGGTCGCCGTGAATACTTGATACTTTAGCTACGCGGCTACTCCCCGTTATGGGACCGTAGCGCCTCTCTGAGCCGGTTCAGCGCCTCCACTTCCTTGCCACCGGTATTAGCGGAAACGGCAGTCGCAGCGGACGTCTGTACCTCTTCAAGCCGGATCAACTCCTCTTGCTCCGGGGTCAGAAATCCTTGCCCGGAAGCGCTGATGCTCAGGGACTGGGTGGTAACCGGAAGGATCCTCCACCCATCCATTGGGTGACAGATACCAAGATTCGTCGAACCCTGCGCCAGCTGATAATAACAACCTTCCAGTGTGTCCGTGCCGGTGTAATAGAACACGTAGAACTTGTCGATCAGACCAGCGCCTTCGTCGTAGATGGTGTAGGCATTCAAACCCGAGATATAGCCGGCTATGACATCGGCAGTGCCATCTCTGTCGGTACCGAAGATTTCATAATCCCCGGGGGTGATGGCGCTTTCGACCGCGGGTAGCGGGAGTGTGTATATGTCGCTGAGCGCGCTGGGTATACCTCCGATCACAGGCAGTAATTCCCATGTCCCTTCCATACTCTCGGTATGCGCCAGGGGAGACATGCACTCGCTTGAACGGGTCATCCGCGCGTCATTGGCTGGATTGGACTCATCGAGTTCCAGGATGTACGGGGCGAAGCCATCGGCATAGACCTGGAGTTTGACCTGTCCGTTGGAATCCAGTGGAACCCTGAGATAGTAGCTACCCGTACCCGAGCACGAAAACATGTACTGTCCGTTTGCCAGTACCATGGCACAGACGGGTTGCGTGGTGTCGCGGACCAGGACCTTGCCATAGATGTTTATCCATTCACCGGCAGACCCCGGGTTATCAGCGGGAGCCGGTGGAAAGGGCAGATTGTAGGTCGGGCAGTTACCGGCCCTCGTCATGGTGATGTTCTGGTACTCGAACGTGCTCAGATTCACGATATAGGGCTGAAAACCGTCCGCATACACCTGAAGCTTGATTGTGCCGTCCGGCTCCGTCGTCAGGTTTGACAGGGAGAATTCACCATTTGGATTACATGAAAACATGTACTTGCCACTGGCCAGCACCATCGTACAGATGGGTATGGGAACCACATCATCGGTCGTGATGTAGCCACTGAGATTGCCCACGATCGCAGCGTGCAACGAGGCAGGAACCACGGATAGCAGAAAAAGCAAGAGTGGCACAATAGAAGATTTTGTTAGGGCAGCCATAACTTGAATCCTAGGCAGATACTGATTGGATGGTGGAAATGATTATTCTTCGTAATGAGGCAGCAGATCACCAGAATAGTTCTTCCAACATGTAATTATTAGCATATACTATGAATATTATTTACCATAAATCTTATACTGGAACAAGTTACAGGTTGTCTACACCTGATTCAAACGGTAACCAATCCATGTCCGGTCTATACCTTCATAAGCCGTAACTATAGGCTGTACAGGCAAATAGCAGCGACTCGGTTATTTCTCCATTTATACACTACCTTAATGATACCGGGATGGGCATTTATCGCTTTATCCAAACGCGCCAGATACTTATCTCCACATGCCAGTCAGCGGTGACCCAATCCCTGCGGTGGCTGGCTTCTCCCCGTTTATCGCTGCAAGAGGGAAGTTCGCAACATCAGAAAAACAAATAACTATCCTATAATTCCCAAATAGTACCGGAATTTCTCACCCACGACCGGGCTGAGAAGATCCGGGGAGACTTCCGGACACGATTCAAGATAAAAGACCAGGGTAATGTTGAACGGCTGGACTGCAAACAGGCCCGCTCCGGGCGGCCTCATTCTGTGTCTGGACAGGATTACTCTGCCGACGAACAGCAGATCAAGACCGACTACGTCCGCGAATGCCTGCGAGGACCCGAACTTGCTGGTATCCGGTTTAGTTTCCAACCAAGGCGTATGCGGTGTACGCAAATACGATATTTCCGACAAATGCATAGCGATACATCAGCCTGGCCAAATGCCGTAATGAAGGATGAAAAACTACGCACGAAATTTATCATCCTTCCTGAATTCATTGCAGAATGGGCCGAAAGACACTGTACCCTGACTGGAGCGAAAATCCTCGATTTTGGATGTGGTGAAGGCATAACCGCCCTGGGGGTAGCGTTGCAGTTTCAGCCATTGCGGGTCGTCGGTGTTGATGTTATGCCCGATCCCGAACGTTGCTTACCCATAGCGAAAGCAGGACTGGGGCTATCTTCCCTGCCTGATAATCTGGAATTGCACCAGGTAAAACCAGGCGAGCTTCACAATACCAGTGACAACTTCGATTTGATCTACAGCTGGTCGGCCTTCGAGCACGTGGATTTACGCATACTGGATGATGTGATTGACCTGTTGCACAGAAGACTGAATCCCGACGGGATAGTACTCATACAAATAGCTCCCCTGTACTACTCGGCAGAGGGGTCGCATTTATACGGGTTTGTCAGGGAACCCTGGGGACATTTACTCCATCCATTGCATGTTTATTACGACAAACTGTTAGCTTCTGAAAAAGTCGATAGCGATCAGCTAGCCAGATCACTTTGGTCCACCTTCAAAACACTAAACAGGATAACGCTACCTGAACTGGAAAGAAGATTCGAGAAAAGGAATTTCGAGATTTTGAGGAAACATATCACCCGTGATCAGATCGATCCACCGGATTCCCTTACCGAGATATACAACCGTGACGTACTCACAATAAAGCAGGTAGTTCTTCTGCTGAAAAAAGCCATCTAATCCGGTGTCCCGACTGCATTTGCCGGGCGCGGACAGTCAGGCCGTTGCCGCTCAAAGAGACGGGTTCATCCCGAGTCCGGGCTAGCCCGAATTCATACGTCGCCTGCTTTTCGGCTGAAACATGTTCCACAGGCGTTTCGAGGTATTCTTGACAAAGCTCCCCCTGTTGATCACTACGTCCGGGTCCCATTGGCCTTCTCCTGCTGATGTACCACGGAAGCCCGGCGACAGGGAACTCGTGATTGACTTGAGAGCCTCGCTATCGTCACGCCCCTCGTAAAGCTGCGGATATTCCTTCTCGGACTGCGCATTCCACCAGTTCAGATATCCCTCTTTCCCTGAATCATCGAATGGTGTCGGGAATGCCTGCTGCAGGTCGACACGCTCACGGTAGACGATTCGCTGCGCCCTGCTGATCTTTTTTCCGCTGGCGAACATGCCGTAGGACCAGGGAACCCTCGCCAGAGGTTCCCTTGACAGCCGCTTGATCTGTTTTTTGTACCATCCTACCAGTTCCATGATGGATGGATTACCGGACGAGTTTTTCTCTGCCATGGTGTGATGGGCGCCACTGTCAAAACCGGTAAAGTGATACAGTCCCAGTGGTTCGCCATTGACGGTAAAGCCATCTTCGAGGTTGCCACGTACCTCCCTTGTGGTCAGATTCCAGGGGGCCACGTTATAGCGGCAAGAGCGCAGGATAGTGACACCCCTGAAGAAAACCGGTGCCAGATCTATCCAGCGCTGGTCCGTAAAAAGACCATTGGGAATGTCTGCACGACAGAAATGATAGACCCGATCCGACCACCATTCCGCAAAACGCCTGCCTTCATCCGTTGCGGAAACACCGATGAAGCCAAGATTGTAGATGCCGTGTTTGAGCGAACAGATCTCGTTGTCCATGATTGCTTCGAGAGACGACTCCGGAACAGTCTGATGCGGTGTCAGAACCAGGCTGGAGCGTTCGATTTCCTGCAGGATTTCGTCCAGCCTGGAAAAGGCCACCATGTCCGGGTCGAGATAGAGTACTCCCGAACAATCGGGACGGGACAGAAGTTTCTGCAAGGCAAACGGCTTGATTGCGGTTGACAATTCGACTATGTCATGACAAAAGGCCCATCCTTCCCAGTGCGGGATGCCCAGTTCGGACAAAGGCAGTATTTCATCAATCGGTTCGGAGGAAAGATCGTGGTGTTCATGCAGCGTGTCGGCCAGCGCAAGGCATAACCGAAACTCGGGGTGATACTTGCGCAAAGACTGGAAAAGCATGCGCACTTTCGGAATATAGTTGAAAGCCGCACTGGAGAATACATACACCCTTCCCATCAGAATACTCTCCGATTTGTTGCCGCAATCAAACAGATCCGCACCCGCACACGCTCACTAAGCGACTGTTTTTCAAGGGGTAACATAAAATCTCATGCCTGTTCAAGGCTTCCTGGCAAATAGCGGGACTGGTTCTACCGATAGGCTATCCGGGTGGTTTGCTGTCATCAGATGTTTCACGCGGCAAATTATACACGGATCCTGGCGCTATACCCCTTTCCGTCCCTTGTGTTCCGAATCCACCCCCGCGCCATCAACACAGCCCATCTGTATGCAGGGCCGCCTGTTCTCCGGCATCAGCCAGGGATCTCATATCAGCATGAAAATCAATCAGATTCTTCAGCAGCGTCGGGCAGTCCGTATCCAAGGCAAGCACTTTGCCCCGGTGGTATCCGGCTACCCTTTCCGCTGGTGCACCCAGGTCGAAACAGACCAATGGAACGCCGAGGGCCATCAGTTCCTCCGCGACAAACGAAAAGGTCTCGGGCCAGATTGACGGGAAAAGGAATACATTGGCTCCGGTCCTGTCAATCAGATCAGCTACTTCATGATGTTCATAGGGACCTGTCTCGTCAATGATATCCGGACAGCAGATCCACTCCATGGTACCAATGATTGAAATCCTGATCTGATGGCCTTGGATCGATATCTCCCTTGCCAACTGATTGATGATATCAACCCCCTTGTGTTCGCCGATTTCGCCGAGCACGCCAATATGCAAGGTCTTGTCCAGGTTGATATCCGGTTTCCGGTGATCAGCAAGATGAACCCTGTGTGGAATGACAGGAAGACGCATCTTGTCCAGACAGGGATACGCCTTGAGCAGGATATCCCGGCTGGCAGCGGAAAAACAGATCACTTCCTCTGCGAGTTCGAGACAGCCCCCCCACCTTTCGCGCCACCCAATGATGTCTCCCGAGTCGCACAGAAAAACAAAGTCCTCCTCATTACTTGCCAGACAGCGCCCGCAGGTATCGACAGAAGGTATCCCGCAATAGCTACCGGTCTGATCAATCAGGAAGTGAGAGGGACAAATGGTGTAATAGTCATGCAGAGCGATCTTCAACGGGATATCGTGATTTTTCGCCAGAGAGAGCAGTAAATCGGCAATCTGCAGCGGTTCGGCGAAGGAGACTGCGTTATTAAAAAAAACCTCCTGGATCAGCCCTTTTTCTGCCAATATCGACAGATCGTCCAGATTGTCCAGAAGGTAGGTCCCGGTTGCATCAGGGCCTTGCAGGCTCAACCGGAACTGCAAGGTATGAAGCTGGAAATTCAGTAACAGGATATTCTTTCCGGAACCCCGGTATTCATCGATCCTGGTGTTGCGATAAAGATTTGCACCACCTCCCAGATCGTGATCGATTATCAGGACAGCCGCCCCGTTTCCCGAGGAACTGATGATGCGCCGCAGTTGCTCTGCCAGGCTCACTTCGTTCGCGACAAGCATGCCGAGGCAGCGCCTGCCCCTTTTCCAGAGTTCACCCGGACTCCAGCCGGCTCGCCGGATCAGCCCCGTCCCTGCCGCCCCTGCACCGTACTGAAGGTTGTTACCCGCCTTCCCCGCATCCGGAGTCCCCGGAGCGGGTACCGGCACTCTCTCCTCCCCGCCATTTTCCATCCTGGCCACGATCTGTGCAGATTCAGCGGACCCGCCGGTCCAGGATCCGTAATATATGAATCCCGAGGCCCCGGCCTGTAACCGGTCGGGAAACCCGGCCGCCACATCAGCCCGTCGCTTACCGTAATCCAGGCAAAGACAGACAATCTCGCCGGATTTCAGCGTCAGCTCAACGGTTACCTGATTGATGGTTTGTGTTGTGTGGAATATCCAGCCGCAGATGAATATCCGCCTGCCACGGATAAGGTTCGCATCGATGCTGTAGTGACAGGCCGGCTGCATCGCACCAACCGTCAATCTTTCCAGACAATTCGCAGCTTTCTCGCGGAACGCCAGAGAATGGTGTGTTTGATTCTTGAAATTTCCTCGTTTGCCTGAACGAGACGCTCATAGAAATTCCCGGCACGTTCATTGGATTGAGCCAGTTCCACATTGAGTCTTTCGAGTTCCTGATTGGCTTGTGCCAGCTGTGCCTTGAGTACAACGAGTTCCTCACCAGACTTTGTCAGCCTCTCACCGAGCGACTGAATCTCCTGCAGCCTGTCCATGGCCATATCCCGCGCCTCATTGAGCGCCCTGTCGGTCCTGTCAAGACGGACGGCGGTTTCCCCGATCTCCCGGAGCCTTTCCATGGCCAGCCCCTGCGCATCCCTCAGTGCCTCCTCGGTCTCGGCGATACGGGAATCCATGTCCTCGATCTTGCCAAGCCTCTCCATGGCCAGCCCCTGCGCATTTTTCAGTGCCTCCTCGGTCTCGGCGAGACGGGAATCCATGTCCTCGATCTTGCGAAACCTCTCCATGGCGAGACCCCGCGCATTTTTCAGGGCCTTCTCGGTCTCGGCGATACGGGAATCCATGTCCTTGATCTTGCCAAGCCTCTCCAGCGCGAGCCCCTGTGCTGCATCCAGTGCCTGGTTCGTCTCGGATAACTGTTGTGTCAGGTTCTCCACAACAGTGCCATACTCGAGGAATATCCCGTTCTTCAACTTGCTGAGTGGATGATCCGGTGATCGCTGCCGGGAGAGAATCTCGGTCACAAAGAAATTCAGGCCCGTAATGCTTGCGGCATTCTGACTGACATATTCACGGCAGGGATGCCTTCGGGATATAGCAACAACATGCGTCTCCATATAGTCTGAAAACAGATTTTTGCTGACCTTGTTATAGTTATCCGGGTTAAACGGGGAACTGGAATGAATAAAAAATTCATAATCACCGACCGGTTTCAGCATCTCGATACAATCCCATCCCTGCTCGAGATCATTGCATTCGAAAAACAGGATCGGTTGCAGGCTCTTCAGGGTTTCCAGCGAACCGGCAATCACCTGTCGTTCCATACCCTCGGCATCTATCTTTACCAGATCGCACTTCCCCAGATTCAGCGAGTCTATCGTTTTCGTTTCTACCTGCTGCACTGCCTCGTCGGTCGGTATGTGTTGCATGACCGACCCGGCTCCGAATGATACATTTCCGAAGTTGTCGTGATTCGAATAGTCGATTTCAGGCATCGACTGGTAACCGCCCCTGTCGCTCACGATGACATTGTGAATTTCCACCCTGTCGGTCAGACCGGCATGCGTGCAGTTATGATCGAGTATGCCGGCCAGGCGGCTCTGCGCCTCGAAGGCATGAACCTTGCCGGTGTCCCCAACCCTGCCCGCGAAGGATATGGTATGAACACCATAATTGGCCCCGATATCGAGAACCACATCTCCGGTGCCGACCAGACCGAGCAGGAAGCCGATTTCTTCTGCCGCCCATTCTCCGTACAGCTCCAGCGACCTGCCGATACAGGTATCCTGGGACAGGAACTCGAAGAGTCCGTACCTGGTTTGCTTTTGTGTAATCATCGTCAGGGGTTGATCAGAATCACTTCTATCTCCGGATCATGGACCCACATATCACCCTGCATGAAAGGTCCATCCGTTACCGTCAGTATTATAACGTCGTGCAACCAGTGAAGCTGGATATGGTCGAATGCGCCACCTTCTGCAATGGCCACCGATAGCAGATATTCGCCTATCGCCAGAACCGGCATCTTGTACCTGAAATTCACCAGGACTTCACTGCCCGGCTCGAACTGCACATGCTGGTCCTCGAGCGGATAGTAGGTGCTCAGGTCATATACGATTTTCCCGTGCCGGTTCTTCACGATAAAACCGACCGCTGGACTGGACATATGCTCGAAAATCTCTGCCCTGACCTGAAACACCACATCACTGGAACCCGTCAGCGTGGATAATATCTGACCGTTAGCGTCAACAAAGGCAGCATCTACAATCCGTGCTCCCCCCTCGCCAAAACCAGGGGACTGAGGATCGAACTTGCTGAGATGGATCCTGCAATCCCTTATCCAGGATCGTGTTGAGCAAATGCGACTCTTTTTTCCTGCAACCGGATTCCCGTCGTCTCCACCGGAAACCGTTTCCGGTGCCCTCCGATCGAAATCCTTAGCGCGCTCATCATAACAGGACTCAAGATATCTCTCGGTAATATCCTTTACATTTCCCGTTGCACGTATCATGCCCTGGTCGATCCATATACATGAGTCGCAAAGAGACTGAACGGCACCCATATCGTGGCTCACGAACAGCAATGTTCCGGTCCTCCTGAAGTCTTCAAGATATCGCATGCATTTCTGGGTAAAGTAAACATCGCCCACCGCCAGCGCCTCATCGATCACCAGTATATCCGCGCCTACGTGCGTAATTACGGAAAATGCGAGGCGAACTGTCATTCCACTTGAGTAGGTCTTTACGGGCTGATCGATAAATTCGCCGATATCGGCGAAAGCCGCGATCGCATCAAAACAGGCATCGGTTTCCTCGTTGGACAGCCCGAATATCGACGCATTCATATACACGTTTTCACGTCCGGTGAACTCCGGATTGAAACCGGCGCCCAGTTCCAGCAGGGCAGTGATTTTACCGTTTATGGCTACGGTTCCCGAGCTCGGCGCGAGGGTACCACACAGAATCTGCAGAATGGTGGATTTGCCTGCCCCATTGCGCCCTATGATTCCCAGGGTCTCTCCCTTGCGTATCCTGAACGAGATGTCCTGGAGTGCCCTGAATTTCCTGAAATACTGCTTCCTGCCACCAAGCAGGCCTTGCAACAGACGGTAATGGGGCTTGTCGTAGATCTGGTAGTATTTGTTTACCCCCGAGAATTGAACCACATAATCCATACCCCTGTCCCTCGGCTTGTCCGCACGGGCGACCGGATTCTCAGAGGACATCGGCAAACCCCCGCCTTGTCTTCTGAAACCATGCAAATCCCAGCCACGCGACCAGAATCCCGCCTGAAAACGAGACTGCAAGACCGGGCCAGTCGGGCAACATACCCCACATAAGCACATCCCTCGCCTGCTCTATGATGAATGTCAGCGGATTCAGGTAGATCAGCATTCTGTACTGCTCAGGTATTGCGGACATCGGGTAAAAGACCGGTGACAGAAAAAGCAGGATCGTTGTGAATACCCCGGTAATCTGGCTGACATCCCGCAGGAAGACGCCGATCGAAGAAAGAAACCAGGAGAATCCCAGACTGAAAAACACAAGAGGCAGATAAATAACCGGCAGGAAAACAATGGTCCAGTTGAATGTGCGATTGACCAGTATGTAGATGAGGCTCCATACACACAGACTGATGAGAAGATGAAACAATGCAGAGCACATGATAATCCATGACTGAATTTCCAGCGGGAAAACAATTTTTTTCACATAAAAACTGTTGTTCGTAATCAGACCCGGAGACCTGTTCACACATTCAGCCAGCAGCCCGTGCGTCATCATTCCGATGAACAGAACCAGGGCAAATTCCATCCTGCTGTCAGTGCCTGTATCCCAGCGCGCCCTGAATACCAGGCTGAAGACGAAGGTATAGACCGCGAGCATCAGCAGGGGATTGAAAAATGACCACGCCATCCCCAGAAAGGAACCCCGGTATCGCCCGATCACATCACGTCGCGTCATATTCCAGATCAGCTGACGGTACTGGACAAGACTGGAGATTATTTCAACCGGACTGGTCGAAAACCGTTTTTCCTGAATCATTCAGCTATCCTGTAAATAGGAGGGTAATCTTACCGCATCCCTTGACACCGGCTTATGACTTGTCCAGACTCGGGAGCATGATGAGTTCTGCCTTACTGCGCATATCCAGCTTTACCCACCATCTGAATGCATGGCTGGCAGGGGTACGTATGTGCCGCGCCTTTGGGAGATTCAGCATTTCGTAGGCAGATAATAACCCGAAATCCCGAAGGCCGCACGGTACCACCCTGCGGCCTTTTTTATTTTTTGCGCTTATTCAGGGAGGTCAAGGTGTCTATCCCCGCAGCCTATATTGGAGTCATCATAATCTGGTCGACCACACCACTGGCCATACAGTGGAGTGGCGAGGAGGTTGGATTTCTCTTCGGCGTGACCGGGCGCATGGTCCTGGGTCTGCTCGCCAGTCTGCTGGTGATCGCAATGCTGCGCAAAGAGATACCCCGGCACAGGCAAGCACTGCACACCTACCTGGCGGCCGGTGCAGGCATCTTTCTCGCGATGCTTTCCGTCTACTGGTCGTCCCGGTTCATCCCCTCCGGCTGGATCGCGGTGATATTCGGCACGGCCCCGATTATCACGGGGGCAATGGCGATGCTGTGGCTGGGTGAGCAGGGACTGACGCCGTCACGCCTGGCCGGAATCGGACTCGGGCTTGCCGGTCTTGTATTTATCTTCAGCGGCGGACAATCACTGGGTCCGGATGCCGGTTATGGCGTTGCCGGAGTACTGGCCTCCGTGATCATTCATTCAGCCAGCGCCATAGCCGTAAAACGGATTGGCGCCGGACTTCCCTCGCTGGCAGTAACTGCCGGGGGCCTGCTGGTGGCAGTCCCCCTGTATCTGCTCGTTTATCTGCTGTTCGGGGAACCGTTTCCCGTGCAGATACCACAACGTGCGATACTATCAATCATCTATCTGGGGCTGGTCGGTTCCGTAGTCGGCTTTGCCCTCTATTTCTACGTACTGCGTCATGTGGAGGCCACACGCGTTGCACTGATAACCCTGGCAACACCCGTACTGGCACTGATACTGGGTAACCGGCTCAATGACGAGACCCTGTTACCGCAGATCTGGGGAGGCACGGCCATCATCCTGGCCGGATTACTGGTTTATGAATTTGGAGACAGGCTGATGCGTAAACTGGTTTCCGGGTAACGGGGGCAGTAGTGTGATACCGGGGTGTGAATACACCCCCGTACCCCGATACCCGGTGTTCAGACACCGGGGCCCCATTGCCTGTGAATCCACTCCGCGCAGGACTCCGCATAATTGAACTTTTCACCGGGCAGTTCCAGGGTATGCCCGCTGTACCAGTCATCGAAACGCGTCACCTGACACTCGTCCACAAGCCCCTCCACCCCCCTGACAACCCGGCTGTATCGCCTTGGCGGTACGGACAGGAGTCCGATACGAACCTGCGCCGTCAGGGCCTCATAGATCATGGATACGCTGTCCTCTGTCACCCAGACATTGGCAGCCTGTTCAAACTGATCTCCCAGCCAGGTATCCGAAGTACGGCCAAAGGGCACCACATGCAGCCGGTCGCGATCCCGCCAGAACTTGCGCCGCAGCCACTCGGCAAAACCCACCGGTGTACGCCGTGATGTCGTGAGCACCCATCGATAGATTGGCGAGTGCTGCAACACGGCCTCAACCTGACAGGCGATCTCCTCATGGTTCCATAAATAATGCCGAGATGGCCCGCCTATCAGGAACATACCCTGATCCGGTCTGGCATTTGTGACCGGCCGGATACGATTCAGCCCTCCCCTGGTGACCAGGATATTGTCTGCCGGCAGCGGGCGGTCGTGTTCCGGAATGATGCACAGATCGAAAAGACTGTTGGGTAAATCAGGCTTCATCAGCACCACGGCACGACCACCGCGCGCCCGGCGGGCAACCAGCATGGGGAGGTGTGTAGAATGACCGGCACCCACGATAAGCCAGGGATCCGGCAACAGACGATCATCCGGGAATCGTCCCGATAACCAGTGCGTCCAGGCCCGTATCCCGCCCGGGACCGGTATGTCGTAGACATCTATCCTGCAGCGCCTGCCCAATGCATCGATCAGCCCCTGACTCTGGTTGTCATGGCCCGGTTTGCCATCACTCAGTCGCCAGATCACGCGAGGCGGATCCGGGAAGGCCACAACCGTCGATGTACGCTCGGCTATGCTTGTGCCTGTCTGCCTGATTGTGCCGTGGAAGACCCGGGACATGATTGATTGATATCCTTGCGATCAGTCCTTTACAAAAGAGCCTGAATCCCACGCCTGTCCGCCCTCCCCGGTACAGCCATGGAATCAACCGGAGAATAATACTTCATATTCACGCAAGAACCCAGCGGTAGCGGACAGGTCCCTGTGTACCCCTGCCGGTCAACACGTTATCATCCAGCAGCAGAATCATGGCTGCGCCCAGACCCGCATCATCGGCATCCTACCTGCTGCCCCGTTACTGGCCTACGTGGCTCCTGTTCGGGTCTCTGTGGCTGTCAGCACGGCTGCCCCAGCGGTTTCTTGTGCCCGCAGGACGCATTACCGGCCGCATGCTGCGATGGATCAACCCCTACCGGCGGAGTATCGTCCAGCGCAACCTGGAGATCTGTTTTTCTGCACAGGCACCGAAGCAGCGTGCAGACCTGCTCGGGAAAAACTTCGAGTCACTGGGAATCAGCCTGCTCGAGACAGCCACCGCCGCGTGGGCTCCAGCAGGAAAGGTTCGGGAACTGGGCTCGATTCAGGGCCTCGAGCATCTGGAAGCAGGCCTGCGAAAGGGTCGTGGCGCCATCCTGCTGAGCGGGCACTTCAACTCACCCGACTTTTGCGGACGCCTGCTGACACAGCACCTGCCCGTCTGTTTTACCTACCAGGAATTCAGAAACCCCCTGTTCGATTCCCTGATGCAGAGGATTCGCCGGCGTCATTGCCCTGCATTGATTCATCGCCATGACATGCGTGGCATGATCAGGGCGCTTCGTGACAACCAGGTTCTCTGGTATGCACCGGACCAGGATCAGGGCGAACGTCACAGTGTCTTTGTCCCTTTTTTTGGCAAGATGGCCGCCACGCTGACCACCACCACGCGCCTTGCCAGACTGACCGGCGCGGCCGTTCTTCCCCTTGCCATCCAGCGGTCTCCGGATAACAGCTCATACCGGCTCACCATTCATCCGGCCTGGAAAGACTATCCCGGTAAATCGCCCACCGAAGATGCGCTGCGTTTTAACCGGATGCTGGAGAGCTGGATCCGCATCTCACCCGAACAATACAACTGGGCTCACCGGCGCTTCAAGACTCGTCCGGATAACGAAACGGCACCCTACCCGGAAAAGCCCCGACGGATCCGGCGCAAGCAACGCGAGGCAAACCTGAAACCGGGCTAACCGGCAGAGAGACCAGAAGCCGTCAGCCGCGCTCAGGAATCTTCTACAGGCAAACCGGCGCCTGACATGCCGGCCCGAATCAGGTTTTCCACGTATGGCAGATTGCGCCAGTTTTTCATGAAGCGCCGGAGATCCCTTTGCTGGCGACGCAGGAAACGGACCTGTGTCCTGTGTCCCACCATGGCATCCAGATCGATCAGCACCGGCCCCTCCCCGGACAGGATAATATTCGAACCCTTCATGTCCCCGTGACTGATGCGGCATTCGGCAAGTCGCCGAAACATCTCCGCCAGCGCCCTGGCACTGGATTCTGCGCCATCGCCCGAGGGGTATCGCGTCATGTGCTGCAAGGCAGTCTCTCCGGCAACATAGTCACTGATGAACCAGGCGCGACCACGCACCGGACCCATACGTTCCTCCACCATGGCCAGGGGAGGCGCTGTAGTCATCCCGTGAAACAGCAACCGGTGCGCGTTGATCCAGGAAGTGGCGGCCCGACTCCGGCTCAGCGCACGTCGAAGCCGATGGAACCGGCCCTTGAGATTATAGCGCTTGATCACGACCGGTCGGCCGTCCACCACGGTACGCCAGACTGTGGTCGTGTCTCCCTCTTTCAACAAGCGGCTCCCGGGCAAACCCAGGCTGCTGTCCGGATCGGCAAGCAATCCAGTGAAGGCGGGAGACTCCCGGTCACGCAGGGAGACGCTAAGCCAGCCAGGATCATTCCGGCGGACAAACTCCTGATCGTTTTGAAAAATCCTGTTTCGGTATTTCTTCCACCGCCGGCACCGGGAACGCCGGCGATCCCTCCCGGCCCTGATCTCCACCCTGCGCCAGAACCGGGCGTCCCGTTCAATCGAGGTCCGCAGCGGCTGGTCTCCGTACTCGCGAACAAAGCGCAGCAGATCGCGCCTTGTCAGCCCGGCATCCATAGCCGAATACAACAGACCCGCAAGATCCTTGATCCGCCAGCGGATCGGCGTCCTGTCGCGAATCTGCGCCCGGTGCAGGTCGATCAGGTAGAGTTGCGGCAACTGCACCCCGGTCATTACCTCACCTTCCTCTTTCACCAGGAAATGGCAGAGATAGCAATCCCGGTGATTGATGCCGTTGTTGTGTAATTGCCTGGTCATCGCAGCTACTTCATGAACAAGCTGCCGCTTGCGCTTCAGCTGCTCTGCGCTTGCCTGCATCCCGTGCTGTCTGAGGCAGAGTTGCTCCAGGCTCACTGTACCGGTCAGTTCATCGGTCACCACGAAAGACCGGCGCCATGCCGGGTTCCAACCCTTCTGCCCGTATGCGGCCAGTTTCGTGGTCGGGACACCAATCTCCTCGAGGCGCCGGATCGCCTTCCATTCCGAACTCGCACCGAGTACCGGGCGCCTGAACAAGATCAGGTTCCTGAAAATTTCGCGCCAGCCAATGCCGGTATGCACCTTGATAAAAAAGCCCCTGCCATTGCATTCAAATCGCAGGGTACGGCGCCCTTGCACCTCCCGGTATACTTCTCCCTGCAGCCCCGTCAGAAAGTCGAAGTGATCGACCTCGTCCGGAAGGTGCGCAGACAGATCGGGACGAATATAGATCAGCATCGATACCCCGCAAACTTTTCTATCAGTTCACAACTGTAGTCGACCAGGCTGTAGAGGTCCTCACTGCGACTGTATTCGATGGCGTTTCGGCGCCATGCGGGGAGCTGATCCGAGTCCAGCATCTCCGCCAACCGCAGGTTGAAGCTGTCCTGTGAGAAGGGACCGGTCAGAACGCGACCCGCACCCGCCCTTTCAACATGAAAGGCATATCCACAGTTCCCGGTTGTCAGTACCGGCAGACCGGAAGCGAGGGCCTCAAGCAACACCGTTCCGGTGTTTTCACTGTATGCAGGATGCACCAGAATATCCGCACCCAGCAGGAACCGGGGAACGTCTTCGCGGGCACCCGCACAGCTCAGCTGCCGGTCTACCCCCCTGCGCTTCGCCAGGCGCAGGAAGGGCCCGGGATTATCCCGACCGACCACCACGAGACGTGTCTTCCGGCGTATCCCGGAGTCAAGCGATGCCAGGGCGCGGATGACGCGGTCCAGTCCCTTCCGGTGGAAATCCGAACCCACAAACAGTAACAGGCGCTCCCGTTCCTCAATGCCAAATTCGGCACGCAGGTCGGAGCGTATACCATTCGCATCCCCGGCCATGCGCCGGTCAGGTGCAATGCCGGGTGGAAGGAGAGTGAAGCGGGATTGCGGGGTTCCGTAGTGGCTCCGGAACCGCTTGATCTCCTGCTCCGCGATGGCCAGTATCCGGGTGCCGGCTGCAGGGCTGAAGACAGCCTTTTCGCAGGCAGCATGGTTTCGATAACGCGCTCCAAGCCGATACAGGGATCCACGGCGCTCGCGAACCGAGGCGACATAACAGGGATCCGCGGCATAGTAGACATCCAGACCAGGCATCCGGTTGAAGCCCACCACCAGATCAAAGGCCGATGAGGCCAGCCGCTTGCGCAGCGAAGCGATAAAGGATCGATTGCGCAGATGATTTCTCCACCAGCGCGGTGCGGGAAGCAATTCGATGTGTATTCCCCGCGGCCTCTCGCCTGACCACTCCATGGCAAAGACATGAATATCATGGCCGCGGGACCGGCATGCCGTGGCAATACGTAAAAAATCCCGCTGCAATCCCCCATAGGGGTGATAGCTAAACAGGCAAAAGGCCAGCCTCAGGCCTGAACGCATGCCTTTTCCGCAACGTGGCCGGCCTGCATCAGCGACTGCAGGCATATCCATACTTCCCTGGCAGGCAACGAACGGTAACAGGCGGGATGTATCGCATCACTGTCCCGATAGCTACAGACACGCCGCAGGCAGGGCGAGCAGGGAAATTCCGCCCGCAGATTCGCCTGATGCCCGCCTGTGGTACCGGTTAACAGCGGATCGGTAGCACCATAGAGGGTCACCACCGGCACCTCCAGCGCGGCAGCCAGGTGTGACAAGCCGGTATCGACACCCACCACTCCGCGTGCACTACCCAGCACATACGCCAGATCATCGAGTCCCAGTCTCGGCAACACCTCCACGAAATGAAAATCAGCGGCTATGTCATTTGCCTGCCGCCGCTCCTCTTCCGTGCCCCATGGTAGCTTAATCGTGAACCCCGCAGTAGCAACCAGTTCGGCGAGTTTCCGCCAGCAGTTGCAGGGCCATTGCTTGCTCGGCCAGGTGGTGCCGTGCAGAAAGACAATATAATCACCCCTTACCTTGTCTGCCCCGGAAAATCGACGCCGTATACCATAGTCGGGCAGCGTATCCGGTAACGAATAATCCAGCGACCTGGCAAAGAGCTGCCGCAAGCGGGTCACGGCATGCTGATCCCTTGCAACAGCAAACCGGTGCCGGTAGCCCAGTGCCGCAAGGGGCTCGCGGGCACTGGGCCGGTCATAACCGGAGCCCGCGCCACGTGCCAGTCGGGTGATGACTGCACTCTTGAGCAATCCCTGGGCATCGATAACGCAGTCATATTGACGCTCCCTGACGCCTGCTATGCAACGCCAGAACTCGCCTCCACCCAGCGAGGCGAAAGGCCGATTCCGCCAGCGCCGAAACGCGGTCTGGATAACACGGTCTACCTTCGGGTGCCATCCCGGCACCCTGGCAAAAGACTCTTCCACCACCCAGTCGATCTGCACACCCGGATGGCTGGCAGCGGCATCGGTCACGGCAGGAAGGGTATGAAGCACGTCCCCCAGAGACGACATTTTCACCACCAGGATCTTCATCGCTCTATGAGCGCTTCCATCGTACGCATAATCCGGTTCGGTTCCAGGTCCCGCAGACACCGCAGATGGGCTTTCGGGCAGGTCCGCTGGAAGCAGGGACTGCAACCCAGACCCAGGTACTCGATGCGGGCATCAGTGGCCAGTGGTGGCGTTTTGCCAGGATCCGTGGAACCGAATACAGCCACCTGTGGCCTGCCCAGAGCTGCG
Organism: Pseudomonadota bacterium; assembly: GCA_029287615.1. Classification (GTDB taxonomy): domain Bacteria; phylum Pseudomonadota; class Gammaproteobacteria; order UBA9214; family UBA9214; genus JARFQV01. The sequence goes on along the minus strand of JARFQV010000204.1, from coordinate 8,981 downwards.
GCCACATGCATCAATCCGGAATCATTGCTGAGCACCATCCCGGCCAGTGAAAGCAGATCGACCGCCTCCTCCAGATTCGTCCTGCCGGCAAGGTTACGGCAGCGCCCGCCTGTTTGTGAGACTATTGCCTCACAGACAGTCCTGTCGCTGGCAGAGCCGAATAACCAGACCTGCCAGCCTCGTCCGAGCCAGTTGCGGGCAACTACCCCGTAATAGTCAAGGGGCCATTGCTTCGACTGGCCATATTCTGCACCCGGACAGAGCGCCAGCACCGGCGCCTGCCCGGGCTCGAGACCATACTGTTTACATGCCCTGCTGATACCCCGCGCCGATACCCGCAGTCCGGGCAGTGGCAACGAATCGGGCAAGGCCATACCCGCTGGCAGTCCCAGGGCCACGAATTGCTGTGCCGTCATCGGGTGACTGCTGCGGTCAACGCGACGGCAGTCATTCAGCAACCCCAACCGCAGTTCCCCCACATAACCCGTCCGCCTCGGTATTCCTGCCCAGTACGGGACCAGGGCGGATTTCAGGGAATTGGGCAATACGACTGCATGGACATAGGGACGCGTGCGCAGGGAACGCCCGATCTGATAGCGTTTGCGCAGCCCCAGTTCACCGTGTCCCAGCGGCATATCGATAATTTCATGCACTTCCGGCATCCTGTTCAGCAGGGCACGTGACCAGTCAGGCGCCAGAACGTCGATCACAACAGGCGGGTTCTGTGACTGTAGCTGCCTGAACAGACACTGGGCCAGAACCATGTCCCCGATCCAGGAAGGCGCCACGACCAGAACGTGTGTCATGAGCCGGCAAGCCTCATTCGCCCCGGCGATCGCGAGACTCGCACTTCATGAAAACGGTCTGTACGGTATAGTTGTCCAAGAATATAGGTCGACAGGAAGCGGATACGGGGATAGTAGTGAATAATCCCCTGTCCGTCACGGTTGGCATTCCCGACAGATGACTGCCCGCCTGGTTCAACGCGATATGGGAAAATACTTATGCACATACACACAGATGAGTGGATTTATGCACAGAAATAGAGCACAAGGAAATTAGCATTAAATAATACTCTTTAATTTATTGATTATTAAGTAATTTAATTTTCCCTGATATTGTGCCCCTCCCACAGGAATGCATCAAACAGGGGGAAATCGCAGGTTTGTCCCATTTTGTCCCCAAAGTTATCCACAGGAATATGCCCCTATCCCGCAGGTCTGCCTCTGTATGCCATTATTCCGATCGACGATAATCCGAAGACCGTGATATGAAAAGAACCACACGCCTCCTCCTCATTGCCATCCTGATACTGGCCGGGATCTATTTTTTTCCAACCTGGATCTTCGAAAAGCCCCCCCCCGCGCGCCAGGAGGTGCCGGCTGGTCATGCAGGCGATGAGAGCCTACTATCGGCCTTCGGCACGCATCCAGGTGTCTATCATCTTCCCGACAAGGCCATAGATGCGAGCACCATACCCAACATCATCCTGCGTAAATCCGATAATGACGATGACCCGCTGCCCTATTTCCGGATCGCACCCGACACCTATCTTTTCTACGGTAATATTGCGCTGGTAGACACCCTGAATCGGGCCTTTACTGCAAACGCTGGATTTGTAATAACGGATGACAGCGTGGTCGTCATTGATACCCTGGGCACTCCGCGACTGGGCAGACGGATGATTGCCACCATACGCACCGTCACTGACAAGCCGGTATCACACCTGGTCCTCACCCATTGTCACCCGGACCACTGCTTCGGGGCATCGGCCTTCCGGAGACTGGGCGGAGTGCGTGTCATTGCCGCTACAACCGGTGCAGAGTTGACTGCCACAGCCGATGCCGCCGCTCGCGCCCAAAAACGCTATGCCCTTCTGCCGGATGACATGGAGGGATTTGGAGTCGTGCAGCCGGATATCCCCGTCCTGGCAGGGCACGATGAGGAAATGATCATCCGGACAGGTGGCAAGACATTCGAGATCTACAATGCCGGCACCAGATACCCGGTTGAAACCCTGCTCGTATACCAGGTCGAGGATGACATCGTCTGGGCCTCGGACCTTGTATCCAGCCAGCGCCTGCCCATCCTCGGGGATGCAGACTCGAACGATATCCTGGACGGGCTTGACTGGCTGCAGGCAAGTTTTTCCGGCGCGGAGATCATGGTACCCGGTCATGGCAGCGCCCAAAGACCACCCTTTCCGATGATTGAGCGAAACCGGGCCTATCTGCAGCAGCTGCAGGAATTCATGGAACGATCGGTAGCCGAAGGTCTGAGCGAAGCAGAGGCCGTGGAAAGGGCCGATTTCCGCGAGTGGCAGGATCTACCTCTATTCCGGCTGGAGCATCCCGTCAATGCCGGGCGCGTCTATCGGGAGATGGTCCAGTAAGCGAAGGCAAGTCCGGTCATAATGGCCGTTCATACCCGCATGCCCCGGACATCCTCCTGGTAACCCTCCTTGCAGCGCTCGAATTCCGCGATCACCTGCGCGCCGAGCAACAGGATAATTGATGCGATCTCGAGGCTGACCAGCGTCACTACCGTGGTTGCAAGAGAACCGTAGATTACATTGACAAATGACAGGGATGAAAAATACCAGACCAGGATGTGCCGGGTAATCTCCCACAGGATCCCGGCAACGATACCCCCGATCAGCGCATGCCGCAGCGACAATCTCCCGACCGGCATGACCATATACACCGCTGTCAACATCAGTATCAGACCTGCGACCCCCATCAGGTACAGGAGGGTCCCGGATGCACCGATCAGTGTCCACACCGATCCCAGAACGACCACCGATTGGTGCTCGATGGCCTGCAGTGCACCGCTCATCACGGTAACCAGCAAAATTCCAATGCCCAGCAGCAGGATAAAGAGATAGGGAATGATGGCGGAGGTAAGAAAATGGCGGCGGCGGATGCGCACCCGGTGGAAGAATATAACGGACATGGCATTTTCGAGCGCCGTGAAGGCCATGGAACTGAAAAACAGCAAGGCGCCGATTCCCAGCCAGCCAACCAGATGGCGGTGCAGCAGAAACTTTTCTACCTGTTCAGTCAACGCCGATGCGTATCCCGGTACGATCAGCGCGGTCTCGGCATGAATAGTCCGCAGCAGTTGATCCTGATCAATGAAATGGGAAAGCACGATCAGCAGTAGCGTGAACAGCGGGACGATGGATAACAGGGTGTAATAGGCACAGGCGCCGGATAACAGGAATCCCTGGTTATCGCGAAAATCGCCCAGCACCCGCAGTATGAATCTTCCCGGATGCCTCAGTATATCGCGTGCCCGGCAAGGCTCTGCGCCAGCAGAGAGGCCATCTTCCGTAGCCCCCGGTGTATCATCTTGATTTCCGGTCATTTTCGAAATAATGCCCCATTCCCGATTTGAATGACTGCCCGGTTTCAGTATGATTGCTGCGGCAGAAACAGGCCACCGGGACTACTATAGCCGAATTCAGGCTGCGCGGGAGATTGAGATGGCGTCAACAATCGATGAACTGACTATCAACTATGAGGAAGAGGGTATAGTGACCACGAAGGAACTGGACAAGGAAATCCTGTCCAAGGGTGCGTGGTCGACCATCATCTATCGCTATCAGGACTGGGACCGGCGCAAGGAGGAATACGGCCCTGAAAAGTACACCATCCGCCGTTACCAGAAACGGAACGGAGAATATCAGCAGAAATCGAAATTCAATATCTCCAGCGCGGAGCAGGCCTCGAAGGTAATCTCGGCGCTGCAGAAATGGACCGGGGAAAAGTGAATGTATCTCAGTCCAGCATCACTTCACGGGTTTCCCGCCTGCCGACCTGGATACCATGCAGGTATGCCTTCCCCCATGCAAGTATTTCCATGCCGGCAATGAGATCTACAGGATCACGCTTCACTCCCCCGTCCAGCGCGGCACCAAATCCAAGCTCATCCAGTACCTGTATCATTCCGTTTGCATAGCCACGGTTATACCAGAGCTGTGTCTCCTCAGGGTGATCGATGAAGCCATCGGACTCACTGTACAGGCGTTCGATCAGGTGCAGCAGGCGTTCAACAAGCGCGGTAGATTCCACTGGGATCTTCCTGTCAGCGTGACGTTCCTCCCTGCAGGCAGGGCACATTCTAGATAGTATGCCAGAAAACGGGGAAAGGGATGCCACGCTGAAGCGGAATCCGGTACCGATTACCTGCCGGCAGCCGGTGCGCATCCTGCGCACCATTACCATCAGGAGACTATGAGGAATCAGTCAGGAGATCTTCGATACCGCAACTGCTATTCATCATCAAAAACGTCGTACAGGTGATCCTTGAGCAACTGCTCTTCCCTGTATTGTTCCAGTTTGCGTCTGGCGATTGCCTGACGTAATGCCTTTGCCGATCGCTTGCCCTTCCGCCGGGACCGTCCCGGCTTGCGGCTGTGTACCGGCGCGGTTCGTATAGGACTCATGGCCACCCCCCATGAAACAGAATCGAGGACGTCCCTGTCAGTTGTCCATTTTTAACCGTTAATCAGCAGGGCTATCGGCTACAGATTCCGTTTGCTTTAGACTGCATCCCTCGCGTGAAATTACAGTAGAATGGTTACAAACGGCGGATACGGGTAGATGCAGACTCTTTTTCCCAATTCTCGAGCAGCAGAAAAGTGGACGGTGATAAGACGCCTGTGTGGCGCCTTCATACTGCTGTTGTCCGCGCTGCATGCACCCCTGTCCTGTGCCGTGGAATACACCGGTTACATATCGGGAGAATTCAGGTTCTTTCCAAAAAACGCGGCCGATCCAAGACAGCATGGTAATACCAACTGGTCTGTCGCTATACAACCGGAGATCTATCATGAATGGGACGATGGCAGGCAGAGCATCGCCTTCGTGCCTTTTTTTCGCTGGGACGAACATGACAGCAAGCGTACACACGGGGACATACGGGAATTGCTGTGGCAAAAGGCGGCTGACACGTGGGAATTGCGTATCGGTATCGGCAAGGTCTTCTGGGGTGTTGCCGAATCCCAGCACCTGGTGGACATCATCAACCAGACCGATCTGGTGGAAAACATCGATGCCGAGGAAAAGCTGGGCCAGCCCATGATCAACCTTGCATTGATTCGTGACTGGGGGACAATCGATCTGTTCATGCTGCCTGGTTTCCGCGAGCGAACTTTTCCGGGCAAGAAAGGCCGCCTTCGCAGCCAGCCACGTGTCGATACCAGCCAGGCGATCTACGATTCCAGCAGAGAGAAAAAACACATCGACTGGGCCATCCGCTGGTCACACTTTATAGGCGACTGGGATGTCGGCATCTCGCATTTCTATGGCACCAGTCGAGATCCGCGCTTCAGGCCGGGACTTGATTCAAACGGGGAACCGGTCGGGATCCCGATCTACGACATCATCAACCAGACCAGCATCGACGTGCAGGCAACCAAGGGGGACTGGCTGTGGAAACTGGAGGCACTGTATCGCAGCGGCCAGGACAGCAGTTACTACGCATCGATCGGTGGATTCGAATATACCCTGGTCGGCGTCCTGGACAGCCCCATGGACCTTGGCCTGATAGCGGAATACAGCTATGACGATCGCGGCAACACCTCGCCATCCGCATTTGAAGACGATCTGATGTTCGGCATGCGATTTGCTTTCAACGATGCCCAATCAACCGAAATACTGCTCGGTGTTGTATCCGATCTGGACAGCAACGGCCGTTTCTTCAATCTGGAAGCCGAACGTCGTTTCGGTCAAAACTGGCTTCTGAGCGTGGAGGCACGGGCCTGGTCGGACATAGCCGACGATGACCCCTTTTCCACCATCAGCGACGATGACTACATACAGATCGACCTTGCGCGTTATTTCTAGCCCCGATCTGCCCAGGCTGGCCATGAAACCCGCAGAGAAGCGCGACTATTCGAAATTCATCAATGGTTTCACGCATGAATACTGTCATTTCAGGGGTAAATCTTCAGTGCTTTTCACCTGTTTTTCCGCGCATTTCCATGACCATTGTGAATTTCTGCAAATCCATACTTCGTCTCTGGATTGTTTACCGACTACAATCAGGGTACTGCCTCTAAAGACGACATGGGGAACAGACCATGAATACCCGCTGCCTGAGCATCTCCCTGCTCACCTGCCTCTTGTACATGGAAGTCGTTCAGGCACAGACCATCTATACCTGGGTTGACGAGGATGGCGTTACCCACTTCAGCCAGACCGGGCCAGCCGATGGTTCGCAGCCTGCCGAGACGCTGGATATCGAACCACCACCGGCACCTGCGCGCAAACCGGATGAGGACTATTTTTCAGTCATCCGGCAGTCACAGCGCATGCACGAACAGCGTATTGAACTTGAAAAGGCAAGAGCGGAACGCATGGCTGCAGAGGCAGCGGCAAACCAGACCAGGACGCAACCGTACCAGACAGAAGAATATGAAAGTAGTGAACGGTACCGCTACCCGTACCTCGCCTATCCCTATCGTCCGCACTACCCGGTCCACCGCTATCGTCCCGGATACAGACCACCGCATTACCGGCCGCCAGGCCACAAGCCCTACCGGCCCCGGGAAGGACGCAGAAGCTACAGTAATACCAAGCGCTCGATCGGCATCTCTCCGTCCGGAAAATAACATCGATGACAACACAAGCGGACGACCGAACCGGGAGTCATGTTGTCCCGCCCCTGCCGGATTTATCACACTTTCAGGTAAAAGCCATGGACAAGGACAATGAAACTCTCCTTGAATTTCCCTGCGACTTTCCCATCAAGGCAATGGGAAAAGCGGACTGCGGGCTGGATGCAAGGGTAATCTCGATCATTCGCCGTCATGTACCGGATCTCGGTGAAGGCGCGGTAACCAGCCGTCTCAGCAAGCAGGGAAACTATCTTTCCGTAACCGTGGTGGTCCGCGCAACAAGCCGGGCACAACTGGATGCCATCTACCAGGATCTCACGGATTGTGAACAGGTATTAGTGGCATTATGAACAGCAGCGACCCGCGGGAAATCATAGTCAGGCAAATGGGACTCCGGGAATACCCCGGTATCTGGCGGCGTATGCAGTCCTTCACCGCAGCCAGGGAGGCCGGTACAACGGACGAACTCTGGCTGCTCGAGCATCATCCGGTGTTCACCCAGGGCCTGAATGGAAAATCCCTTCACCTGCGAAACACCGGTGATATACCAGTGGTAGCGGTCGACCGGGGTGGTCAGGTAACCTATCATGGACCGGGACAGCTGATTGCCTATGTCCTGCTGGACCTGACACGCCGCAAACTGGGCGTGAAACAACTGGTACAGGATCTCGAGCAATCCGTCATCGCTCTGCTCTCGGAGTATGGTATCCAGGCCCGCGGTGACCGCAAGGCGCCGGGCGTGTACATCGGTGGCAAAAAGCTTGCCTCCCTCGGGCTGCGGGTCAGGCATGGCCGTTGCTATCACGGTATGAGCCTGAATGTGGATATGGACCTGTCCCCCTTCACCCGTATCAACCCCTGCGGCTATGCGGATATGCAGGTAACCCAGCTGCGTGATGAGGGTGTCCGGGAATCGATGCTACAGGTCTCTGACAGGCTGCAGTCCCACTTGCTGGAAATTCTGGGATACACTAGAGCCTGTTACCATAACGAATATCGCCACGTTACTGCCTGTTAACAGGCCCCGGGCAATCGTAAACCAACCGCAAAGAATCAACGAATGGACGAAACGGACATGAAACACCAGCGCGGCGCGGCCAAGACCGCCCGCATCCCGATCAAGATAGAGCCGACGGTCCGACCGATGCGCAAACCGGCATGGATACGCGCCAGGTCGCCCGCCAATCCCGCAGTGCAACGGCTGAAAGAGGTACTGCGTGACAACCGGCTCCACACGGTCTGCGAGGAGGCGTCCTGTCCGAACATCGGCGAGTGCTTCGCCCATGGCACGGCAACCTTTATGATCATGGGAGATATCTGCACCCGGCGCTGTCCCTTCTGTGATGTCGCCCATGGAAGGCCGGACCCGCTGGACCGGAACGAACCGGAAAACCTGGCGCGGACGATCCGGGAGATGGACCTGCGCTATGTCGTGGTAACCTCGGTCGACCGCGACGATCTGCGAGACGGCGGTGCCGCGCACTTCTCGGAATGCATACAGGCGATACGCCGGCATAACCCGGATATCCGCGTCGAAGTCCTGGTACCGGACTTTCGCGGCCGGATGGAACGCGCCCTGGAAAGCCTGCGCGGGAACCCGCCGGACGTTTTCAATCACAACCTGGAAACCGTACCCCGGCTGTACCGGCAGGTCCGCCCGGGTTCCGATTACCGGTGGTCCCTTTCGCTGCTGAAGCAGTTCAGGGAACAACACCCCGGCATACCCACCAAGTCAGGCCTAATGCTGGGTATCGGCGAGACACTGGAAGAGGTCGAACAGGTAATGCACGACCTGCGGGATCATGACTGCGAGATGCTGACGCTGGGACAGTATCTGCAACCGAGCATCCATCACTTGCCAGTGGTTCGTTACCTGCACCCCGATGAATTCACCCATCTGCGGGATACGGGTTACCGCATGGGCTTTACCCATGTCGCAAGCGGTCCGATGGTCCGCTCTTCCTACCACGCAGACCAGCAGGCGCAGGCGGCCCTGGACACGTAACAGTCAGCAGCCAGGCTCCGGAATGCCAATACCCCTGCTTTTCATTCCAGCAAGGTACAGGCATGGTGTGTCTCATGCCTGTACCTGATTACAACTGACTCTCAATCGGCGAGCATCAACCGCCACAGTAAGGCCTCACGATTGCGGGCAAGCGGCAGAAATCCCGATTGTTCCCTGCCCTGTCTTTCTGCGTACCGGATAGCAGCCCCGGCAACGGGACCCGAGCTTGCCGGGGATAAGGCTGATTCCTCATGCTGAGGCGGCGCGGGCGGGAGTCTTGAACAACCACCCACCACCAGCACACAGAAGATGATCCGGCAAACAAGGCATCTATTCACGATCCTGGTCATCCTG
>JARFQV010000174.1 GCA_029287615.1 Pseudomonadota bacterium | reverse complement strand
CACTCGCAGCTTAAACCCCTGTAGGGTGCCGTCTGACTGGAGCCGTGCTTGTGCGTCCAGAGCCCCTCGGGGCATTCAGGCGTCGACTCTCACAAGATCGCGATGAAGCACGTTCGGGGCGGAGTCGTTAAAACCTTACCGAAATCGCTGGTTGTCTTCCCTGCCCGTCGGGTAGCGGCCCGTTAAATCAATAGACGCGGATAAGCATGTAGAGCCGATGGCGGAGAATTCGCGGACGGCGGTTCGATTCCGCCCGCCTCCACCAAAAAATTGAACGGGGCGCACTGCAAGGTGTGCCCCGTTCTGTTTCCCGGGAGTGCGTGTTGGATGAGCGGTGCCGTTGCGGTTCGATTCCACTGCGCAGGGATGCACAGGTGCCGCGAAGGCCAGGGACGACATACGGGGCGTATGAGTGTCGCGAGAGCGCAGGATGCCCGAAGCGACCGACCGGGATTGGCCGCCCGCTTCCACCAAATTGAACTCCCAGGGTATCCTGCGATATCCACAAGCCCCTGACTCAGCTGTCTTTTTATTTATCTCAACACCACGATTGCCCGGGCGATCCATTGACAATCAGGACTGACCTGGAGACAACACAGGTTGCTAGATGCGCCTGATCACCACCGCCATCGGGACTGCGAGAGGCCCGGCGACATACCACGCAGGATGTCCGACGGTAACACCATAACCTGCCGTTCGCCGCCCCCGTGTATTCTGAAATACTATTCCTGTGTATCACATATTCCGGGCTGTTTCGCAATCTGGTGCCGGTGTGCTGTTATTGTATATTTGCAAAAGTAGATCCATAGTCCGTATAAACGGCGCTGGAAACATTTATCCTGATCAATCATCCATTGAATCAATGCGGATGTGAGTGCATCGTTAATCCCCTGTGCAGGCACGTAGTCCAGCTGCATCTGCCCCGGAGAGACTCCCGCCACTTTTCCATAGACAACGACCTGACAATCAGCACAGACCCATGCACGACACCATCTGGCACAAGACACATGCAGCGACCTCTCTGAACCGTATTTTACCCAGACTGGAGGCACGCTTCGCCAATGGTGTGGACACCAATGAGTGGGAAGGGTACCTGAACCGGCTTCGTCTGCACTTTCCCCGTTTGTTCAGCGGCCTGCATGCGCTCTACGGACAACACTACGACTTCTTCTATCACCTCGAAAGCGTGCTGGCCTCGACCACGGCGATGTGGATCGAACGGCCCAATGAACTAAAGGCGCTGGATGCCCTGCGCGAAACCGACCCGCAATGGTATCAGTCACAGCGCATGCTCGGCGCGATGTGTTACGTGGACCTTTTCGCTAATGACCTCGAGGGGCTGCGCGAGCGCATCTCCTACATGACCGAACTGGGTGTCACCTACCTGCATCTGATGCCGGTGTTCAAGGTACCGGAAGGCGATAATGATGGCGGCTACGCAGTATCGAGCTATCGTGAGGTAAATCCCGAATACGGGAACATGGAGCAACTGGCTGAACTTGCCTCGGAACTGCGTCATCACGGCATTTCCCTGTGCCTCGATTTCGTCTTCAACCACACATCCGATGAACACGACTGGGCCGTGCACGCCCTGGACGGCAATACGGAGTATCAGGGCTACTACCGGCTGTTTCCGGACCGCACACTGCCGGATGCCTATGAAAGAACCTTGACACCTGTCTTCCCCGATGAACACCCAGGCTCGTTCACCTACCGCAACCGACTGAAGAGCTGGGTGTGGACCACGTTCCACAATTACCAGTGGGATCTGAATTATGAGAATCCCATGGTATTCAAAGGCATGCTGGAGGAGATGCTTTTTCTGGCAAACCAGGGCGTGGAGATCCTGCGTCTGGATGCCGTGGCATTTATCTGGAAACGGCTCGGAACTGAATGCCAGAACCTGCCCGAGGCACATACCATTATCCAGGCCTTCAATGCCCTGGTCAGAATCGCCGCTCCTGCCATGGTTTTCAAGTCCGAGGCAATCGTGCATCCTGACGAGGTCCGTAAATACATTGATGAAAACGAGTGCCAGTTGTCCTACAACCCGCAGTTGATGTCGCTGTTATGGAACTCGCTGGCGACACGCAAGGTGGATATCCTCAACAAGGGTATGCAACGGCGTTTTTCAATACCCGCCAATTGCGCATGGGTCAATTACGTGCGTTGCCATGACGACATCGGCTTTGCTTTCTCCAACGATGATGTCAGGGATACGAATCACGACCCGGGCTCACATCGCCGTTTTTTGGCGGAATTTTTCACCGGCAGATTCCCTGAAAGTTTCGCGCGTGGTCAGCCCTTCCAGGAAGATCCATTGACTGGCGAGGCACGCATCTCCGGCACCTGTGCATCACTAACGGGGCTCGAGCTGGCGCTAAACAGCAATGATGAAAATTGCACTGAACTCGCCATCCAGCGCATCCTGCTGCTCCATGGCGTCATTCTCACCATCGGTGGCATCCCCCTTATCTACCTGGGGGACGAGATCGGAATGCTCAACGATTACAGTTACGAGAGCGACGCGGAGAAGATCGGTGATTCGCGCTGGCTGCATCGTGCCGCCTTCGACTGGCAACGCGCTGAAACACGACGTGACTCAGGCACCATTCCCGGGCGAATTTATCAGGACCTGCTACGGCTCATACAGATCAGGCAGCAAAACCCGGCACTGGATCGAGCTGAAACCGAAATCGTGGATTCGGGAAATGCACACGTATTCGCCTATTTTCGTACCAACGGCGACCATAGCGTACTGGTGCTGGCCAACTTTAGCGAATCACAACAGCCGATCGAAGGCAAGCACCTGCGACTGCTCGGTTTACGCAAGAGCGTGGTCGACCTGGTCGCCGGTCGCACCATCGTAGCCGCCCATACCCTGGAAATGGAACCATATGACTTCATGATGCTTTCCCGTCCTGCGGGCCGAAGAGCCAGGGAAGCGCAATCTCATCAATGTTTAACGACTACGGGCGGCTCATATTACACGGCCTGGTAGTCCGGGGCAGCGGGAATCCCATGTGTTTTCTCAATCTTGCCAGAACCGCACATTCAACGGCTTGTTTCCCGGGTAATCTGCAGTTACTGATAAAATAATTGGCACCTAAAACGCCACCAAAGGCAACACATTCTGCACTTGTAACTGCTCCCGTTATCGCAACTACAAACTCCGGCGCACTGCCCACCCTGATGCTACAAAGGTTGATCCAACTAGCACTGGTCTAACACCAGCCCAGCTGACTATGGCACCGCCTCCGCGAACCAGGCCCTCCCCCGGCGAGCAGCAGAATCAACCCAACTGCAAACTGTATCGTAAGCCATACCATTTGCTGGTGAATCCCACGTGATGGCTACTTATCGCAGCCTAACATCGGTATGTAGCAATTTTGACGAGTAATTGACTAACTGATCACTGCATTGTCAATATGATTTACAACCTGGACCAGGATGTTATCAATCATGACTTGACCGGCAATCTTCTCAGCACCAGAATCACCTATACTGGCCACCGGGATAATTGCACATGCATTCCAACTACATCAAAGCGGTATTTGCTTATATCCTGATCCTTTCGTGTCTAGCGCATCCTGTGATATCACATGCTGCCGAAGAAACAATTTCCGACCAGCCTGGAGGGACACTGAAACGCATCATCAGTCGCATCTCGACAACACGCGAATCCGTGATGCTGGGTGCGGCATGTGACACGGGAACTATCACCTTCAATAGAGGCGAGGCGGCTTGCAGTCGCTGTCCCTCCTACACCGGACAGGCCGGTGATGCCGGCGCCTTCACCATCGAAAGCATCATTACAGGAACATTTCTCAAACCCAATGCAAACGAGGCGCTGCTTAACATGTCAGGATGTGAGTCCCGCGCTGACGCCTCCGGCGGTATCATCTTGCTAAGACAAGGCAAGGGAGGCTGGAACCGAATCTGGTACCAGCCCGGTCATCGACTAACTGACTGCCTTAATTTTCGCACAACCAGTAATCTGGTGTCGCTATTATGTAATCGAAGTGATATTGCACATGGGATCGAAACCGGTGAACTTGTCTGGGTGATCCCTGGTGACGAGGGGCTAATTGTCCATCCATTGATAACGTGGCAAGACAACATACAGAGCAATCCGCGTGATCTTCTCGTTATATATCCCTCGCGCATGCTTCGCTCTGACTTCAATCAGGACGGACGTGCCGATGTACGAGTCACGTTCAGGTTACTTGAACACCGGATCCCGACTAAATATGGTGGTGCCCTGGACGCAATTGCGCAGAATTATCCATTGCCGGAGGCACAGAAACTCGGGGTTATCTATCTGTTCGATGGCACAAACCTCGTTCCTCACACGACAAGCGAGCCCGCCATAAAAACCATCAGGGCGCTCCTGCACAAGCACACTCGAGAGTCCGGGGAGTAACCTGACATGTTCTAGCCCGGGCTGCTCCTTAGAGGAGACTGGACAATACGGTTGCAAGACCGAGAAAGCTGAAAAACCCGACAATATCCGTAACAGTCGTCAGAATAATAGATGCCGACTGGGCAGGGTCCTGCCCCAGCCTGGTGAGAACCAGCGGAATTGCCGCACCTGAGAGGGCGGCCAGCGCCATCGATATGACCATAGCCATACCGATCACAAACGCGAGCCCGGGAGACTGACTCCACACCAGCACACCGAGGCCGGTTACAACGGCAATGGCGACCCCGTTCAGAGCACCTGCCAGCACCTCCTTAACCAGCACGCGGCGCCAGTTCCTCACCCGGATCTCTCGCAAGGCAAGACCGCGCATGATGACAGCCAGGGCCTGCGCCCCGGTATTACCCGACTGGCCGGCAACCAGCGGGAGCAATACGGCCAGCGCTGTGAACTGCGCAATAGTATTTTCGAAAATACCTACAACGGCTGCTGCAAGAAAGGCGGTCAGCAGGTTAATATTGAGCCATGGCAGTCGCTTTCGCATCGCCACCAAAGGCGTGGACAGCGCACGCTCGTCACGACTGACACCCACCATGGCCTGCATGTCGGTGACGGCTTCCTCCTGTGCGGCCTGAATGATGGTGGCCTGGTGGATTACACCGAGTAGCCTGTC
>JARFQV010000171.1 GCA_029287615.1 Pseudomonadota bacterium | reverse complement strand
CCGTCAACAGCGGCGGTAAAATCGATGCGTGCCATCTCCTCCGGGCTCAGGTTGGTTTTACCCTGCAGGTCGGCGCGTGTGCCATCGGCTGTGATTTCAATTAGGTCTGGCTTTTCCCTGTGCAGTAGTATGAGTTCGTGGTCATGCAGCTGGCTGTTGGCCAGGATGCGCGCCAGTACTTCCGGATTGAGACTGATAAAGAAAACACCCTGGTCTCCAGCGAGGTTCTTCCAGGAGGACATGATGTCAAAGTGATAGCCAACCGGGTTGGGGTGAATAAAAACCTTTTGGTCTTCGCCTGCGACAAATTGATGAATGTCAGTCTGGCACAGGGTGGCGACCTTGCCCTCGAGATCGTCCAGCAGTACCTCGCCCAGACTGTCGGTTATGGTATAGGCAAAGAAGTCGGGGAAATGTCGTTTAACCCGGTTCGTGAACTGCTCGCGCTTTTCTGCATCATCAGGATTTCGCGCCAGCTCGCCAATGATGTCGGCTTCTTTCTCGCTAAATAGATCAACTTGCCGGCTGACCTCACTGATATAGAGTGCAATGGTCCTTGCCGCACCCCGTGTCGACTGCTGCGCGAGAGCTTGTTGATTTGTCCGGTAGTCTTCGTAGCTCCTGTCCACATACATGGACAGAAAAAAGCCAACCAGGACCAGCGTAAAGACAATCAGGATCGAAGTGTAAATCTTCACGCGATGATCGTCGCTGTTTCAGTGGAGAGATGAATAAGGTCGAAAAAGATATATGGGAATGTTTAGTATAGTTCAGTGTCAGGAATGCCGGGGATGCAGAGTGATTCTGTTCATGCACGGCTAATATGGGTTGTTACACTGCATCCTCGTGCACATCTTGATCCTCGGCCTGGCGGTTATCATGGGCATAGCCGTTATAGCAGACGACACAGAGACTGCTATTGGCCTGGCCCTTGATTTATCCGACTGGCCAATGAGCGGCAAACGCGTGTAACACTAACCTGTTGTTAAATACAATTATAATCATAGGGTATATAGCAGTGGACTGCTGGTAAATCAGTAGTTATACGAATACACGGGTTAGGCAGGGATGGCTGTGATGATGCCCGGCCGTGTACGCACTATTTCAGACAAGGATTCCTTGACCATAAGAATCAATGGTCCGATGAACCTGCTGCTGACCGCTGCACCGAGGGGGTCCTATTGTGATGCAGGTAGGGCATACCGACACCATGTTATTGACTGTCGGGAGGTGAGTACTGTGCGTGATTGAGGGCTCGCCCTGTTGCTTATGCTCAAACGTTGGACAATCCTGGCCGCCGCCAGGTTATACGTGATCAATGGCAGCAGCGACCCGATGTGCCGCTACCACTTGCTGGGGATCCAGACAGTCTGAAAAGTTACTGACTTGTCCATCAATCCGATGAGACCTTAGCGCGGTGCATGGTATTCCAAAAGAATGTGCCTTACCCAAGGCGTCCGCATTAGCTTTCCGGTCAGTAGGTTCTCTTTAGCGTCGTGGAGAAAACAGCTTGCGAGCACCTCTTCCCTATGCCAGTTGAAGCATGAACAGGAATTCATCACCCGCAGGATATAAGGTTACTCTCTGGTGGGGAGTACAGGATGAGGTGGTTTAGTCTCTCGGGAAAATAACCTGATCGAATTGCAGGTCAGTGAAGGTGGTTCATGCAGCACTTTTTGTATTTTTTACCGCTGCCGCAGGGGCATGGGTCGTTGCGGCCAATCTTGGGTTGTTCACGTACATAGGTCTTTACCGGCCTCCAGTTGTCCTGATCGAATCGTTTCTGCTCCTGTTCCCGGTCTTCCCTGAGCCAGCGTTGCTGGCGATGCTGGATCTCGACCGGGTCATAGAAACGCCAGGGGTTATCAAAACGTATCCATTCCGGTTTGCCGCCCCTCGAGAAGGAACGGTCGATGTCATCAAGGTTGTAGGAGTTTCCGAACCAGGAGTCGGGCTCCTGGAGTTCCACCAGTTGCTCCATTACGTGCCGGTGTCGTTCCCTGGGGTGATCGAGCAGCGTGTGCCCCGCCATAACACGGAATTCCGGGTCTTGAGACTCGTCGACGCAGAGCGAGGCAAGCCAGTTGATAGCATCCTCCAGCTGTGCCGGGCCCCTGTCGCTGGCATCGGCTACGACACACTGGACGGCATGGGATCGGGGGTACCAGTCCAGCTGATTGTCTTCGGCAATCTGCCGCATGGTGTCCGTGATATACGCGGTTTTGTTGCGGCACAGGGCGGGCCAGTAGCTGGAAAGCCAGTCGGTCAGATTGTTATTGCTGTCGAAGCTGATGCGGCGGAACCCCTCAAGCAGTGCCCTGGCAGATGCTTCGCCGGGGATGAGTCCGAGTATGAAGACGGCATGCAACAGCCCCCACCAGTCACCATCGCTGACTTCGTTGCCCCAGTTGGAATCGTTTTCCAGATGCTGGCTAAGCAGTGGAACCATGGCCTCTGCCCGGCTGGCACATTCATGCACGACTTCCAGCGGGAGCCGGTCAGCGTTACCGGTGACAAGGGCAAAGAGGGCCTGTTCATCCATGCTGGCCAGCGCATCTTCCGAATAGCCGGGCAGGGGAAACAGTTCGTCGTCTGGTAGCTCGGATTCATTATCAAAGTCGAATGATGAATCCAGATCACCATGAATGTAGTGGTAAATACTGTGGACGAGATCGGTCACCATCTCCGGTGCTTCCCGAAGTTCCTCGTGACCCGGCTGAACGATGTTGAGCTCCTGACGCAATTCTTCATTGATCAGTGAGTGAAGGATAATGAGTGCTGCACCTGCCTTTGGATGGCATTCATTTTCTTCACGCCATTGCTCCTCGTGGAGTTCCACGGACTTGAGATAACCGTTGATCCAGTGTTCCGGTTCGCTGTCGTGGTCTACC
>JARFQV010000018.1 GCA_029287615.1 Pseudomonadota bacterium | reverse complement strand
GCGGCCCGCCTGGACTCTGAGGAGACTCGCACTATCCTCGGATCGTCTTACTTTGAAAAGTGTGTGGCTTACTGGTGCGTTGATGTTTCAGCATTGGAGGTCTCGGCCATAGGGTCCGAGGTGCAATGGGTAGCGCGCCATCGTGGCCGCGAGTGGGTATCGCCGGACGAGGCTGCAAAGCGCCTGAAGCAGAAGGAGCTGGTCCCGATGGTGCAGGCACTGGCAAAAACAATTACGGGCAAGTGATGCTGCGACCCGGTTAACAACCGGGGATCAGTGATTGCTGAAATCAGGGTTTTCCCGGAGCTTGCTGATTGCCTCGATGCGCCGCTGGCGCAGTGCCTGCGAGATTTCGCTCCCCGCCTTCCCGAGCGAGACAAGATCGCCGACACCGATCGCAGCAGTCGCATCCAGGGCCGCCAGGAGCAATCCGGCCTGCGGGTAGTCATCGTCATCCTCATGACAGGAAACATGCGAGGCGTGGCAGACCTGCAGGAGGCGTCTGAAGCGGTCCGGGCGGCGATATGCGTCGAGTGAATGCAGGGAGTCGAGCAGGATCTCCGGCGTGGTGTCGAGTGCCTGGTGGCAGGATTCGCAATGCCCTGCCGCCAGCAGGGCCAGTTCCCGGTAATCATTCGGGGCCTTGAGGCGTGCGCAGATCTCCTCAACCACCCGGGTACGGCATTTTGCCGCGTCTGTTTCCAACTTCGACTCACCTTCATCGCAGAGGTTGTGCAGCAGGGCAGCGAATCGCACCCGTGGGTCCTCGTATCGTTCAGATGCGATTGATAGTACGTGCAGGGCATGGTTTTCCGGGTACACAGTGCCGTGGATGTTCTTGTGTGTTTCTGCCACAGAGTCCGATGCGCATCGAGTGGAGTGTCTTCCGGGAGCCGATTCCGTGCCCCCGTACAATCGTTCAATCTCGGGAAACAGGCGCGAGAGGGCCGAGCAAGCCTGTAAAACATGGAAGAAGCGGACCGGATCCGGTTCGGACAGGGCCTTGACCAGCTCCGACCAGACGCGCTCCGGTACCAGGTGGTCCACTTCACCATTTTCAACCATCTGCTTCATAAGACGGTTGGTACCATGGGCGACCCTGAATCCCCAGCGTCCGAAGCGTGCGGCAAAACGCGCTACCCGCAGGATGCGAACCGGGTCTTCCACGAAGGCCGGCGATATGTGGCGTAACAGGCCGTTACGCAAGTCTTCCTCGCCACCGTAGGGATCGATGAGTGTCCCGTCTTCGGCCTTGGCCATGGCATTGATGGTGAGGTCCCTGCGTTTCAGGTCATCTTCCAGGGTGACGTCCTGATCGGCGTGCACGGTAAAACCGGTGTAGCCGGGACCGGTCTTGCGTTCGGTGCGTGCGAGGGCATACTCGTCCCGGGTTTCAGGATGTAAAAACACCGGGAACTCCCTGCCTACCGGCTTGTATCCCATGGCCAGCAATTCTTCGGGTGTTGCGCCCACCACGAGCCAGTCCCGTTCGTGAACAGGCAGTCCGAGGAGGCTGTCACGCACTGCGCCACCAACCAGATAGATCTCCATGACAACGGCTAGCCCGGTTCTCTCAGCAGGACAGGTACTGCCACCCGGAAAGGGTCTGATCCTGTCGTTTTGTCACTTTTCTGCAGTCTCATGGTGGTGATCCACCAGTAATGATCCGGATTAATCTTAAGGGCAATGTCAGTCGAAACATCAGCTGCGTCGCGAGTGCCTGCGAAACCGTGCATAGCGATGATGCCGGTTGTCCGATCCCAGGCTGGCCGGAATTATGCTCGCAATGGAGGCAGGGTGAATACCCATGTCTTCCAGACAGGAATGCCGGCAGACGCTGTCTTTCTGCAGCGAATGGTAGTTGTCCATGGTGAATGGCCTGCCTGGCAGGTGCTGGAATACACGGGCCTGGAAACGCGATAGTGAAGGAGACAGGCCCGTTATCATGCATTTGCGGCCAGTGAGCTTTCCGGTGTATTCGACGAGTTCCTTCAGGGTGAAGATTTCCGGTCCGCAGAGTTCGAGGCGGCGACCGATGGTGCCATCATCAGCCAGCGATCGGGCGAAGGCTTCGGCGACGTCGACAACGTATACCGGTGCGAACCGGGAATCGGGACAGGCCAGGGGAAAAAACAGCGGGCTCAGCTTGAGCAAGGTGGCGAAGCGATTGAAGAAACTGTCATCGGCGCCAAAGATTACGGAGGGTCTGAAGCTGGTAACCGCGAGTCCTTCCGCCGAATGCACCAGATCTTCCGCCTCTCCCTTGGTGCGCAGATACAGACTCTTGTCTTCGTCGGGAGATGCATTCAGTGCACTCATGTGCAACAGGCGCGAAGCACCGGTTTGCGTTGCTGCCTGAATTACCTTTCGGCTCAGATCGACGTGTATGTTGCGGAAGCTGCCGTGATCCCTGCTACTCTGGTTCAGGATACCGACCAGGTTGATGATGACGTCAGCGTTCAGGAAGTGCCTTTGCAGGCTGGCCTCGTCATGGATATCTGCCTCGATGAGGGTCACCAGGGGATTGACGGTCAGGGGCCGGTGGCGCTCGCGTCTCCTGGTCAGTACACGCAGCCTGTGTCCATCGGCCGTGAGGCGGTTGACCAGGTGGCGGCCGACGAAGCCGGTACCACCGAGAATGCAGATTTGTAACTTTTTCATGGGATCACCGGGTCCTGTTATTCATCCTCGATCCGTTCACCACGATGGTATCGATACAAACGGATCGCGTAATTGCTCCATTGCACCCAGGCAGAGCAGGAGAGAAAGGGAACGGGTGCGTTCCTGTCCACTGATTACACCGCCAGGCAACTCAGGTTCCATCATGTGCTGATCGGACCTTCCCCGGCGTTTGTTTCAGGCCAGCTGTTGATCGCAGTGGTGCACGGGTATCGCTGAATCGAGACTCAGGATTTTTTATCAGGACTGATCGCGGGCATCCGGTTCGAAATTGTGGTTACGGGGCGCTGCAGGCGCCAGTCATAAATCGTTGCGTAGGCAAGGACGCGCTGGACGTACTTGCGGGTTTCCGAAAACGGAATGTTGGCAATCCACAATGACGCCGGTTTGGTATTCTCGTCAGGCAGCCAGCGCTGGACCCGGTGTGGTCCGGCATTATAGGCTGCGGCGGCCAGCGCCATGTTGCCATTGAATCGTGTCATGACCTGATTCAGATAAGCGCTGCCGATGCGAATATTCTTTTCTGCCTCGTAGAGCGCACGGGTATTTCGCAACGGAATGCGGTAGCGGCTTGCGGTTGCCTTGCCGGTCTGGGGCATCAGCTGCATCAGGCCGATAGCGCCCGCATGCGAGCGGGCATCCTGCATGAAGGCGCTTTCCTGGCGGATGACGCCGAAAACCAGGCCGGGATCGAGATTGTTTTTATTGGCGTGTATCTCGACCAGTTCCCGGTGGGCAAGCGGAAATCGCAGCCGAAGATCGGAGTAATGGCCGGTTTTGGCCACGGTCATGATGGCGCGGTCATGCCAGCCCCACCGGTTCGCGAGTACCGCAGCCATCTGTAATTCACGATCAGACAACATTTCCGGCAGCGTAATCCATTCGCGACGCGCATCGATAAGCAGGCCGGCAAAATAAAGTTCATGGGCACGGAGTATGGCGGGGTGACGGCCCAGATCCTTCAACTCCTGTTCGTCGAACTCCAGGGGCTCGTTCTGCATCTCGTACTTCCACTCCAGCGCATCTGCTGCAAGGAAGCCGTGGAAGCTTCTTTCGCGCGCCAGGCTTGAAAGCCGTTGCCTCGCCTCGCCGTTTGCATTGGTGTTTTCCAGGCCCCTGGTCAGCCAGTAGCGCCATTCATCTTCCTGTTGTTCCTCGGGGGTAAGAGCCCTGATATGCCGGACCACTGCCGGCCAGTCATCGATCATCAGCGCTGTGCGTATCCGCCACTGGCGAACCCGTTCATCAACCGCGGTTTCCGGTACCTGCGACAGCCATGCGTGTGCATCCGGGTGTTGACGATAGGCTGCTATGAGCCCGATCTCCCGCTCCACTTCACCGCTTTCCTGGCGGGTGAATTCGTAACGGCGCTTGAGGGATTGCCAGGTCTCCCAGGCATTTTCCGGGTCCTGGCGTGCCAGACGCTTGGTGCCGTGAACGATCAGCTCACGATTGAACGGGGTATCCTTCGCAAGGCGCTTGTTTTTCAACATCTTGGCGGGACGCTTGTGGGTATCCTGCCACAGCTTGACCTGCGCCTGCCCTTCGGGGGGCAGCTGCTTTGCCAGATAACCGGCCAGGCTCGTTTTGCCGTTTGCCATGGCCAGTCGGATCCTCTGCCACAGCAGTTCATCAGTCATCAGCTCGCTCTTGTAGAGCCGGGCGAAGACCGGATCGCAGGCAGTCGGCTGTGATTTGCCGACCAGCCACAGATCGATTGCGTCTTCCATCAGCTCCTGTTTCTGTCCCGTATGCAGGCGTGCCTGCAGTTCATAGCACTGCAGCTCAACCCCCTGTGGTTCACGGTAGAATTCGAGGAACTTCTGCCACTGCCGCTTGCGTGCCAGCATGTAGAGCCAGCTTCGTCTCAGCCGCTGTGCCGGCACCAGGTCCGGGTAGGTCTCCAGATAGGAGCTAACCCCCCTTGTGCTGGCGGGGCTGAGGCCGATGCGCAGTTTTTCGTAAAGCAGGTAGGGATACAGGGGGTAGTCACGCAGATTTTCAGCAAGTTTCTGGTATCGTGTGGTGTTACCCTGCTTCAGTGCTGTCCTGGCATCGAGGAATTGCCCGCGCTGCTCGGACAGAGGGTCGCTCGCAGCAGGGCAGACACCCGCGCCGATTAACACGGACGTGCAGAAAAGGATAGTGATGGGTCTGAGTATCCTCATCATTGTTCGCTATAGTAACGGTATTGATGGAAGGGGGGAATAACCAATGGCATTTAAATCAGTCAATCCTTTTGACGGTAATACGGTAGCGCAGTTCCAGGCCTTTGATGAAGATCGTCTCGAACAGGCGCTGGATGAGTGCGCACGGGCAACAGGGCCCTGGATGGCAACGAGGATCGAGGAGCGCGCGATCCTGATGAGGGCGCTGGCAGAGTTATTGCGCAGCCGTAGCGAGGAGCTTGCGGGCATGATAACCCGGGAGGTAGGCAAGCTCATCCGCGAGGCACGCGCCGAGATCGAAAAATGCGCCTGGGTCTGCGAGTACTATGCCGAAGAGGCCCCCGCATTCCTCGCCGACGAGTCCCTCGAATCCGATGCACGGCGAAGCCTGGTGGCCTGGCAGCCGCTGGGTACGGTCCTGGCGATTATGCCCTGGAACTTCCCGTTCTGGCAGGTTTTCCGGTTCGCCGCGCCGGCCCTGATGGCAGGTAATACCGGACTGCTGAAACATGCCTCCAATGTACCGCAGTGCGCGCTGGCCATCGAGGAGCTGTTCCGGGATGCCGGTTTCCCGCGCGGTGTCTTTACGACCCTGATGATCCCGGCGGTGCACGTGGCCGGTGTGATCGAGGATCGCCGCGTGCAGGCAGTGACCCTGACCGGTAGTGAGCCCGCTGGACGCCATGTCGCGGCGGTTGCCGGTGCACAGCTCAAGAAGTCTGTTCTGGAACTTGGCGGTTCCGATGCCTTTATAGTGCTGGACGATGCCGATCTCGATCTGGCAGTGGAGAATGCGGTGGCCTCACGCTTTCTCAACTGCGGGCAGAGTTGTATCGCGGCCAAGCGGTTCATCGTGGTTGATGAGGTGGCAGGGGACTTTGTCGAGCGGTATGCGGCGGCCGCGGAGTCGTTGCTGACGGGAAATCCGGCGGATGAAGGCACGACCCTGGGGCCAATGGCACGGCATGATTTGCGTGATGAACTGCATCAGCAGGTCCTGGACAGCATCGGCAAGGGTGCGCGGGTGGTAACCGGTTGTGCACCGGATGCCGGCCCTGGTGCTTTCTATCAGGCCTCGGTACTGGATCATGTGCAACCGGACATGAGGGCCTACCACGAAGAGTTGTTCGGGCCGGTTGCGGTGATCATACGTGCCAGGGATGCAACCGATGCGCTGCGTATCGCCAACGATTCGGTTTATGGCCTCGGGGGGAGTGTGTGGTGCGGGGATCCCGTTCAGGGTGAGTCTGTGGCAAGACAGCTGCAGTGTGGCTGTGCCTTTGTCAACGGCATGGTCAAGAGTGATCCGCGGTTGCCATTCGGCGGCATCAAGCATTCCGGCTACGGTCGGGAACTCTCCTGCCTGGGTATCCGTGAATTCGTCAATGCAAAGACTCTGTGGATACGATAAGGGCATGATGGGCAGGGACGTCAGGAGGCAATCTGATGATCCGCAGGTACTGCATTACTCCTTGCCGGCATGACTCTCTCCATTGCGGTTTATCTGCTTACCGGCGGCCTTGCCGGCCTGCTCGCGGGTCTGCTGGGGGTTGGAGGCGGGCTGGTGATCGTCCCGGTGCTGGCGTTCTTCTTTATATACCGCGGGTTTCCGCCGGAGATGATTATGCAGATGGCGGTTGGGACATCGCTGGCTACCATTGTTCCCACCTCGATTTCCTCATTACGCACCCATCACCGGTATGGAGCCGTCCGATGGACGGTGCTGGCTGCCCTTGCACCGGGTGTTGTCATCGGTGCCCTGCTGGGTGCGGTACTGGCCCATCAGATCAGTAGTCATGCACTACAGCTTGTATTTGGTGTATTCGTCTTGCTGGCCGCGACAAGACTGGTATTCGGGCATACGCCAGCCTCCCACCGGTCACTTCCCGGCAGGATTGGCCTGGCGGCGGCCGGTGTACCCATAGGCGGGTTTTCCGCGCTGGTGGGGATCGGGGGAGGTACGCTGACCGTGCCCTACCTGCTTTGGCACAACGTGGGTGTCCGTCAGGCGGTTGGTACCTCGGCGGCTACCGGTCTGCCCATAGCGCTGGCCGGTGCAGCGGGATTTGCCCTGACCGGATCCGCCCAGCCCTCCCTGCCGGCTGGCAGCACGGGTTATCTATACTGGCCTGCGGTTGTTGCGATCAGTCTCGCCAGTATTCTATTGGCGCCAGTGGGTGCACATCTGGCACATCGCATCCCCAGAGACGCCCTCTTGAAGGTGTTCGCGGTGTTTCTGGCGCTGGTTGGTCTGAAAATGATTCTGGTGTAAATCCAGGTAAACCTGGCAAACCAGATGATCAAGTAGTTAATAATATTATTGTGTGCTTTCTTATAAAATATCCCACCAAGTCAGCAGGATAGGCTCTGGCAACCCGCCACATGAAATAAATAAGCCGCATTTATACGTGGAAAAGATAATATGGGCTGGATTTCTGCTGCAAAATCATTATGGTGGCTAGCCCCCAACAGGGTGATATTGCCTGTGCACCGGTGAAATACTGCTCAGGTACCCCGAAATCTGGAAAGCTGCTCTACATAAACGGCGAGAGGTGAGGAGTCCTATGTCCAAGCTAGTGAAACCACATGGCAGTACTGAACTGAGACCACTGCTACTCGAGGGCGATGCGCTCGCCAGGGAAAAGGAACATGCCAATGGGCTTCCGAAGGTAAATGTAACATCCCGCGAGGCGGGTGACCTGATCATGCTGGGTATTGGCGGTTTCACTCCGCTGGATGGCTTTATGACCCATGCTGACTGGGAAGGTGTTTGCGATGGCATGAAGATGACTTCGGGTCTTTTCTGGCCGATACCGATCACCTTGTCCACGGACGAGGCCATTGCCAGGGGTTTCGATGAGGGTGATGAGATTGCCCTGTATGACGCGGAGCGCGATGAAATCCTTGCCACCATGAAGGTGACGGAAAAATACACCATCGACAAGAAGCACGAATGTATGATGGTGTACAAGACCACCGATACCGAACACCCCGGTGTCAAGATGGTCATGGAGCAGGAAGATGTCAATCTTGCCGGACCGGTCAAGGTACTCTCGCAAGGCGGGTTTCCGGAGACCTATGGTGATCAGTTCATGACACCGGCGCAGACGCGCGCGGAATTCGAAAAGCGCGGCTGGAATACCATTGCCTGTTTCCAGACACGCAACCCGATGCACCGCTCTCATGAATATCTGGCCAAGATAGCCATCGAGACACTGGATGGTGTGCTGATTCATTCCCTGCTGGGTAAGCTGAAACCCGGTGATATCCCCGCTGAGGTACGCAGCAATGCAATCGGTACCCTGATCGAGAAATATTTTTCCGACAATACCGTTATTCAGGCGGGTTATCCGCTGGACATGCGTTACGCCGGTCCGCGCGAGGCGCTGCTGCATGCCGTGTTTCGGCAGAATTACGGTTGTTCCCATCAGATCGTCGGGCGTGACCACGCAGGAGTCGGCGATTACTACGGCCCCTTCGACGCGCATCATATTTTTGACGAGGTTGCCGCGGATTCCCTGGAGACGCAACCGCTCAAGATTGACTGGACCTTCTGGTGCAACAAGTGCGATGGCATGGCATCCATGAAGACCTGTCCACATGAAGGTTCGGATCGCATCCTTTTGTCGGGAACCAAGTTGCGCAAGGCACTGTCCGAAGGCGAGGAAGTATCCGACAAGTTTTCACGCCCCGAAGTGCTTGCCATCCTGCGCGAATACTATGCGAGCCTGAAGGACGACGAGAAAGTGGAGATCAAGATGTCGGGGCATTCTGCCCTGTAAGGGCTGCCTGTAAGGACACAAGGGCCCTGGTGGACACCGTGTGGTCGAGGTAACCGGTGCGTCGGGGATGAACAGGTGCAACTTGTTGGAAGCGGAGATAAAACATGCCCACATTTGTGCGTACCGATAAGTGCGACGGCTGCAAGGGTCAGGACAGGACGGCTTGCATGTATATCTGCCCCCATGACCTGATGATGCTTGACAGGGACGGTTCTGTAACGGGTCATCCCATGAAGGCATTCAACCAGGAGCCCGAGCAATGCTGGGAATGCTATGCCTGTGTCAAGGTTTGCCCCCATCAGGCGATCGAGGCCCGCCACTACGCGGACATCGTCCCAATGGGTGCCTCTGTGCAGCCACTGCGCGGTGACAATTCCATCATATGGACCATCAGGTTCCGCAACGGCAACATGAAGCGCTTCAAGTTCCCGATTCGCACCACGCAAGAGGGTTCGGTACAGCCATACAACAATAAACCCGAGGCTGTGTTCGACGAGATCGGCGATCACTCCACCCTGTTTACCAAGGGTACGCACAGTTGCGACACCAGCCAGTTTTCCGCTGGTTGAGTACGGGATCATCATCCGGTGTGGGTCCAGCAGTACTGACTGCGCGGTCTGAAGCATCCTTGATCGGGAAAGATAATGTCAGAATACGGTTTTGGTAATCCAGAGGTCGTCGAGGAAGAAGTCGACATCCTCATCATTGGTGGTGGCATGGCCGCCTGCGGTTGCGCCTTCGAGATCATGCGCTGGGCAGACGCCGCAAAGGCGCAGGGCGCGGACCTGAATATCAAGCTGGTCGACAAGGCCGCCCTGGACCGCTCTGGCGCTGTTGCGCAGGGCCTGTCCGCCATCAACACCTACATGGGCGAGAACGATCCGGCCGACTATGTGCGTTATGTGCGCGGCGACCTCATGGGCATCACCCGTGAAGACCTGGTCTATGACACCGGCCGTCACGTGGATGACTCGGTTCACCACTTCGAGGAGTGGGGTTTGCCGGTCTGGAAACGCCCGGGTGACGAGGGCAAGCCGCTGACCGAAGGTGGCAAGCCGGTTCGTTCGGGCAAGTGGCAGATCATGATCAATGGCGAGTCCTACAAGTGGATCGTCGCCGAGGCTGCCAAGAAGTCGCTGGGTTCCGAGCGTATCCAGGAGCGTGTCTTCATCGCGCGCTTGCTCAACGACAAGAACGATCCGGGCCGGATTGCCGGCGCTGCCGGTTTCAGCGTCCGCGAGGACAAGGTGTACATCTACAAGTTCAAGGCCTGCCTGCTGGTCTGCGGCGGTGCCGTGAACGTGTTCCGCCCCCGTTCCGTTGGTGAAGGACTGGGCCGCGCCTGGTATCCGGTCTGGAATGCCGGTTCCACCTATTCCATGGCGGCCGAGGCCGGTGCCGAGCTGACCCTGATGGAGAACCGTTTCGTACCCGCACGCTTCAAGGACGGTTACGGTCCGGTCGGTGCCTGGTTCCTGCTGTTCAAGGCCAAGTCCATGAACGCCATGGGCGAGGACTACCAGGAAAAGAACGCGCACATGCTCGCCAAGGCCGGCTACGACAAGTACGCCAAAGGCCACAAGATGGGCACCTGCCTGCGTAACCACCTCATGATGCATGAAATGAAGGAAGGCCGCGGTCCCATCTTCATAGATACCCCGACGGCGCTGGCCAAGCTGGCCGAGACCATGACGCCCAAAGAGATCAAGCATCTCGAGGCCGAGGCGTGGGAGGACTTCCTGGATATGACCATCGCCCAGTGCGGTGTCTGGGCGGGCGAGAACATCGAGCCCGACAAGCAGATGTCCGAGCTGATGCCGACCGAGCCCTACCTGCTGGGTTCGCACGCGGGCTGTGCCGGTATGTGGTGTTCCGGTCCGGAGGATATCCCGGGTACCCCGGATCACTATCACTGGGGCTACAACCGCATGACCACCGTTCGCGGCCTGTTCACGGGTGGTGACGGTGTGGGTGCCTCCGGCCACAAGTTCTCTTCCGGTTCGCACACCGAGGGGCGGATCGCGGCAAAGTCCATGGTCAAGTATGTGCTCGATAACAGGGACATCAAGCCGGAGCTGGATCGCAGCGTGGAGGACATCGTCGCCGAGATCTACCAGCCGGTAATGAACTTTCTCGAGAACAAGGACTACACCACGTCCATCGACATCAACCCGCACTACATTACGCCAAGGATGTTCCAGTTCCGCCTGCAGAAGGTAATGGACGAGTACGTGGCCGGGGTATCGACCATGTACCAGACCAACAAGACAATGCTGGAAGTGGCTGAGCGCAAGCTGGGGATGCTCCGCGAGGACAGCCTCAAACTGCGTGCCAAGGATCTGCACGAGCTGCTGCGCGCCTGGGAAAACTACCACCGTCTGCTGGCAGCCTACGCGCACATGAAGCACATCCAGTTCCGCGAGGAAACCCGTTACCCGGGTTATTACTACCGTGCGGATTACCTGGCAATCGACGATGACAACTGGAAATGCTTCGTCAACTCCACCTATGACCGGCAATCCGGCGAGTGGTCGCTCAAGAAGGTCAAGTACGTGCAGCTGATCAAGCCCGCGGACGACGAGCCGCAGGCCATGCAGCACCCCGGTGCCGATATCTAGGTCTGTCGGTACGGAGTAGTACACCGGGGCCGGACGCCGGGAAGTGTCCGGCCTTTTTTGATCTATAGTTAACTCAGCACCGGTAGTTCCGGCTATTGGAACCTCGTTATCGGTAGCGAATCTCCTTCGGCAATACCCAAGCACACAGGCACCAGGCATGAGTGACGAGAGACCGGTCAACAAGCCCCTGGAATACGAGGGTGGCGACGATATCCTCGAGGGGAAGTTCAGCGATCTCCCGTTCGAGAGTCCGGTCAGGCCGGCCCAGCTGGGGCTGGATGATGTGATCCAGTTCGATTGTCACCCCGGAATTTCCTGTTTCAACGAGTGCTGCCGGAATATCGATATTCAGCTGCTCCCCTATGACATCATTCGCCTGAAGAACCGGCTGGATACGACCTCGCATGATTTCGTGGCCCGTCATACCATCCCGTTCCAGATGGATTTTCACGGTATGCCCGGCCTGAAATTGCTGACCAAACCAGGTACGAAGGAATGTGTCTTTCTGGGGGAAGAGGGCTGCACCGTCTATGAAGACCGGCCCACGGCCTGCCGCTACTATGCGCTTGGCAGCATGGGGATGCGGGCGAAAGACAGCGCCACCGTCGAGGATATCTACTTCGTTGTCAGGGAGTCGCACTGCAAGGGCCATGAAGAGCCGAAGTCACTCACCGTGCGCGAATACCGCAGGGAGCAGGGTGTCGAGAAGTACGACGAGATGAACCGGGAGTGGCGCGATATCATCATCAAGAAGCGTTCCAGCGGGCCGACGGTGGGTGCACCCTCGGGCCGCAGTTTCCAGTTGTTCGATATGTGCAGCTACGACATGGACAAGTTTCGTGAATTCATCCAGACGCCGGGTTTTACCGAGATCTTCGACCCGAACGCGATCGGTATGGACAAGCTGCTGGAGGATGAAGAGGCACGGCTGGCATTTGCCATGCGTTTCCTGAAGCAGGTGTTATTCGGAGAGACCAGCATTCCAATGCGCGAGGGTGCACGGGAAAAAAGGCTGGAAAAGCGTCGTGAGCGGATTAACGAGCGGCGCCGGGAGGATGCGGATTCCGAAAGACCCGGCTCGGCCGCATATGATATGCCGGAAGAAGGGGATGACGGCAGCAAGGGCGATTGAACCGGTTCTCGATCTGTAAATCCCGAACGTTATTGCCAATCAGGAGGTACCAATCCTGCGGCAGGCTCAGCCATACCGGGCATGATCGGAGTCTCGCCGGGATGCTGATACTGCATCAGGGTCAACGGTTCATTCAGTGGAAATTGCCCGGGATAAGCCGTCAGGCCCCGGGATGCGTGTTTCGCAGAAGAGAATGGGGGCTGACTTGCGGAATTGTCTGCCTGCCAGGCGAACAGGGTGAAGTGTGTTTCAGTAAAGCTACTGCCAGTGACGCAGTCGTGCGCCACTGGCAGTATACGGGTGGATGATTACTCTTCGATGGTGAGCTTCTTGAAATTTGATCCTTCCAGTGAAAGGTCGCCCATCAGACCCTTTTCACCGAAGACCAGGGCGACGACGGCAGCCTGCATCTTGGTGGTATCCAGCTTGCCGGTAGCGCCTACCTTGGCGACCGTGACGGACAGGTCTGCACCGACTTCCCACTTGCGGTCGCCCTCACGGAACTTGTCCAGGGCGGCCTGATCGTTGAACACCAGGATCATGGAGTACTGCTGCAAACCGGCCAGCAGTCCCACCTTGGCGGCCTTGTTGCTGTAATAATCGACGGACTCGCCACCGACCTGCATCACGCACTTGCCGCCTTCAACGCCGACGATGAAACCGCCCTTGGTGATCTTGGGGCAGATCAGCAGCCCTTTTGCATTCTCTATCAATGTCTTGGCGCCGGTGACATCATCATTGAAGTGGGCCAGGGCAGTCTTGGCTTCCGCATCTACCTCTGCGGCATCCGCTGCGGTGAAGGCGGCCAATGCCTGTCCGGTCATCAGCATGCCAAGCGCCAGTGAAATACCTGCCAGTATAGATTTCATTACTCTTTCTCCTTATTTGGGGTGTACTTGACCGGATATGCTTCCGGCCGGGCCGGTAACTGTAGCATGTTTCTTGATTCATTGCCCCAGCTAGACACCGGTCTTTGTAAACGGCAGCACGCGCGCATTCGGGCGCTGCGCACTGGTCGCTTTCTGTCGTTCCCCGTGGCGTTCCAGTGCCGCGGGAAACTCGCTCATCAACCGGCGCAGGGTATCGTGTGCATCGGTGTCGTAGTAGACGATCTCGATCGGTACGGGCTCGTTCAGTGAATCACGGTCGGCGTGCATCCCCGTTATCCAGGTCATGATGATCAACCTGCCGCCCTTTCCATCCTGTACGGCATATCCCAGGTTGTCCACGAAGTTGATTTCATCGGGATCGATCACGGCAAGGCACTGCATGCTGCGGATGGGTACGAGGACGTTCCGGTTCGGGCAGCGGTTGAGCAGCAGGCGGCAACGGTTATACAGCGGTGCCGGAATGGTGAGCTGTTCGCGCGATGATTCGGGGGGGCGGAAAAATGTCTCGGTAGTTTCGCTCATTGTACAGATTGGGCGTTAGTATCGAGCCCGGTTCGGGACCGGCGGAATAACGATGCTATTGCTGACGGCGCCAGTGGCCAGCCAGATGTCATTCGATACTTCAGCAGCTAATGCTGTCTTCATTCCAGGGACTGGTGTATCAGCAACGCAAGGATCGTGACCAGCAGTACGATGACCCACTTGAGATGGTGGGCGATGTTTCTGAGTAGTACCTTGGTTTCCTCGTCCATTCTGCAGAACCCCTTGCTACAGTGATCGTTACGATTACAACATGACCGGACCGGTTTCAGATGTCGTGTGGCTGGATTGGTGACAAATCAGACAGTTTCACTGGTTGTACCATAATAGCTCGAATATTTCAGATACTGCTGAAAGCAACGGTTTACTGCCGCTTGTCTAGCCGTGGTCCGGCAGTTGTGGCATGCGGTCACATGGGAGGTATGGTGCAAACCGGCCGCCACGGCGATCTGCAGCGTGAGATCACCGGGCGACCGGTTCCGTACGGTGTCGCAGCTCTCGGGGTCTCTACCCGGGAGGTGTGGTCGGAGGGTCCTGGTGGACTACCAGGAATAGGTTACCGCCAGAAACGCCTTGACCTGGTTCTCATCGCCCTCGTCATTGACCAGCGGGCTGTCCTCCGCGTCGTTCAGCATCCGGGTGTAATTGACAAGTCCCAACAATCCCCAGTTCTGGTTGAACATGTAGGTCGCGACCACGCTGGCGCCGGTGTCCTTGATGCCGCTGCTGGCCTTGTAATTCGGCAGGTTGCTGGTGCCCCGGTTTCTCCTGTCCACGCCGAAATAGGTTTCCATGTAGCCGTCGCTTGCCCAGGTCATGTGGGCGCCCACGTTCAGGGCAAAGCGATCCGTGACCGGGAAATGGTAGTCGGCGTTCAGATATCCGACACTGCCATTGTGTTCATCGGAGACATCGGCAACGAAGGTTCCCCGGAGTGCCAGTTTGCCCGTGTTATAGCCGATAAAACCACCCAGCTCCGTGGCGGCATCGACCTCTTTCATGTTGTCGACCTGGCGATTATCCACATCATCCCGTTTCAGCCGGTATTGCAGGATGGGGCCCAGTCGCCAGTTCGTCTTGTTGGTCATCAGGTTCAGCTTCAGGCGGGCGGCCTTTTCCGCGTTCGCCGTGCCGGCCAGCATGAGGTAGCGCCCGTTGGCCCAGCTGTAACGACCAAATGGCGCGACGGTGGTTTCATAATCATCGGAACCTTCATAATCCGGCCCGGTCCCGACTGCCAGTCCAATGGTGGCTCGACCCTTGTCTTCCACTTCTTCGGGTATATCCGCGGTGTAGGCCAGGGCTGTAGTCGCCGTCATGGCGCAACTCAACAGTGCCAGGCCCGACACGAGGTGTTTAAGCTTGTTCATGTTCGTCTCCATGGTTGAGGGCTTCCTGCCCTGATTGTGCGCCGGTTTGACGAGTTGCAGGGTGGTATTTTCACATACCGCATCCCGATCCGGATTGACGCTCAGCTGTGCAGATTATATCCAGATTGTATCGGAACTACAACATTCTGTAGCAAAATAGCAACATGTTGTGTGTGGGTAATGATAAGGGCTTGGTTGGTGTTAATGTTTGTATAACTGGTTGTTTCAAAGTTGTTAAATAGGTATGTCGTGGAGATGGGGCGGATAGCAGGATGTTTGTTCGCTGTCCCTGAGTCGAATGTAATCTGCAGGGAAGTTGTAAAATAACAGGGATGCCTGACAGCGGGATATCCTGCGCCCCCTGCGCCTAGCCTGGATTTCTCACCTCGCTCCGGGGTGAGAACCGTGGGCAAACGACCGTATCGCAGCGGCGATCTCCTGGCTGAGATCATCGAGCGTGCGGCTCTGCGCGGCAACGATCGGGGCATAGCCGGATTCCGTGACGGACCGGGTTATGTCCGATGTCCGCATAGCAAGTGGTGACCGGTCCCGGTTGATCGTCCAGCGCGCCCGCAGCCGCGCATTTCCGTTTTCCAGGGTCTCGAACTTGATGACCTCAACGCTTACCTGGTAGTCGATCCTGGTGGAGATGTTCCAGGGAAAATAGATGATCCTGTCGGTCCCCAGCAGCCGGGAGAGATTCTCACCCAGCACGCGGGTGAAGTTATAGTCCAGGGGTTCCGCCCAGCGGTTGGACTCGGACAGGTCGATCTGGTTGGCGCCACTCCGGGTGACGATCTGCGGCCGGTCCAGCATCTTCGGCAGGTTAACCGGTCCGATGCCCAGGGTGAGGTCGGGGGCGGGAGTGACTGTTCCCCCTTCCTCCGGGGCCGGCAGGCTGTTCAGCACATAGAATCGGGATGGTTGTGTGCTGCCGCAGGCGGATAGAAGGACGAGGGCGATGGCGGACATGATCGTCGACAGGATGAGCGTGCGCATTAGGGGCCTCCACGGTTACCCTTGCCGTACAGCAGGGCCTCCGGATGTTGTTCGAGATAGCTGGCCATTACCCGGATGGAACGCGCCGCACCGGCCAGTTCTCTCAGCATGTTGTTGATTTCAATCTGCAGCGGTGAGTCATCCGCGATCATCCCGTCGACCCGCGAGGCGGTGGTCTGCAGCCGTTCCATGGTGACGGTGGCTGCCCGGACAGAGGCCTGGATGCCGTCCAGGACCGGTCTGAGCCCGCGGTCCGCGTGGCGGCTCAGGGTCTGGATATCCTTCAGCGTATCCGTGGCCTGAATCATGGTCCCCTGGGTTTCCTGTGAGGTGTCCTCGAGGCTGACGACCAGCGAAGGGACCCGCGCCTCCAGGGTTGCGGCCAGTTCCCGGACGCTGTTCATGGTGGTCCGGAATGACTGCAGGGATTCCATGATCTCCGGAGCATTGACCAGTTTGCTGATGCCATTCAGGGTCTTCTGCGCATCATCGATCATCGCGTTGAGTGGTAGCTGGTCCAGGGTCCTGCTCAGTGCCTCCAGGGTGGAGGGGATGGCGGGTATTTCCTGGAATTCGTGTTCGATCCCCAGCAGGGTGGCGGGTGTGCCCGGGTAGAAATCCAGATTGACGAACAGTTGTCCGGTCAGGAAGCTCTGGATTTCCAGTATCGCCCGGAGTCCGCGTTTCTCGACCAGAAAGGGAATCACCTCGGCTTCGGGCAGGTCCTCGAAGATATCCATTTCTCCGTCTTTGCCCGGAATCGGGGTCATGGTGTCGGCATCCAGTTCGATCAGCACCTCGATATGAATGAT
The DNA here is from genome assembly GCA_029287615.1 of Pseudomonadota bacterium. Lineage (GTDB taxonomy): Bacteria > Pseudomonadota > Gammaproteobacteria > UBA9214 > UBA9214 > JARFQV01. Next base: position 18,933 of record JARFQV010000018.1, on the reverse strand, counting down.
GCCGCTGTCGGCTTCATACAGGGCATTGATATCGTTCACGGAGCCGAATCGTACACCCCGGAAACGTACCGGCGCTCCGATGCTCAGGCCCTTGACCGAACCATCGAAAAAAACGACATAGGTGTCGGTGTCCTTGAAGAGCTTTCCGCTGCCGAATATAAAGATGCCGGTGATCGCCAGCGCAAGGGCGCCGACCACAAATGCGCCGATGACGGTTGGGTTTGCCTTCTTGCTCATGAGCTAACCATGCCTTATTCCTATGGGTTACGCCAGTCTCAGGCGGCTGTATCCTCTTCTGCTCCGGGCGCGCTGCGATTGAGAAAATTGTGTACCTTCGGGTCACCGGATTGATCCCGCAGGACCTTTGGGTCGCCGCTGGCGATCATGGTCTTGGTGTCGGGATCGAGGAACACGGAATTGTTGCCGATGGTGAAGATGCTTGCCAGTTCGTGGGTGACCACCACGATGGTGGTGCCCAGGCTTTCGCGCAGCTCCAGTATCAGGTCATCGAGCAGTCTTGAGCTGACCGGGTCCAGTCCCGCCGAGGGTTCATCGAAGAACAGGATCTCAGGGTCCAGGGCCATGGCGCGCGCCAGTCCGGCCCGCTTCTGCATGCCACCGCTGATCTCGTTCGGATAATAGTCCTCGAAACCCGCCAGGCCAACGAGGGCCAGTTTCAGTGCGGCGACCTCGCGGATCGCGGATGGGTCGAGATCCGTGTATTCTTCGAGTGGCAGTCCCACGTTTTCGGCAAGGGTCATGGAACTCCACAGGGCGCCGCGCTGGAAGAGTATCCCGAAATGCCGTTTCATGCGTTCCTGTTCCTCCGGTGCGGCCTTCCAGAAATCGGTGTCGTGGAACAGCACGCTGCCCTTCGCCGGTGCCTTCAGGCCCACCATGCAGCGCAGCAGGGTGCTCTTGCCGCAACCGCTGCCCCCCATGATGATGAAGATGTCGCCCCGCCGGACGGTGAAATCGAGATCGCTCTGGATCAGGAAATCACCATAGGCCATGGTGAGGTCGCTGACCCGGATATGCGCATCGGTCAGGTTGTTCTTTTCCATGTGTATTGAGTCTGCGCCCTTTGCCGTCTCGATTTCCGGCGGCTAGATACCCAGTATGTTGTAGATCACCGTCAGGATGGCATCCGAGACGATGATCATCACGATGGCGGTGACCACTGCCGAGGTGGCCGCTACCCCAACCGCCGAGGAACTGCCCCCGCTCTGCATGCCGCGCAGGCAGCCGGAGATGGCGATCAGTATCCCGAACACCACGCCCTTGAAGAGGCCCATCCCGAAGTCCTTCAGCTGCACGGAATTGCGTGTCTGTTCGTAATATTCCACCGCACCCAGATCCAGCGAGGTGATACCGATCAGTGCGCCGCCGAGGATCCCCATGAAATCGGCGTACAGGGTCAGGAGCGGCATCATCAGCATCAGGGCCAGCATGCGCGGAAGCACCAGGAATTCCATGGGCGGGATGCCCAGGGTGCTCAGGGCATCGATCTCCTCGTTGACGCGCATGGAACCCAGTTGGGCCGCGAAGGCGGCGCCGGTGCGGCCCGCCATGATGATACCGGTCATCATGGCGCCCATTTCCCGGGCCATGGCCAGCGCCACCATGTTGGCCACATAGATCTGGGCGCCGAACTGCTGAAGCTGCACGGCTCCCATGTAGGCGGTAATCAGGCCGATCAGGAAGCTGATCAGGGTGACGATGGGCAGGGCCTGGGCGCCGGTTTCCTGGATGATCTGCAGGAAGTCGGAGCGCCGGAAGCGGGCCTTTCCGCGCAGCAGGCGACCGAATGCCACCACGGCCTCGCCGATGAAGGTGATCATTTCATGCGCACCCGCGTACCAGCCGATACCTGCCTTCCCGATCCGCTCCAGCCGGGATGCCTGTTTCTCGCTGCGACGTGCTCCCTTGCGTTCGGGCACCGCAGCCGCGAGATCGAGCAGGCGCCTGGCACCCTCCGGAAGGCCGCTGCGGTCCGCCTCTATGTTGCGCAGGCCGCACTGCTCGAGCAACTGGTTCAGGAAGGTGAGCAGCCCCGTGTCCCAGTCCGTTATCGAGTCGGAGTCAAAGGCGATCTTTCGTATGGCGGGACTGGTCTCGAGTGTTGTAGTGAAGGAATCGGTGGATGGCAGCTCGTTGCTCATCCTCCAATCGCCGGAGAATTTTACGAGCAGGGTGTTTTTGCTGGACTGATTGAATTCCAACATAATTTCAGCAGTCTACATACCGCCAAAATAATTGGCAATTGAAATACCGGTTGCCTGTCCAGGCATAACCGGGTTTGCAGCGCGAGTGGTGAAGTGCAGGGTGCCGGCGACATGAATCCTGCGGATGGTTCTACGGTCCTGCATCGGTCACTTTCATCCGGAAAGAGTGAGCGGGGCGGCAGTTCCTATGCCGCATCATTTCCGTCCCCTGGCAGGAAGTGTTCGCGCAGAAATTCGCCGAAGGCCCGGTATGCATCGGTGATGGTAAACAGACCGGCCAGCTGACCCTTGCGCGTAACCAGGGTGGAATCGATATGCCGCTCGGCCATGGTGAACAGGACATTGTCCAGCGGCTCGTTGAGGTCGACGATATGCGGATTATCCACGAAGACATCACGAACGATGAGGGGCGATCCATCCGTGCCCTTGCATTCATTGTCGGCAAGCAAGCGGATATCCCGATCCGAGATGATGCCGACCAGTTCGTGTTTGTCTGTCACCGGCAGATGGCGGATATCATGTGCATTCATCAATTCCCTCGCCTTGTGAAGCGGGGTATGCAGTTCGACCGAATAGGGAAAGGGTGTCATCACTGACAGGATTCTGGGTATGTGTTTCATGGTTTTTCTTGAGGTTCCGGGGCGTGCCCGTTCGAGCCTTCCTTGCCGCAATCCTATACAATGATATTGTAAATCCGATGAATGTGTAAGCATACAGGCCGGGCATGGGTGCAGGTCCCTCAGGTATCATTACAAACCGGTAATATTCCATCCATTCTTCCGTAATTACAGTAGTGAGATACTAGAGTCTGTTAACACCAGGAAGATCGCCGCGACGATATTCCTGGTGTTAACAGACCCTGATGCGGGAGGACGGTAATCAATGAGTGAGAGAAAAGATGGGTCTGAATGAGAGATTTCCACAGTTTTTTGCCCTGGCGGGCGGGCTGCTGATGATGGTGGCGATAGTTGCTGTTGTCACGGTTTCACTGCTGATCGGAGTGTTCGTGGCCGTGCTGCTGACAGCCGTTGTGGCGATACGATCGTGGCGGCTTCGCCGTGCACTTCGGGAAACCGGTTCGGGGAGTGAAGTACTGGAGGGTGAGTACGAGGTCTTGCCGGGCGAGTCCATATCCACGAGGAAATCAAGTTGAGCGGATATGCAGGTACTTGTAATCGAAGATGATGAAGAGACCGCCGCCTATATAACCAAGGGCCTGGCGGAGAGCGGTCATGGCGCGGACCGTGCCGCAGATGGAAAGGAGGGCCTGTTCATGGCCATGGAAAACAGTTATGAAGCCATGGTCGTGGACCGGATGTTGCCCGGTCTGGACGGATTGTCGATCATCAAAACCCTGCGCGCATCCGGACAGGAGACGCCGGTCCTGATCCTGAGCGCGCTTGGTGAAATCGATGACCGCGTGGAGGGCTTGCGCTCGGGGGGGGACGATTACCTGGTCAAGCCCTTTGCCTTCTCGGAATTGCTGGCGCGCCTGGAGGCACTGCTGCGCCGTAACCGGCCTGCCACCGTGGAAACAGTACTCCGGGTGGCGGATCTGGAAATGGATCTGCTGGCGCGCACCGTAAAACGGGCCGGGCGCCCGCTCACGCTTCAGCCGCGCGAGTACCGCTTGCTGGAGTACCTGATGCAACATGCCGGGCAGGTAGTGACCCGTACCATGTTGCTCGAGAGTCTCTGGGATTATCACTTCGATCCACAGACAAACGTAATCGATGTTCATATCAGCCGTCTGCGAGGCAAGCTGGACAAGGGGTTCGAAACGCCGCTGTTGCATACGGTTCGTGGAGCGGGTTATTGCCTGAAGGCACCGGATCAGGGCTAGCCCGTATTTATCACCACGATGACGAGCCCTCACTTGATCCTTGAATCCACAATGTATTTTCTTCAGTCGGAAATACACTGCGTATTCCGCTTCTTCAGAAAATACATTGTGAATCCAATTCTCTGCGCGATCATCTCGTCCCGCAGTGATAAATACGTGCCAGGTCTGATGGCCCGAAACGCGTTGGTGTTTACCGTATGGCATCGACGCTGATCCACAGTTCCACCTTGCGGCTTGCACTGATTTACATGGTACTGTTCGGTACCTCCGTGCTCATCCTGCTGGGTTTTATCTACTGGTCCACGGTAGCGTTTATGGTCAACCAGACCGATGAGACGATCGAGGCGGAGATAGCCGGCCTCGCGGGACGCTATGAATTAACCGGGCTGGCCGGACTGACGTCATTGATAACGGAGAGGCTGTCTCGCAAGCCAACCGGTTCATCCATCTATCTGTTGACCACGGACACGCTGGTTCCACTGGTCGGCAACCTGGACCGCTGGCCGAACGTACAGGAAGACGCGGAAGGCTGGCTGAATTTTCGCCTGGAGCAGGCGGGCAACGACGGTGCGGATATCCATCGGGGCCGTGCACGCGCCTTCCGCTTGTCAGGTGGCTTCCGTCTGCTCGTGGGCCGGGATGTACATGAACTGGAAAAAACCAGGGGGCTGATCATTCGTACCCTGGTATGGGGTGTGGTCATCACCCTGGTCCTGGCCGGTGCCGGAGGGACGATGATGAGTCGCAGCATGGTGCGTCGTATCGAGACCATCAACCAGACCAGCCGCGAGATCATGAATGGCGAACTCTCGCGCCGTATTCCCACCCGGGGCAGGGGGGATGATTTCGATGTCCTGGCGGGGAATCTCAATAACATGCTGGATCGCATAGAGTCCCTGATGGAGGATGTCCGGCGGGTCTCTGACAATATCGCCCACGACCTGCGTACCCCACTGGCGCGGCTGCGCAACCGGCTGGAACTGATGAGCCTGCAGATTGATGCAGGCGGCGAGGGCAGGGATCTGGTTGAGCAGGCGGTAGCAGAGGCCGATCAGCTCTTGTCGACCTTCAATTCCCTGATGCGTATCGCGAGGGCGGAATCGGCGGCGCGTCGCGAGGCCTTCGTGGATGTCGATATGGAGGCCCTGGTCAGGGATGTGGTGGAACTGTATGAGCCGCTTGCCGAATCCAGGAATCAGCAGCTTTCAATGCAGCTGGACCCGGGTGCGCACACCGCCGGTGACCGGAACCTGCTGTTTCAGGCGGTGGCTAATTTCCTCGATAATGCCATCAAGTACACGCCGACCGGCGGCCGGATCCGGATTCAGCTGGATGCAGAAGGTCTGGTCATCGCCGACAGCGGACCGGGTATCCCCGCCGAATCCCGGGAGCAGGTGTTGCAGCGGTTCTTCCGGCTGGAGCAAAGCCGTTCCACGCCTGGCAATGGGCTGGGACTCAGCCTCTGTGCGGCGGTAGTGAAGCTGCACGGTATGTCGCTGGTGCTGGAGGACAACCGGCCTGGCCTGCGGGCAGTGATCCGGTTTGCGCCCGGCCCGGACATCTCAACCGATCAGGGCCTGTTAACAGGCCGCTAGCCCGTATTTCTCACCTCGCCCCGCGGTGAGAAATACGGGCTAGAGAAGCGGGCTGGCCAGACGCACGCCATTCTCGATGAAATGCTCCCAGCGCGGGCGCCGTTGCCAGTCGTGCGAATCGATTGCCACCGATCTGGAGATGTAGTTCAGCTGCATCTGCCTCAACTCGCGGGTGAACTCGCGGTCATAGACCAGCAGACTGAGCTCAAAGTTGATCCAGATGCTGCGCATATCCATATTGACGGAGCCGAACAGGCAGAGTTCACCATCCACGCTAATCGACTTGGTATGCAGTAAACCTCCCTGAAAACAGTGGATGTGCACGCCGGCAGTCAGGAGATCCGCATAATAGGAGCGGCTGGAGTAGTGCACCAGCAGGGAGTCGTTGCGCTCGGGTAGAATCAGCCTGACATCCACGCCCTTGTGCGCGGCGGAGACAAGCGCCGAGAGCAGCGACTCATCCGGGACAAAATACGGTGTGGTTATGATCAGTTCCCTGCGTGCCGCATACAGCGTGGTGAGCAGCAGCTGGTGTATGGCCATCGGCATCCACCCCGGTCCGGATGGTACGGCCTGTACCGGCACGGTGCCGGTAGTGGGCAGGGGCCTGATATCGCTGTTGGACCTGAGGCGGTCCAGCCCGACCCCCGTGGCAACCTCCCAGTCCTGAATAAACGAACCGGCCAGGGCCTCGACCGCCGGGCCATCGATCCTGACCATCGCGTCGATCCACTGGCCCACGCCGGCATCCTGCTTGAAATTGCGGGGGTCCACCAGATTCTGGCTGCCGGTATAGGCAATCTCGCCATCGATAACGATCAGCTTGCGGTGATTGCGCAGGTCTGCCCTGGACAAGAACATGTAGAGTATGCCGGCTGGCAGGGCGTCCTGCACCTCGATACCGGCCTCGCGCATGACCCTGGTGGACGGGCTGGCCAGAAAGCCCTTGCTGCCGAAGGCATCAACGAGTACGCGGCAGGTCACACCGCGTTTCACCGCACGGAGCAGCGCGTCCTGCAGTCCATCCGCCAGGCCGCCAGGATGCCAGATATAGAATTCCAGATGACAGGTACGTTTGCACCGATCGATATCGTCGATGATGGACCGGAAGACCGACTGGAAGTCCTCGATGAGTTTCAGGCGGTTCCCCGGAAGGGCGGGAAAACCACTGACGGATCTGGCCTGATTCAGCAAGGGGGATGCCTCGGCATAAAGTTCCGAGTGGTCGATTAGGGCCTGCTCATCGAGGGATTTCTGCCACTGGACATATTCAGCCCGGATCGCCCTGGCGCGTCTCACATACTGTTCGCTGATCCGGTTCTCTCCGATGGCCAGGTAGGTCAGGACACCCAGCAGGGGGACGCTGAAGATGATGGCGATCCAGGCGAGGGAAACACCCACCGGGCGGCGACGCATGATCACACGAATGGTAAATCCGATGATGAGGCCCCAGTGCAGCATCAACAGGGCCAGGGTAAGAATGCTGATATCGCTCATTTGTCCGGGATCAACGGGAAACATCGGTGTTATTCATCAGGCAAGGCGCCGTGCCGCCAGGCGCACGGGTTACTTGGCGGTGTCATTGTCCTGGTGCGTGCATCTGACCGGAAATATGAAATTTATGTAATGTCCCGGAAAGTCACCGGTAACCGGCGGGCGGGTAATCTGTTATCCAGCCTGAACAGGGTCTTGCACATTCCAAGCAGAGGATACAACAGATGAACAGACACTGGAAAAAATTTCCCCTGATCGCCGTGCTGGGTGGCGCTGTCGCGGTGGTATCGCTGGCCGGCCTGGATCAGCGCTCGGCGGAATCGCAGAAGGCTCGGGAACCGGTGGCAGCGAATCTGCCGGTACCAGCCGGTAGGGAAGACCGCGATGCGGATCTGGCCATGCAGCGTTCCGGGGACGGGCGTCGGTCCTGGTCCTATGTCATTGCGGCCAGAGAACTCCTGGAGGCCGATGAAATCAAAGAGGCGGACCGGTACCTGGACGGTGCCCTGAAGATCCTGGAGGAAATGGGGGATGCGGGCGCGGACGGCCTGGTGCCGCTTTATGCGCAGATCGGGATTGGCGAGGAAGTTGAAATCACCGGGCAGCTCAGGCTGGATATTCAGCGGCTGCAGCCCCACATTATGCGTGGAGAACACGAAAAGGTGATCAACGCGCTCGGGGAGACCGGCCTGGAGATGAGATATTACTACGTGGATATGCCCCTTGCCCCATTGCAGAGACAGCTGAGTGCTGCCCGAAAAGCCCTTGCCGCAGAGGATTTTCCCCGGGCGCTGGAGGCACTCAGGGCGGCCGAGTATGAAATGGTGATCGATACGGTCACGATCAGTGGAAAAGGGGCATAGGTCCGGTACCCGCCGATGCAACCATAACGAACGAAATCAAGCCAAGAGTATATAATGATGAATCCACTGACACTGATGAAGAGCGAAACCGAATCCATGAGTCCCGCCCATAGTGCATTTCTGCGACTTCGCCAGCAACTGGGAGAACGAATCATCGGCCAGGAGGTGCTGGTCGATCGCCTGTTGATCGCTTTGCTGGCGGATGGTCACCTGCTGGTCGAGGGGGCGCCGGGTCTCGCCAAGACCACGGCAATCAAGGAACTGGCGGAGCGACTGGAAGGCGATTTTCACCGCCTGCAGTTCACACCCGATCTCCTGCCCGGTGACCTGACCGGCACCGAGGTCTACCGACCGCAGACGGGGGAATTCAAGTTTCAGCATGGACCTATTTTTCACAACCTGGTGCTTGCCGACGAGGTGAACCGCGCGCCGGCGAAGGTGCAGTCCGCGCTGCTCGAGGCCATGGGCGAGCACCAGGTCACGGTCGGTCAGACCACCTATGGACTGCCCCGGCCTTTTCTGGTGATGGCAACCCAGAACCCCATCGAACACGAGGGTACCTACCCGCTGCCGGAGGCACAGCTGGACCGCTTTCTGATGCATGTGCGGATCGGTTATCCCGGTGCGGACAGCGAAAAGCAGATCCTGCATCTGGCGAGACAGGAGGCACTGGCCGAGTTCGGTGACCGGCCTGCCGTAGCCGAGGTCGTCAGCAGGGCGCAGATCTTCGCCGCCAGAAACGAGGTGCTGGCAGTGCACATGGCGCCACCGGTAGAGGAATATCTGGTTCAGCTGATGCTCGCCAGCCGCAGACCCGCGCCTTATGGAGATGATCTTGCGCGCTGGGTTTCCTATGGGGCCAGTCCGCGCGGAACCATTGCAATTGACCGCTGTGCGCGGGCGCATGCCTGGTTACTGGGGCGGGACTATGTCTCTCCCGAAGATGTCCAGGCAATGGCCTTTGATACCCTTCGCCACCGGGTGCTGTTGTCCTTTGAGGCGGAGGCCGATGGCATCACCGCGGATGATTTTATACGAGAGCTGCTGCAGCGGGTACCGGTGTCCTGATCATGCGCGTGATACGCAAGTGGTGGCGAGGCCTGCGTGCAACGCCCTCGGATGCATCATCCGCTGCATACGGGCCGGGTACCTGCGTCAGTGCCGATGAACTGCTGCAATTGCGGCATGCGGCAGCCGGTATCGCACTGGGTAATCGTTCCCGGGTGGGTAGTATGCTTGCCGGAGGGTATGCATCGCGTTTTCGCGGTCGTGGCATGGACTATCTCGAGTCGCGCAGCTATCAGCAGGGTGATGACATTCGTAATATGGACTGGCGTGTCACGGCGAGGGCCTGCGAACCACATGTGAAGTTGTTCCAGGAAGAAAGGGAAAGACCGGTGGTGGTGATGGTGGATCTGAATCCCACCATGTTCTTCGGTACACGTGGTGCCTACAAGTCTGTGATCGCCGCTCGCGCCGCTGCCCTGATCGGTTGGGCAGCGGTTGCCAACGGCGACCGCATCGGTGCCTTGCTGTTCAATGGTGGACACGAGGAGCTGCAGCCCTGTGGCCGGCGGCGCGGCGTGCTTCGCCTGATCAGAAAGCTGGTGTCGGCAACCGATCCGGTAGCCGGCATGAAGGCCGAGCAACATCCCGACGGACTCAACGAGGCTTTGCGCCGCCTGCGCCGGGTGACACGCCCCGGCAGCCTGATCTTTGTCCTGAGTGACTTCTATGCCATGGATGATACGAGTGGCAAGCACCTGCAGTATCTGCGCAGACACAACGACGTGCTGGCCGTTCAGATCGTCGATGCACTGGAACTGGCTCCGCCGCCACCAGGATTGTACGGGGTAACCGACGGTGTGAATACGGGTATTCTGGATCTGCTTTCCAGGACACGACAGGATGCCTGCAGCGAATATCTTGCGCGGCATCACCGGCAGATCAGGGAACAGATGAGGCAGCGTGCGATCAATCTGCTGCAGCTGAATACCGCGGATGAGGTAAGCGGCAAGCTGCGCCTTGGACTGGCCGGGATATCGTCGAGGGCAGCGCCAGTCGCGGAGAAGGTGGCATGAAACCTTCCGGGGAACAACCGTTGCCCTTGCGTGATATTCACCTGCCTCCCGTACCGGACTTCTGGCCGCCGGCACCAGGCTGGTGGTTGCTGGCGATAGTGGGGACCGGGCTGTTCCTCTATGCCGCCTGGCAACTCTGGCGTCTCTATCGGCGCCGGCACAGGCGCAGGGAGGTGCTCACGAGCCTGAGCGCGATTGGCCAGGCGTTTCGTCCCGAGAAGGCCGCCTGGTTTGCAGCCGAGGTTTCCGGTTTGCTGAGAAGGGTGGCGTTGCAACGTTACCCGAGACCACAGGTCGCCTCACTGACAGGGGATGACTGGCTGCGATTTCTGGATGAGACCGGAGGTAATGGCGCCTTTCGGGCAGGTCCGGGCAAGGTGCTGGGTACCGGTCCCTATGTCGCGCAGACCGAGGTGAACCCGGAGAGTGTCCTGGGGCTCGCCCGGGAATGGATAAACAGGAACTACCGATAACAGGGCAAGACACCAATCATGAAGCCTTTCACCTGTCTGTTGATCTCGCGAAGAATGCGTTTCGGGTCAGCGCCTGTAACTGAACCGCGACCCGTTCCCGCATTTCCTCGCGCAGGCAATGGTCAGCGAGGAAATTGCCACGCGTCGTGGAGTTTCCGGTCCAGGAGCCATAGACATGAATCTTGAGTTTGCATGGCCGCTGCTGATTTTGCTGCTTCCGGTGCCATTCCTGGTTACTTCACTGGTTCCGCGTGCCCGTGCGCAGTCGGTGGCTGCGTTGCGCATCCCGTTTTACGGCGCAGTGTATGCAAACCTGGCAGAAAACGCTGTTTCACCTTCCCGTCTGCGGCTGTGGCTGGCCGTTCTGGCATGGGTGCTGCTGGTGCTGTCGGCAGCACGTCCACAGTACGTTGGTGAGCCGGTGCAGCTACCGGTGAGTGGACGGGACCTGATGCTGGCGGTGGACATTTCCGGCAGCATGCAGACGGAAGATATGATGCTGGGCAACCAGACCAGCAGCCGCCTCATGGCAGTCAAGGCGGTGGCCGGGCAGTTCATTGACCGGCGCGAAGGTGACCGTGTGGGGCTGATTCTTTTCGGGCGTCAGGCTTATCTGCAGACTCCGCTTACCTTCGATCGGGAGACAACCAGTGATCTGTTGTTTGAGGCGGCGATAGGACTGGCAGGCAAGGAGACCGCAATCGGTGATGCCATCGGGCTGGCCGTAAAACGGTTGCGGGAAGAAGCCGAAGAGAACCGGGTGCTGATCCTGCTGACCGATGGTGCCAACACAGCGGGGCGTATCGACCCCCTCAAGGCGGCAGATCTTGCCGCCCAGGAAGGTATTCGTATCTATACCATCGGTGTGGGCGCGAACGAAAGGGTAGTGCGTGATTTCTTCGGTACCCGGCGGGTTCCTTCGTCCGAGCTGGACGAGAAGACCCTCCTGGCCATCGCCGGCAAGACCGGTGGCAGGTATTTCCGCGCACGGGACATCAAGGGATTGCAGGAAATTTACCGGCTGCTTGACGAGCTTGAACCAGCCGCCAGTGCGGATGAAACCTTCCGCCCGGTCGCGGAACTCTACCAGTGGCCGTTACTGGCTGCCCTGTTGTTCTCCGTGATGGCGGCCTTTGCCACCAGTGGCCTGCCGCGCCGTTCACGACTCCGGGAGGTGGAAAATGCCGGCTGAGTTTCATTTTTTGCAGCCCTTGTGGTTTCTGGCGCTGATCCCGCTGGCGCTGCTCTACCATCTCCTCCGGCGGCCGCCGGGGAACGACAGCGCCTGGCGCAAGGTGGTGGACCCAAACCTGCTGCCCCTGCTATTGTCCCGCCAGGGACAGGATAGTCGCCGGTTACCGCTCTTTCTGCTGGCCGCCGGCTGGTTACTGACAATCGTTGCGCTCGCCAATCCCGTTTGGGAAAAAAAGTCACTGCCGGCATTCCAGTCACAGGCAGCAAGGGTGGTTGTGCTGGATCTCTCTCTTTCCATGAATACACAGGATGTCAAACCTTCCCGCCTGGAGCGTGCCCGGTACAAGGTGTCCGATATCCTTGCCCGCAGCAAGGAGGGGCAGACCGGTCTGGTGGTGTTTGCCGGGGATGCCTTCATGGTATCGCCGCTGACCACCGACGCAGGCACCATCTCGGACATGCTCAGGGTACTGGATCCGGACATCATGCCGGTACAGGGCAGCCGTGTTGATCTTGGCCTGATCAAGGCGGGAGAGTTGCTGCAGCAGGCAGGTGCCCAGCAGGGTGATGTCCTGTTGCTGAGCGATGGCTATGACAGTGATCTAGCCCTGCAGGCCGCGCGTACCCTGCAACGGCAGGGTCACACCGTCTCCGTGCTGGGTATCGGGACCGAGACGGGTGCACCCCTGCCCGGCGAGGGTGGATTTATCCGGGACCGGAACGGGGACATGGTGGTAACCACCCTCGATGAGGAGGCGCTGATTACGCTGGCTTCCGTGGGCGGTGGGCGATATGCGGCTCTTACCAGCGACCGTTCTGACATCGACCGGCTGTTCCCGGCCAGTGTTTCCCGTCTGGATAGCCAGGCCGTACGCAGCGAGCAGGAAACCGAAGTCTGGTGGGAGCAGGGTCCCGCCGTCGTGTTACTCCTGCTGCCGCTGGCGGCTCTGGCTTTCCGGCGGGGCTGGTTGTTATCAGTGGTCATGGTGGCCGGCACCCTGACGGATCCCGGTCAGGCAATGGCACTGGAGTGGCAGGATCTGTGGCAGCGCAGGGATCAGCAGGCAGACATTGCATTGCGGGCCGGGGAACTGGGGCGGGCAGGCGAACTGGCGCAGGACCCGTTACGCTCCGGAGTAGTGGATTACCGTCAAGGCAACTATGAACAGTCGCTGGAGGGTTTCGCCGGGGTACCGGGCGCCGATGCCGCCTATAACCGGGGCAATGCCCTTGCAAGGCTCGGCAGGTACGAGGATGCCATCGGCGCCTATGACGAGGCCCTGAGGCAGCAACCCGGGATGGAAGATGCTGAATACAACCGCTCACTGGTCGAGGAACTGTTACGCCAGCAGCAGGAACAGCAGGAACAACAGGAGCAGCAGGCAGGCGACAGCTCCGGTCAGGACGGGGAAGCGCAGCAAAATGAATCTTCCGGTAATGGGGATACCGGCACATCACGGGCGGATGGCAGTCAACAGGAAGGACAAGAGAAAGGTGACAGTCCGGATAGCGCTCAGGAGCAGGCAGATGGTTCGTCGGGCACGCAAAGCGGGGACCAGTCATCCGGTTCCGGTGAGCAGGCTGCATCACCGGATGAGGCATCGATGGATCAGTCTGCATCAGGGGCGCAACAACAGGATACGCAGACCGGCAAGGATACGGATCAGTCAGGACAGGAGAACAGCCAGGTGGCGAAAGGCGGTGAGAATCAGTTCGCTGATGCGCTGGAAGAGGCCGCTGGCGGTCAGAATCAGGGTGACAGGGATGAGGAAGTTCAGAATGGGCAGGGAGGCAACAGAGACGTCGAACCACAAGGCAGTTCTGCGGATGAGGCAACGGAACAGGGTCCGGGCAGCAGCGCGGGAGTCGAACAGGAAGCGCTCAGCAGCGAGGAACAACTGGCGGCTGAACAATGGTTGCGACGCATACCGGATGATCCCGGAGGTCTTTTGCGACGCAAGTTTCTGTACCAGTATCGGCAACGGGCGAGTGACGCGGGAAATGCAAACATACAGGCATGGTAATCTGATCAGGCAGGTGGCAAACGAGGCATGAACGGGGTTAAACGAAGAATGATCCGGTGGCGGGCCCGGGGAATACAGGCCGCCGTGTTGTTTCTGTTGCTGATGCAGTTTGCATCCGGTGCACAGGCCGAGGTGCGCGCACAGATCGATCGCAACCAGGTCTACGAGGGCGATAACGTCACCCTGAGTATCGAGGTTGACCGCCGGCAAGCCGGGGACAACCCCGATTTAACTCCACTGGAAAAGGATTTCCGGATCCTGGGAACCAGCACACGCAGCCAGTTTCAGATCATCAACGGCAGGCAATTCAACAGTTTCCAATGGATCGTGCAACTCTTGCCACTTCGTCGGGGCACCATTACCGTGCCTCCCATAACCGTCGGGAGTGAACAGACGGAACCATTGAGCCTGCGGGTCGCGGAAGTTCCGGAACAGGCCGACGGGGCGATGGCTGAGGAGATCTTTCTGGAGGTAGAACTTCAGCCCGATGGGGCCTCGTCCTATGTGCAGCAGCAAGCAGGCTACACGGTACGGCTCTTCCATGCCGTACCCTTGCATGACGGAAGTCTCACGGACCCCACCCCCGCGGATGCCGTTGTAGAGCGTCTGGGTGAGGACAGGAGTTATCAATCCAGTCGCAATGGAAAGAAATACCAGGTGATCGAGCGCCGTTACGCCATTTTTCCGGAAAAGAGCGGTGAGTTACGAATACCGCCGGTTGTATTCGATGGCCACGTATCCGCCAGGCGTGGATCGGGTCAGGCAAGGCGGCGATCCGGTTCCATGATCGACCAGTTTTTCGGCAGCGATTTTTTTGATGATGATTTCTTTGCAGGTACGCCCTTCGGCTCCCCTGGCCAGCCAGTCAAGCTGCGCAGCGAGGCGCTTGAACTCAGGGTCAAACCGATCCCCGACGGATTTACCGGACAGGAATGGTTACCAAGCGAGCAACTGGTTCTGCACGACAGCTGGACGGATGGGCCGCCCGAGTTTCGTGCGGGGGAACCGGTTAGCCGGAAGATTACCATTGAAGCAAAGGGTCTTGCCGCCTCACAACTGCCGCTGATTGCAGTGACGGACACGGCTGGATTGCAGGTTTACCCCGACAGGCCGGTGAGTGACAGTCGGACCGATGGCGTATGGGTCTTCGGGCGCAGCGTTCAGCAGCTGGGTTATATGCCCGAGGCAGCAGGCAGGCTGACCATTCCCGAGATCACTCTTTCCTGGTGGGATACGAAGGCCGACAAGCAACGCGAGGCTCGCCTGCCGGCCTGGGAGATCAATGTGCTGCCCGGTGCCGGTGGTACTGCGGCAACCCTGCCTCGTGCTGCGCAAACGGCGAGTGTCGCTGAAGAGCCGGATGAGCCCGCATCCACTGTCGCGGATCCCCGGACGGAACCGCTTGCTGATACAATATCGACCTTCCTCGAACAGCACTGGCGATGGCTGGCAGCCGCTGCCGGTGCGGTTTTGCTGATTGTGTTTCTGTTCGTGATGCGTCGTCGTCAAGGTCCCCGGGCAGCCTCCGAACCCGGCAAGACGGAATCCGCGCCGGTGCACGAACCACCGCCTGATCTTTCTGCCTCACGCCGGACACTGGAAGTGGCATGCCGGAACAATGATGCACAGGCCGCTGCGCAGGCCCTGCTGGAATGGGGGGCTGCAAGATGGCCGGAGGATCCACCGCTCAGTCTGGGCGGCCTGGCGGGGCGCATCGCGCATGGCGCAGAACAGGTCAGGGCGCTGGACAAGTGCCTGTATGCATCGGGTCATCCGCACTGGCAGGGCATGGATTTGCTGGAGGCGCTCGGACCCGAACTCGGAAAGACCGGAGATTCCCGGGTGCAGCCGAAAGAGACGCTGGCGCCACTTTATCCGCAACACTCGTGAATGGAAGTGAGGATCGAGCCATCCTGCACGGAAGGCCGGTTCAAGACATCAACGGGTGTAACGGTTTTTCAACCTGATGACGGTAGTCAGCGCGGGTAGCCCGAGACTGCTATCCGCAGGTACGGGGCGGGTTGCACCGGTGTGCGGTTACTGCAGACGGGCGTTTTCATGCCTGGGTTACCAGATCGGCGGGCTCCAGGCTGGTACGAATGGTTTTCGCCATCTCCAGGGCGCCCTCCAGATCATCGGACAGGCAGTTGTAGTGTCCCATCTTGCGCCCGGGCCGGGCATGGCGTTTGCCATAGAGATGCAGGAGCGTACGGGGATGGCGAAAAACCTGTTCCCACGGTGGTGCGCCTTTCTGCCACAGATCACCCAGCAGATTGACCATGACCACGGGCGAGAGCAGTTCGGTGTCTCCGGGAGGGAGACCACACAGTGTGCGTACCTGTTGTTCAAATTGCGAGGTGAGACAGGCATCCACGGTATAGTGTCCACTGTTGTGTGGACGGGGCGCGAGTTCGTTGATCAGAATGTCACCGTCGGTGGTCAGGAAAAACTCGGTTGCCAGTACGCCGCAGTAATCCATGCGGTCCGCGATTTCACAGGCCATTTCAGTGACGGTACCGGCTATTGCTGCGCTGACGCGCGCGGGAACGATGGAGTAATCCAGTATTCCACCGACATGTATATTCTCCGCGGGCGGATAGACCGCTATTCTGCCCGTTATGCTGCGGGCCAGGATCACGGATAGTTCCAGGGCGAGTGAAACCTTTTGCTCGATGATGCAGGGTAGTTCGCCGAGTGACCGGTATCCGGCGATTGCGGCATCCAGATCTGCTACGGCGACCTGCCCCTTGCCGTCGTATCCCAGGGCGGCCGTTTTCAGGATGGCGGGAAAGCACAGTTTTTCAGCAGCGCTTTCCAGGTCATCCAGCCCCAGTACCGGCTGGAAACTTGCGGTCGGCAGATGATTTTCCTGGAGGAATGTCTTCTCCCTGATCCGGTCCTGGGTGATCGCGATCGCCTCGGGATGCGGTCGTACCGGACAGTGATTCGACAGGTGCGTCAGGCTCATGGCCGGCACATTCTCGAACTCGGTGGTTACGGCAGAGCAGGCATCACCGAGCAGGTCCAGGCTGGCGTGGTCGGTATAGTCGGACTGTATATGCTGGTCGGCCATCCCACCGGCCGGGCTGTGGGGGTCCGGATCGAGCACTAATACCCGATAACCCATGGTCCTTGCCGCCATGGTGAACATGCGGCCAAGCTGACCTCCGCCCAGCACACCGATGCTGGCGTCTGGCAGGATCACGTCTCTGGCGGCAGGCGCATGTCAAGTACGGCCTGTTCCTGATTATTGCGGAAATCTGTGAGTCGCTCCGATACCGCCGGATCGCCGTTGGCTATCATGGCTGCCGCAAACAGGGCTGCATTGGCTGCCCCGGCTTCACCGATTGCGAATGTTGCTACCGGAACTCCCCTGGGCATCTGTACGATGGAGAGCAGGGAATCCAGGCCCTTGAGATGTCGGGATGCAACGGGGACACCGAGCACCGGTACCGTGGTCTTTGCGGCGATCATACCGGGCAGGTGGGCTGCCCCGCCTGCGCCGGCAATAATGCAGGACAGGCCGCGATCCCGGGCCGATTCGGCATAGTCAAACAGGAGATCCGGGGTACGGTGGGCGGATACGACCCTGGCTTCATGCGGGATCTGCAGTGAATCCAGCATGCTGGCGGCTGCCTGCATGGTATTCCAGTCACTGTTGCTGCCCATGACCAGTCCGACTGTTGGTTTACTCATGAGTATGGGTCCGGATAGTATCCCGGGGCCTGCAATGCGTGAACAGGACCTGGATTACCATTGTTATCGTGAAACGGGGATTCTAGCCCGGATGAGGTTGGTGTATCCACCTGCACGGCAGGTATACACTAGAGGCTTGCAGCTGCCTACCAGGAGTCATCGTCCATGCAGGAAGTCCTTTATGAAAGTCACATCAAGAGCTTGCCGCTGTTACACCGCGGCAAGGTCCGGGATATCTATGCGGTTGGTGAAACACACCTTCTCATGGTGACCACCGACCGGTTGTCGGCATTTGATGTAGTCCTTCCCGACCCGATACCGGGAAAGGGCAGTGTTCTGACGGCCGTATCCGGTTTCTGGTTCGAGCGTTTGCGCGGTGTCGTCGCCAATCACCTGGCGGAGATCGATCTGACTGATGTGCTGAGCGAGGAATCCGAGCGAGCGGAGGTAGAGGGTCGCGCCGTCGTGGTCAGGAGGCTGGATGCCCTCCCTGTGGAGGCCATTGTACGCGGATATCTGATTGGTTCCGGATGGTCGGATTACCGGCGTAACGGCAGTGTGTGCGGAATTCCCCTGCCCGAAGGACTGCGGCTTGCGGATCGCCTGCCGGAGGCGATTTACACCCCCTCGACCAAGGCCAGGGTTGGTGATCACGATGAAAATATCGAATTCGACAGGACCGTAGAGATCCTTGGCGAACGGATGGCCAGCCGCATTCGGGAGATCAGCCTGCAAATATACCGGGAGGCGGCTGAATATGCCCTGCAGCGGGGTATCATTATCGCGGACACCAAATTCGAATTCGGCGCCGATGAGACCGGAGAGCCTGTGCTCATCGATGAAGTACTGACGCCGGACTCCTCCCGGTTCTGGCCCGCTGACTCCTGGGCGCCCGGTTCCAGCCCGACCAGTTTTGACAAGCAGTATGTGAGGGACTATCTGGAAACGCTGGACTGGGAAAAGAAGGCGCCGGGACCCCGTTTACCGGCGGAGGTGATCGAACAGACCGCCCTGAAATACCGCGAGGCGCTGGTGTGGCTGACGGGCGATAGACGGGATTGAGGCTCGAGGCCCTCCGCAGTATGCCGGCGGAAAACAAAAACCGGGGAAGGGTGCAAGGATACAACAGCAAGACCGGAGGCAGGATTGTTGCTGCATCATGGAGGGGGCGGGAAATCCCGATGCCGGATAGAAAAAAGGGTTGTCTAAGTTCTTGTTTTTCAATTTTTATAGGGGTGATCCCCTTGCGAATAAAGCCGGAACAGCTAAATCTGCCTTGCGGCGGGGTATAATTATCGCGTGCGGGTATGTCGAGCGGGCAGTTGATAATATGTCTGTCAGGGTAAAGAAGATTCAGGTGCAGTTCACCGGCAGGGAGGAGAACCGATTATGTATGGCTTCAGCGTAACCGTTCCGGGTGGCATGGATGATGTCGCCGACAAGGT
>JARFQV010000117.1 GCA_029287615.1 Pseudomonadota bacterium | reverse complement strand
GTTCATAGGTATCTCCTACATTATTACGTGATGACCCTGCCCCGTTGCCAGTCAACCGGATTACTGACTGATAGCCTGAGCTGCGGCATGTCTCGAACCGGCTCACTCCCCGATCAGCGCATGAATGAGCTCCACGGGCATGGGGACACAATGGTAGAACTGCGCCCGGCCCCGGGTTAACTGGCAATGGCGCGCAACAAGCACTCGTCCAGGTTCACATGTTCGGTCTCGACTATGCAGACCTGTAACCCCATGAGCAGTATAGAAGATATAGTCGCCTGCGTCTGCCTCGCGGGTTATCTTGGCGGTCGAGATTCTGCAACACACACTGGGATAAAAAACATCCCGCAAGCAAACTTCCAAAAACCTGTGCGCCTGGCTACCTCCGAATGTATAGCCTGTATACGTAGATTCACGAATTGCCAGACCTCGCCTGGTTACCTATCCTTACCACCGTCGACATCTTCCATAGGGATGCGACACCATGCGGTGACTTCTCCTGAGGTGGTCACCGAGCGGCGGCCCGCCCTCCTCGCGGGCCGTCGTTTTTTCCCCAAACTTGTAAACGAGCCAGGCGCGAATAACTCGGAAAAGAATCAGCGCGCGCAATCCCGGCACCACTGCACCTGTACGAAGATTGACCCTGGAATCATCTGTCTTGCCCTCGGCCCGTACCGGAACAGGGCGTACCCGTATTTCCACAGACCCATCCTAGCGCTGTCGAATTATAGCTGGAGGTCGTAGGAGTTACTCAACTTGTCGTTGTCCGTATTCTCCAGTCCGCCCTTTGCGATGTTCTGGTAGACGGTCATATTCGATAGATAAACATTGACACCCTTGTCGGCAAGCACCGAGCGGTCGAAACCTATGTAGTCGAGCAGGCCCTTGTCATAGACAAAAGGCGCACCGGGATGCCAGCCACTTCCAGGCTCCATGGCGAATGCCGGTGAACTCCACAGTCCGGTCAGGGCCAGTAGCGACAGGCTATAACTCAAACTTACCGGACACCTCCTGCCAACTCCCCCCCCCCTGAATCAGTATCTGACAGTCAAGCGTGACCCGCATTCACCAATCCAAACCATTGCGCTGAAATCACGCACGTATCATCTGTGAAATATGTTTTTCAGTCAAAAGCAACTGCAGATGTATGAAATTCAGTAAACCTCCATCTATTCTTGTGGGCCATGCGCGGAAGAATGGGTGACCAGCCATGAAACACGGCTTCCTCATTGATTCATCTGGTCTGAGGAATTTCAGGGAGGATTCCCCCCCTGTCCGTTTCGTGCCGGATACGGCCCGCTACTCGAGATGGCTTCATGTTTCTCGGAGAATAAAAGCGCGCCTCCTACGAATCACTGTCGAATACCTTGTTTCAGTAATGCCCGGTGACACGAGGCAAAGGCCAGACTGTTTCGCCATAACAGCGTGTCCGGTTACGACTAGTCACAAAGACTTCCTTACCCTTTCACACGCCCGGTTGCCCGGATCAATTCGACCACTAGTTATGACGAGTACGACATGGTAGTGGCGCAATCTAGGCAGAACCATTGTCATAACTGTCATAACCATCTTTCAAAACAATGCCACGTTTTTCAAGGGATTTCTTGAACAAACATAAAAAGTCGCATGGAACACTGTTTCTGCCAGAATGGTAAAATATCAGTAAAAATACAATTAGTAACGTGTTCATCACCCCTCTCGAATTCAAACCGGACTACTCGATTCAATGGGCAATTCTGTCCATTGCAAAAAATCTGGCCCGATGATTGCATGAGATACACCGAGTTCCGTATCAAGAGCCATCGATACGACTACTTGGCCGCATCTGACTTGGACGATGGATTGATTCGGATGCAGCCTGACTACAGTGCTGGCCAATCTGTTACCACTGCAAACATGCAGCAACGATTGGTCGCATACAACAATCGAGTAACTACATATCAAGTGTGGAGAGGAGTTCATGAAACATTTCAACTTCAAGTCAACAACAATAGTCACTGCAATATTCGCCGGATTCGTTGCCTCCGGACCCGTACATTCCAATAGTGACGGTTACGAAATCTGGGGCGCTGATCAGTCCAATTCGGTCAGCGGTGAAGCTTCCAGAGGCGTAAATGGAAGCTATATGTGGATCTGGGACAGCAAGGACGTCGAGAAGCAGTTAAGCGGTAAGAAGAATGCGGAACCGCTCGGGTGTGATGGTAAAAATCGTGCCGGTGACGGCCCCTGCGATGTTTATGACGTCTTCCCTACCACACTTGCGGAATATGACGTTAACGGCGCGACCGGTAACAGTCTGGGTGATTTGCCGGGATTCGGCCGTTTGCACGGCATGCTGCCAGATCCGCAGAACCGTTATATGAACGTCAACATGTTTGCTCCGGGCGGTGGTTATGTGGGTATAGTCGACGGTGAAACCAAGGAGGCAGTGGCCCTCTTCCGTGTCACCTCCACCAACGGTACGGGCGTCATGCGTTCACTGCACATGTCTTTCTGGAATAGTGACGGCAGCGCCCTGCTGCTGGCTAACCTGCATGGCAAGGTGCTCGAGCGTATCGATATCACCCGTAATGCCGGGGGCAAGATAACCGGTGCCGACTTCAACATGTCCGCCTCACTGGGCGTCGGCAAGGATATGAGTATTCTCGATGATGCCAAGGTCTACCTTGGAACGAATGGCCAGGGGAACAGTATGATTGGCAGCGTCTCCGGCAACTATGACGCGGGTGCCTTTGGCAACCTGACACCGAATGGCTTTTGCAAGGAGAACGGTTGCTCCGATAACAATGACGGTACGCTGGGTGGCCGGGCGAATAACGTAATTATCTGCCCGATCGTTTCCGATAACGACAATGCCTATATCACCTTCGGCGGTGGTGGCCTGCTGGTTGCCGATACCACATCCACACCGATGAATATCGTTGGCGAGTACGACAACCAGGTGGTCAATGGTGCTGGTTGCGGTGGCGTGCAGGTTGGTGACAACATGTGGCTGAATGCCGGTGTTTCGGCTTCAGGATCCGGTGCCACACAGTCGACCTTCTCCATGTACAACATCGACGACACAGGTTTCGGCAGCAGTGCAAATGCACCAAACACCCCGGCGCCCACCCTGGTCTACAAGGACTCGACGAACACGGCAACCATTGGAAACATCCAGGGAGATCCGAATCCAAACAGCACCGGCCAGATACCCGGGATAACGACCCGCCGCGATGCCCACGGTATGACACGCACGACTTCAGGTTCCCATATCCACAACGTCGACCGTATTCGTAACAATGTCGAAGTATTTGATACCACGACACTGGCACGCACGACCTATGACCTGACATCGGCAGATGGCCAGGGTGGTGGATTTGGAGCCTGCTCTGCGGCCTCAGTTACAGACGATGCGGGACTGCCTGTCAATGACCCGGCACCGGACCTGATGGACAACACGCCTGACGGCAAATACCTGGTTGTTGCCCTGCGTGGTCCGATCCCGGTATCCGTCACACATTCCGCTCAGGGCAGCTGCCCGGGTGTCGGTATTATCGAGGTCCTCGATGGTGGTGCATCGGGCCGCCTGGCGGGTGTATTACGGACGACCAATTCCGTCGATACCGCACCGGTATCAGCGCCGGGTGGTCATCCCTATACGGGCAGCGAGCACAGTGATGTACACGGTGCCGCAGTCCGCAAGAAGTAAACAGGCTGTACCCCCAAGCCTGTGAAACTTAATGGGCGGCCACCGGCCGCCCATTTTTTTACTGCCGGATTATGGTCAATTGGTATTATGCAGGCAGCTCTGGTTACTGGTAGGGCCGCGGCACAACAATACCCATCTCTTCGAAACGTTTTAACAGGCGGTACATCTTGCGTTCACTGATCCCCAGTTCCCGCGCTGCGCTACGCCGGTTACCACGGCAGGCCTGCAGGGTATCAAGCACTTGCTGGGTGTCAGTACCGAGTACGGCGGCGTCGTCCTTGCGTCGCAGGTTCGAACCCATGCTGATCGTGTCTGGTTCGGGATCCGTGGCTGCCTTGCCGGTGGCCTGATTACCCTCCTCTTTCGCACGCTGGTTCTGGTTGCGCAATTGATCCGGCAGGTGCTCGGGGTGTATATGGCCGTCGACTGCCTTGAGGGCGGCAAGCTCGATGATGTATTTCAGCTCGCGGATATTGCCGGGATAACTATACTGCTCCAGGAACCGCAGGGTTTCACCAGCAGGAACCGCCTTGCGTTCCAGACGCTGCATGAAAAAACAGATCAGCTGCGGGATATCGCCCTTGCGCTTGCGAAGTGGCGGCAGTGACACGGTGTGCCCGGCCAGGCGATGATACAGGTCTCTGCGAAAACTCCCCTCCTCCACCATCTCCGGCAGGTTACGATTGGTTGCTGAGACGATCCGCACATCCGCCTGTAATGTCCTGTTGCCACCGACACGACGATATTCCCCGGTTTCAATCACACGCAGCAGCTTGGCCTGCAACATGAGCGAGATCTCACCAATCTCATCCAGAAACAGGGTGCCGCCATCGGCGACCTCGAAAAGGCCAATTTTCTGTTTCTGGGCACCGGTAAATGAGCCAGCCTCATGTCCAAACAGCTCGGACTCAAACAGGGTCTCATTCAGTCCGCAACAGTCCAGGGTGATGAAGGGACCGTTGGCACGAAGCGAACGTTTGTGGATGTAGGATGCGAACTTTTCCTTGCCGACCCCGCTTTCTCCGGTAATCAGGACAGGCAGGTTCGAGGGTGCCAGCACTCCGGCCTCGCGCACCGCATTCAGGAAGGGTTCGGAACTGCCCACCAGTTCATTCTTGTTCAGCATGTCATGGGTTTCAATAGGACGCAGATGCTCACCCATGTAGAGGATTTCACCGTCATCTCCACGGATGGGATGGGCCTTGATTTCGACGCAATCCTTGGTGCCGTCAGGCCGTGTGTGGACATGCAGGGCCTCTTCGACCTGACCGCTTATGAACATGCGTCTGTGCGGACAGTCCTCGCCAACCTCGGCACAGGGCTCCGCAGAATTATGGGAGACCTGGTGACATTTACAGCCGATGATATCCTCAGGCGTGAGGTTGTACTGATCGGCGTAGGCCTTGTTCGAGGCCACAATGTTGAAATCCCGATCGACCAGGACAAAAGGTTGCTGATAGATATCAAGCATCGACTTCAGTGAAGGGGGGATTTTTTTAGTAGTCATATCGACTCCTCCGTATTTCCCAAGCAGATAACCGGTCGTCACGAAACGAACCGCCAGACCGTTTCCCCTCTACTGCCCCTGCCCTGTTCTTGCGAACGGGTCTGTCTGGTTAGATGCTTCGGTTATTTCGGCGAATTCGACGGTCAGGCATGTGCTTCCTATTTATCCGACGCATGACCATGGAATCGGTTCAGTGACAATCCAGTGTGTCTGCCACAGTTATGACAGTATTCCATCTATGACAGTCTTCCATCGTGAATGGCAATACTGGCATATTCCATGCCATGAGGCCACACACAGCAAATAATCAGCTTATAATATTATAATTTATAATGTTTTTTCCTATACCGAGCAGCAAGATATCATAGATATCAGGACTGCTCCGTAAGTATATACCACAATTGTCGACAGGAGTGGCAGATGTGTCATAAGTGACATAACCCCCTGTCCAACCAGACCAGTCCACAGGCGTTTGCGTTCATCTTTGTGCCTTGCCCCCGGTCTTGCAGGATTTCCGATCATGACTTTCCCGTGTTTTGGGCAAAAAAAACCCCGCCGGGGCGGGGTAAAAAATGTTCACCCTTGGGTGATGGCTATTCAGGGAGAGGCAGATTCGCGTTTGAGACAGACAGCACCAGTACGGCCAATATCATCTTTTTCGATCCCTTTTTCCTGCAAGGCTTACTGCCCACTTATCAGCCACAGGAAAAGGATCAGCATGGCTACGATTTCCAGTGAAATTGCCAGTAGATACATATTGGCACCCTGTCTTTTCTACATACATATATTCTATCCCTGATCGATTACCCGGTGGATGTCCCGTAGCGCCAGTTTGTTATCCCGTCATGCCATTACCCGGCTGGATCGGCCTGCTAACGACCGAACGGGTTCACCTCTTCCAGTACACACTCTGCCCGAAAGCAGAAAGTTCCTGGTTTTATCCGGTAGTCAGAATGTGGATCCCGTTACCCATGATGGCTCACTGAATGATTTCAGTCATTTCAATTCTCACAACATTGTGGCTCACTGGATGGACCATCCGGGTAATCAGGAACTTCGTCGGCCGGCATTGATCAAAAACAGTACGGAATCAGGGAGAAATCCATGAAAGAATTCACTGCGGCCCAGCTTTTACTCATCGTCCTGGTCTGCGTGTTCACCATGAATCTGCAGGCAGCCGGGACCCCATCCCCTCTCGCGCTTCCATCCGGAAAAATCGGGATCATGGGCGACAGTATGGCCTCGGGTACCCATGCATCGGATATGTGCGGTAATAGTGACATTGTCGATTGCGTGGACAACCTGGCCGCCCTGCACAGTCGGGACTGGAGTTATGCAAGCGCCACCACAAACTGGTCCATAGCGAGTCTGCTGGGTTATGCGTCCGGGCAGATTGTCGATGCCTCGGACGATGGCGAGGAGTGGAAAGATGCCCTGCAGCAGGCCCAGGTCATTATGGCTGATCCGGAGGTGGAATCGGTCTTGATCGGTCTTGGCGGCAATGATGTCTGCCAGGCACAGGGCCATGATTATACCGGGGACCTCGAAACCATCGCGTCACACATAGACCAGACCCTGCTTCTACTGACCGACAACCTCCCACCCGGCGGGGTCATCTACTGGACCGGCGTCCCGGATATCAGCCAGATCTACGAGAAATTTCGCGCACGTGATCACAACATCGTTTTCGAGAATTGCCAGGCAACCTGGGACCTGGACAGGAACAAGGTCAAGGATGAGGCGGTATCCGATGCATGCGACCATTACTTCGGAGGCACCCTGTGCCAGTATGCCGATTACAATGAGGAGGCCAAGGACCTTCTGGTCGAACTCTTTATCGAAGCTCTGTTCGAGATACAGGGTATTGGCGAGGGACCATGCGGCAAGATCACCAGCAGTGATTCCAGTGACCAGGATCGTCTGGAGGCCCGCCAGTTCACCATCGCCCTGAACCGGTTGATGGCGGACAAGGCGCAGGCCTATTCCGGCCGTAACGGGGTAACCATTCACTACACGGATCGTGTCTTTGATGCCTCCACAGCCTTGAAGCCATATCATCTCTCGCGTTTCGACTGTTATCACCCCAGCAGAAACGGACAAATGTTTATCGCCGAGCAGACCTGGCGTGGTTTCCAACCAGGCTCGCTGCTGGTCAACGACACCTGGTTCGATGAATTCGATTCACAGGACTACTGCACCCAGGAATTCACCGACTGGGAAAACTGCTGGGTCGAGATCGGGCGGGATGAAGGAGGCAGTCCCCTGACCGGGGATATCCAGATTACGGATGGCAGATTACGCGTAAGGGACAACGACAAGGGAATCATGCGTGGCGTCCCCCTCGAAGAGATGGAACGGGCCTGGTTATCGTTCAACTGGCGTCGCAATGATCTCGACCAGACCGAGGATTATGTGACGTTCGACATCACACCGGATGCAGGTCTGACCTGGCACGAACTGGATCGATTCAAGGGGGATGGCAGTGACTACGGAATGCACCGGGGCAGGTATTACGATATCAGCCCTTATACCGGTCCACGTACCTACCTTCGGTTTTTGTCCTCCAGCGCCATGGGCGGGGATGATGAGGTGTACTTCGATAATATGCAAATCCAGGCATGGGGAGAGATGCTGGACAGCCTGCCGGCAGAGGACGACTTCGATGGCGACGGGGTATCGGATATCCTGGCAAGAAACATCAATATACTCTCCTATCTCAGGACCGACGGCGAGGGCGTATTCATCAGCGAGCTGGAGCCCGCCTGGCTTGTGGAGGCCGTCGCGAATCTCGATGGTGATGTCCTGTCCGAGGTACTGGTCCGCAACCAGGTCCTGCTCTCCCGCCTGGAAGCCGACGGGAGTGCCGTATTCATCAGCGGGCTCGATCTGTGGTGGAACGTGGAAGGAACCGGTGACTTCAATGGTGACGGTACCGATGACATCCTGGTCCGCAGCGACACCACCCTCTCCTATCTGGAAACCGGCGGAAGCGCGCGGTATATCGGAGGACTGGATGCCACGTGGCAGGTAGAAGGTACCGGTGACTTCAACGGTGACGGTACAGACGAGATCCTGGTGCGTAACGACACGCTGGTCTCCTATCTCGATGCCGGT
>JARFQV010000110.1 GCA_029287615.1 Pseudomonadota bacterium | reverse complement strand
ACTGCCAGGTGCGCTTCAATGAGACGTTCATAGTCGCCCAGTCGTTCGGTGCTCAACAGAAACCGGGAAACCAGATCCGGCCAGGCGCTGAGCGGTTTCCAGTCCCATTGATTGTTACTCAGCTCGTCCACATCCTGAATTCTTCCCAGCAGGATATACCGGCTCAGCTGTGCTCTCGTAAAGGGTCCCCGAACAACATGGTCACGTCGCGTGTACCATTCAGTATGATCACTGCCCATGTCAACTATCTTGCATGGTCAGTCCCGGACAATCTGTGATCGGAGTCATTGATTCAGCTTCCAGGATATTCGACCGGTATCAGTCAATCGGAGGTCCACTCCCCCATCCGGGCGCGCAACCGGATCAGTGCCTGACCATGTATCTGGCAGACTCGTGATTCACTCACACCAAGGATTTCCCCGATCTCACGCAAATTGAGTTCTTCATCGTAGTACAGAGCCATGACCAGTCTTTCACGTTCAGGAAGTCCCGCGATAGCCTCTGCCAGACCCTTTTTAAAATCCTCATTTTGAAGGTTTTCCAGTGGTTGATTTGGCTGCTGCGGGATACAGGATTCCGAGGAATCCGCCATCGAACCCGGGTCTTCAAAGCTGAATATCCGGCAACCCGAGGCATCCTGCAGGATACGATGATACTCAATAAGACTGATGCCCATTGCCTCGGCCACCTCATGATTGCGCGCATCTCGTCCCTTCTCGTTCTCGATCTCACGAACAACCTCCGCCACCTGACGTGCCTTCCGATGAACTGATCGTGGCGTCCAGTCGGTGCGCCTGATTTCGTCGAGCATCGCTCCCCTGATGCGAATGCCTGCATAGGTCTCGAAACTGGCACCCTGGGATTTATCAAAGTTCCTTGCTGCTTCCAGCAATCCGATCATGCCCGCCTGAATCAGGTCATCTGCCTGTACACTGGGAGGCAGGCGGCTCATCAGGTGATAGGCAATGCGCTTTACCAGCTGCGCATGGCAGGTAACCAGCTCATCATGTTCAGATCCCTTGGTCTCGACATACATTGCTATTCCATTCATTGGTAAATCCTCCCTTCAGGCACAGCCTGGTTGAACCATACGTTCCACAAAGAACTCCAGATGACCGGCCGGGCGACCCTGAACAGGCCAGCCCCCGATAACATTTGCGATATTCCTGATTGCCATTGCCGAGCGGCTGTGCGGATAGGCCTCCACAACCGCGCGGTGCTGATGCACCGACATACGCAGCTTTTCGTCGTAAGGCACGCTGCCGAGGTAAGCGAGTCTCAGATCCAGGCAGTCGTGAACCGCGAGATTCACCCTGTTAAACAGTTCATAGCCTTCCTGGGCGGCATGCGTCATATTCACCAGGATTCTGAACCGCTGAATTCCGTAATCCTGATTGAGTAAACGGATCAGGGCGGAACTGTCCCTGATCGACGCAGGATCGTCACAAACCACAACCATTACTTCCTGCGATGCACGGCTGAAATTGACGACACTTTCCGAAATTCCAGTCGCGGTATCGATCACCAGGACATCCAGCGGATCGTCCAGATCACTAAAGGCATGAATTACACCAAAGCTTTCCGAGGTACCGAGTTCGGCAAGTTCTTTGACGCCGGACGAGGCAGGCACCACCTTCAGTCCTCCCGGTCCCGGTAGAATGATTTCCTGCAGGGTCCTTCTACCGCGCAACACGTCCTGCAGATCGTTCTCGATCTTGAGGCCCAACTGGACATCGACATTTGCAAGCCCCAGGTCAGCATCCATTAGCATGACACGGCGATTACCCTGCGCCAGTGCTACAGAAAGATTTACGGCCAGGCTGGTCTTGCCGACCCCCCCTTTCCCGCTGGTGACTGCTACGACCTGCACCGGTAAGGCAGGACCGGTAGTGCGCACGGCATCAACCCCAGTGGAATCATTCAAGGACATGCGAGGAAACACTCTTTGAGACACGAGCATAATTTCGCCGGGTTGCCCTCAACCCGCACATCCTGTCCGACTACCGTTTCGCCCTGATTCACGTTCGCCACACTCCCGTACTTTTCCTTACCCTGCCTCTTGACTGGCAAGTTCCATACCAACTAGTGACCACACAGCGACCGACACGGAAATTTCAATATATCTACATGATTATTATTGTTTTTTTTCTAATCGGAATTATTGGGATCGCGCAGGTCCAGGAACCAGGCACCAATAGCCTGACATACAATTGACACCTTGCCGGAGGACTGACGGATTACGCACCCTTCCCAGACATGCACAACTGACATACAGAACCAGCCAGCAGCAATGAATTGCGGCTATTGCGCGGCAGATTGGGGTATCGCTCGCCTCCCAAAGGGGGACAAGCCATAACAAGGGCATCTAGCCCGGATTTCCAAATGTATCCAGGAGATTTTCCAAGGAGGTAATTTTCAGAAGTAGCGCGAAAGGATCTGTTTTTGCGACGATAGGCAGGAACTACCCGTGGGGAGACAAGACTGCAGAATTGCATGAGACAGGGTGCCGGAAGCGACGATGTACAGGGAGTATGAGTGTCGCGGAAGGCACCACTGCATGGATGCAGGAGACAGGATGAAGCAGGATGCCAGGGTCGAGAATGTCGGGAGCGACTGGTAGAAAATTTTATTACGAAGTTACCGATCAGTGTGGTTCGTCGCGATCTGGCAAGAAATCCGCGCTGGATATGGAGCCTGGTGGCGGACGTATGACCGGGTTCTGTAATCGGGAAAGATGCCCCTACTGCACAACGAATGCCGTAAAATTGATAGAATCGACATCGTTTGATCCGTATTCCTGTAATACACGGTTGACTACCTCCAGCACAGTCATGCGCAACGATTCACGTTCTGAAGCGGTATGGCCGTCAGAGGCTTCCCATTCCTGCAACGCAATGGCGACACGATGTCGTACCTCGGGAATATGTCTCCTGACATCCTCCAGTACAGACTGTTCGCGAGCACCGACCTCAATCATCACCTGCACAAATTGCAGACTGTCATCCCGCACGGTACTGAAGACAAAAGTTGGCCCCAGGGATTGATAGACCGCATCGGAAACAGTGCTATCAGGATTTCTATCTCCGATCCACCCCCTGACTGTGTCCGGAAGACCGCTGCTGTGGGAGAGAAAGCCCCGGCTGATCGTTGATACTTCACCACCAATGATCAGCAGCGTAATCAATGCACCTACTATAATGACGGCTACGGCATTGATAACGCCACCTGAGCGGCGCGCAAACCGTTTGCCTGTATTTTGCACCTGTTCGACAGAGCGACCACTCTCAGCGGAAGCATGTTCCATCACACCACTCCAGTAGGTTAGCTTCGTATGAAGAGGCAAGAGGCATGCCAGATACACTCTGCCCATTCCGGTCGGCCAAAATGGCAGGCCGGATAAGGCGCTCCGATATCGCAACTATCAGTAGATGCTACCGGGAAGTATCCGTCTCACAACCGGCGAACCATCCGGGAACCGGTCAGGCTCATGCTCAGAATCCGGTCGGAAATCAACAGGGGGGAAAATCCAGAAGCCTATCAATCATTACGCAACTCATTGTTATTGATATATAAATAACCAACAACCGAAATCCAGCACCCCTCACTGGACTCACTATCGCATGAGGCATCACATTAGAAACACAGCGGGGATGGCAAGGTGTGCAGTTTCTTCCCGCCGATAATTCTATGGGGACAGAGATTCCGCGCACGCGGGTTTGCACTACGTAAACCAGGAAAGCCGGCAGAAGTCATCATGCCGGTTTCAGATACGATGACCCGCACTATCTGCCGGTAATCTGGCAGATATCGGCTATAAAACAGACAAATAATTGGCGATATGGAAATGAAACCGACCCACCCTGTCATGCCTCGCAATGGATACAGGGTGAGAATTTCACCATGAAACAGTCAGGAGTCCAGAGCCGTGTCGATTGAAATTCGGTTCTTGCCCAACCAGTCCCTGAACCCGCTTTCAGGCAATGGACGTGTAATGTGATACCCCTGAACGGCATCACAACCCAGTTCGTTCAACATCAACCAGGCCTTGTCTGACTCAACTCCTTCAGCAACGACCTTGTATCCAAGATTGTGCCCCAGATCGATGATAGACTGGACTATGGCCCTGTCATGCTTGTCCTCGGCTACGTCGAATATAAATGTCCGGTCAATCTTCAGTGTATGT
>JARFQV010000072.1 GCA_029287615.1 Pseudomonadota bacterium | reverse complement strand
TGTCTACACTGTCGCGTTGCTGTGTGTCGACCCGATGGATGATCGGGATGTGGATGAGAATTTTGCCTATATTGGTATAGCTCAGGTCAATGCCTGGCTGCCAGGCGGTTGGCCACATGATTTTGAAATTGTGGATACTTTTGAGCTGAGCCTTGCCAAAGACGGCACATTCAATGACGATACTATCGCTGATGGCAGTGCCCAGGAGGGTGAAACAATCACCTACAACTTTGCTGCCACCAACGAGGGTAATGCCACACTGAGTAATGTGGCGATATCGGATGCTCTACTGGGTGGACCGGTTTGTGAACAGGCTTCACTGGCGCCAGGTGCTTCATTAGAGTGCGATTCGAATACTTTAGGTCTGGACTATGTATTGATACCGGATGATATTGCTAGAGGCCAGGTCGATAATACTGCAACTGCCACCTCCACAGAGACGGGTGAGGTAAGCAGTGATGAGTTTACGGTTCCGTTACCATAAAGCCCGTGAATAGCAGATTAACACCAACAAATAACCGGCTTCGGCCGGTTATTTGTCACATTTCCCTGCATACCGAGTGAGATAAGATCAAGCGACCACCCAATTCCCAAGGATGCTCTGCTAAATTTCACATGCCGGCGGGGCCTGTGCCGGACATGATCCGGCAGCCGGCAGCCATTGCATGGATTTACCTGGATCCCGTCCTTCGCCGGGATGACGATGCGGGAATCAAGCAGATGTTCCTTAGTACCATAAAACCAGTATTGTCACTCCACAGTCAATGTATTACTGATTTTCTCAAGGCTGCTGGCGAACTTTTCTCCCAGACAAACAGCACCAGCCGCTTCGATCTTTTTCTGTTGACTGGCAGCGATTTTACCTCCGACGAAGACGGGTATCCCGACCTTCTTGACTAATTCGGGAAGGTCTTCTTCCAACACCACACGTGAAGGCCTGTGGGAACTCGACAATACAATGCTTTCGCAGGGTCTTTTTTCATGTACGCCGGGAAGTTGATCCAGGGGTGTGTTGGCACCGAGGATCAATACGCGGTAACCAAAATCGACACTGGCCAGGGCGAAGAACAGCAGGCCGATTTCATGTAACTCACCAGGTAGACAGGCAAGCAACAGTAACGGGCTGCTGCTGCGTCGATTGACGTGATGGATACGCGCGCCAAGTTTGTTGCGCAAATAAACCGAAAAAAAATGTTCCTCGGCAATCCCGGTACCGGAATCTTGCCAGTGCTCACCCAGTACCCGCAACAAGGGCGTTATCAGTCGTTGGCTGACAACATCGACAGGGTAGAGAGACAGAGCCTCAGTATATATTTTGTCCAATGCATACTCATCAAAACACTCGATTGCCTCGATCATTTTTTGAAGGTAGTTCTCCCAGGTCATTCCAGTGTCACTGGCAGGCGTGATACTTACCTGACCGGTCGATTGATCCAACAGTGGTTTTACCTGGCTGACGGATATGCCCTGATCAAGCAGATACAGCACCTGCTTGATGAGCTCAATATCATTCCGGGTGTAGAGCCGATGTCCTTTCGGCGTCCGTTGCGGTGTTATCAGGTTATAGCGTCTCTCCCAGGCCCGTAGCGTGACAGGGTTGACGCCAGTCAGGTTGGCGACCGTGCGAATGGGCAACAGGCCCTCTAGTACACTGGGTTTTTCTCTGTGATTTGATTCAGGCATGGCTGGGTGCATTTAATGACTCTACGCTTATTGTACGATACCAGTACAACCCATGTTAGTCTTGATTATGGACATGAATCACTAATGCACACAACGAATCAGAACCGCGACCAGCCACACACCTGTTCTGAAGACATTCATTTTATCAGCACTCTTTAATATTACTGAGTGCCTGTACCGGCATGCCGGACAATGTGTCGCCGGTAACGGGGTTTGGTGCCAGCCCTTATCAGGGTGCCTGGTATGAAATCGCCAGACTCGATCATTCGTTCGAGAGCGGGCTACAACAGGTCACCGCTGAATACACTCAGCGCTAAGACGGGGGCATACGGGTAGTCAATCAAGGTTTTAATGCTGACAAAACGCTGGGAACGTACGGAAGGGAAGGCGTATTATATCAAGTCCGACGATACAGGGCGGCTGAAAGTCTCTTTCTTTGGTCCATTTTACGGCGCTTACAATATCATTGCGCTTGATAATAAGGATTACCGGTATGCATTGGTGTGTGGCCCGCGTAAATCCTGCCTCTGGTTACTGGCCAGGGAGCCTGTGGTCGATAAATCACCAACTGATCATTTGCAAGAAATAGCCTCCACGCACGACTTTGATACCAGCCGGTTGATTTTTGTCAAACATAAAATATCCAATCAGTCTGCTGTAACAGCATAACGGAAAATTACCGCATAGATACATGCAAGCGCACAGCATGAGCTGTGCAGATGCAAGTAACTCAAGAACAACTACGGGATAACATGGCCAAGCCACGAAGAAATCACAAGTTCTCGAATTCCAACCAGGACGAAGCTGTTCGGATCGCTCGCGGCACACAGCGCCCGGGGCAGACCAAGGAACAAACGAAGCTAATTGCCAGGGGTATACAAAAGGGTATTGAGCAATACAGGAAACAGCAAAACACCAAGGCAAGAGAACTGGACAAGAAACTCAAGAAGGCCAGGCAGCAGCATGCATCACCTGGAGCGCACGAAATTGAAGTCCGGGAAAAGGTGATTTACAGGCAGCATTGGTTGCCCTGGTTGCTGCTCATTCTCAGCTGGATAGCCATTGCTGCCTATTGGTTTGCAAACTGAAGATTATCGGAGATACCTGGCGTGAACTCGCCTCTGATCCGCTGGTAATTTGGCTGTTGTATGATCTGGAATTACACCTCAAATTCATGAAGCCCATGCATGACCGACGTCAACACCCCTGCTCGTCTGCAACAGCATCAGATTAAAAATAATACTGTGAAATGCTCAAGGGCCCGGAACACCTGGCTCTCAAAGCGGACCATTTATTGCCTGGCCATCTTCCTGGCTGAAATAGGTCCTGGAGGACGGTAACGCAAGTTTTATGCCCTCGTCAGAAAATCGCCGCATGATCTCCATGTTGACCTGTTCATCAAACTGCATGGCCTTCCAGCGACTGGGTGGATGATACCAGTAGGATACGTAAATATTGAGTGAGTCTGGATTGAATTCATCAAAGAACACCCGCGGCGGCAGTTCCTCCTGCATCCCTTCGTGGTCGTGCAGGATGTCCCTGATAATAGCGACGGCCTGCTCTATTTTTTCTACCGGCGTGTCATAGCTGAGCCTGATGCTGGTCTGACGGCGGATAAATGTGCGCCGCCCGATATTCTCGATATCCAGCCGTGCCATCCGCTCGTTGGGTATCGAGGTCTGGGCACCGCTCAACATGCGTATCTTGGTGGAACGCAGACCGATTTGTTCCACAAAGCCGTCATGTCCCTCGACGACGATACGTTGCCCCGGTTTGTAGGGCTGGTCCATGAAAATCATCAGACTGCCCAGCAGGTTCTTCAGCGAATCCTGCGCGGCGAGCGCGATGGCGAGACCGCCGACACCGACACCGGCGAGTACCCCCACGAGTGGAAGCCCGATCTGGTTGGCACCATAGAAAATGATTGTCAGCCCGAGAGTAATACCGACGATGCGGGCGCTCAGTCGCAGCAGTTGCGCGTTCAGGCTGTCGGCCGTAATTTTTGGAGAGGTAATCAACAGTTCGGCAATCAGCAGGGAGCCCAGCCAGGCCACCCAGGTGGTGACCAGGTATTTGATAGTCTGGAGGGTGAGCAGCAGGGCCTTGGAAACGCTATCGATCATGTTGATCTGCTCGGTCACAAGGTAGGCCATGCCCGGGACTAACAGGAGTACAAAGATCGGGGTGGCCAGGCGGCGCAAATATTCCGTGACCGGGTTTACGTACGCCTCGCGCCGTGTGCCGCGAAACACTAAAAAGACCAGGACAGCAACCACCGCCAGCATAACGGCAAAGGCGCCCCACTTCCACACGGCATGATTGAATACAACCTGCCTCGTCCAGCCCGGAAGACTTTCAATGGTTGCCATCGATACCCACCAGCCCGGGAGGCGTTGACGCAGTCTGACGGTATCTTCGATCGGCACATCACGCTGGTACGGAAGGCTACGGGTTCTCTCATAGAACTCTCGCACACGTTCAACGGTCGCCGCGCTGAAAAGAAACTCCCCCTTGCGGGCACCTTCCGTCACTCTGGCAATGGTGATGCTGGTGTGTGGAATCGTCCATTGCGCGGGCCCTTCGGCATCTCCGAAGTCGGAAGCGTCGGGAATGTCATCAATGGGTGGCAGTTCGATACGGGACAGAATTTCGTACAGCAGGGTTGCGGCCTCATAGCCAACCTCGATGCGCGTGGATGGCGCCACGCCACTGAGATCCAGCGCCCTCAGGATTCGACCGGCCCTGTTCTCGATGACTTTGGACAGTTCGTAACCGGGAGAATCCCAGTATTCATCACGAAACAACGCCCACACGTCATCCAACTCGTCAAGAAAACCGGTCAATGTAGCGCGCGGACTCGAGGTATCCACGGGTTCAAGCGGATACCTGGCGTCGGCATTCGTATAACAGCTGCTCAATAGCAAGAAGGCACCGAGCAGACACCGACTAAAGCGCCGGAATGAAGAGAAATAGCAATAGCCCATTGTCTGATAATTCCTTGCCCAACCCATCGCCCGCATATCTAAACGGGCTATTTTCAGGCGATACACGTTCGATTAGTTGAAGTAAGTAATCACTGCAGGTTAGCCGGATTTTACCTCACGTATTCCTGCAGGTGCTCTTGTTATTAACCGTTCAAGATCACCATGAAATGGACAGACTAGCCGCGAGCGTATCAGAGTCAAGGCCTGTTGACTCCAGCTTTCGGCTGCCGATATAAGAGAATTTGAGGCCTGCATGGCGATTAATCGGGTAAGAAATTCTCAACGCCCAGGCGATATCCTGCTTTTTGTCATCCTTCTCGACGCCATTTACGGTGCTTTCACCACCATAGTCATAACCAGCACCCGCGCCCACCCAGAGCCCCGGACGAAATGTGCGGGTGAGGTGGCCATGGATGATATAAGTTGGCTCCTGCTCGAGTTTTTTACCATTATAGAACTCGTCATTGTCTGTGTAGAAGGCCACCTCACCGGTAGCTTCTGCCGTCCACTTCCCCCAGGCATGGTTGATGCCTGCCTGAGGCCGGAAGGTATACCGGTTATTACCAAGATTAATCAGTTTATCTTCCATGTAGTCACCGGTCGGGAAACGCACCACCACTCCCATTCCAACAATGGTGTCAGTCTTCATGCCGGATCGGTAGGCAGCAAACTCCTTGCGACTCATTGGCGGTGCACCGTGCAGGTTTACCGCAAGACGCAGATAGGTATCAGACCAGCCACTTCTCGAGGTTGATGCCGGTGCGCCATCCAGTAATCCTGTCCAGTCACCTTTCTGATAGGCCTGAGTAAAATCGATTCGTGCTGACTTTTCAAACAACTCGAAACTGCGAATGTACTTTCCGACCCAGGTATGTAACTCCAGCTCAACATCCTCAAGCTTGAGAACAGGATCGACAGAGATATCTGCCTCGGTGTAGGCGTATCCAACACCGGTAAAATTCGTGTCGAGGGGAAGATGACTCCATTGCCGCGGCTCAAGCTCCATTGCAAAGCACGGTACTGCCATTCCTGCTGCGAACAACCCGGGAATTATCAATCTCGAAAAGTCAGGCAATAGCCACATTATTCGCATGCTCTTCAAAATTATCAGTCGATAATCAGCGCAACGCAGTGCCAGTCGCATTCAACCAGGCGCGGTTCATCCCATAGCCCACGTTCATACTTGATGGTGTTGATATCATTGCGAATAATACCGACAATTTCAGTAACTGGCAGCGCGAGGGTTGCTTAAACGTCCTCTCTCATGGATAACACCTATGCTCAAACACATCAAGACCTTCTTTGATCAATACCTCGTCCCGGGATCCACCACAGATGGCGCGCCCCCGGACCACGTTCTGCGTCTTGCGATCGGTGCCCTGCTGCTGGAAATGACACATATGGATGGTGAGGTCTCTCCGGAAGAGCGTGACGCTGTGGAAACTGCCGTACTCGAACACCTTGAGCTGTCAGAGGGTGAGGCGAAAGAACTGCTTGAGATGGCCGAGGAGGAACGTTCTGAATCCACGGACTACTACCAGTTCACCTCGCTCATCAACAGCAACTACACTCTGGAGCAGAAAGTCAGTCTGGTGGAATGCCTGTGGCGAATCGCCTATGCGGACGAAACCCTGCACAAATACGAGGAACACCTGGTGCGCAAAATAGCGGACCTGTTATATGTTCCGCACAGTGCCTTTATCGCAGCAAAACTCAGCACCAGCGGCGACAGCTGACCCCGCCCGGCCTGTAATCTTCCTTCATGGTTGGCCGTCTACTCTGGCGGGGGAAAGGTCAGATTGCTTCTTTGCCTCGTAAAATGATCACATGTGTTCTGTTCTGCTTTGACGATACGCTGACTCCAGTTGCCTATATGCCCAATCTCAGGACGCATACAAAAAGCCAGCTTATCCTCGGAATTCACCCAATCCAGGGACACGGCGAAAACACACTCCAGACAACTGCACCTAACCGTTCTTTTGACGGTTACGTTCATCACTTTTACTCGTCCTTGCGGAGATTGCAGCTCCAGTGAAACGCCAGTGCCAGGACTGCAACCACCCCAACTGAATCTACCACCAGGGCAGATAAATAGGGCGTATCGTGGGCCTGGTGAAAGAGGGCTATATGAATCGCGTATATAACGCCCACAGTCAGGAGGACCTTCAGAAAACACGCGACAGGGCATTTGCTGGCGCGGTTTAACAAGTTCGTAATCGCGATATGCATGATCACAGCTCCATACTCAAGTTTATAGTTATATTATAACACACTGATACTTGACATATATGAGGCAGGTCACATTCATGCGCCCGGAACATTATCACGCCATTGGAAACGTTAGCCATGACTGTTATCAGGAATTCCTCCCCAGGTGGGTATTTCATGGGAGGTAAGGAGATCTCACGTCATCCAGACGTTTTGTACGCACACAAAAAAGGCGGCTGTTTAGGGGGCAGCCGCCATAGTTTGGGAGACTTCAATGAAAAAGTCCTTACACACGTCTTGGGGGGATACGTGTGCCAGTAATACTAACCTAATAACATGAATAATGGATGCGACATAAAGTCGCAGGGGATTCCAGTGGTCCAGAACCTGCGTTCAGACAGCAATAAATAATTACCAGGCATCGAATGGGATAACACCGCAGATATTCATTTTTTCGTACAATATAAGATACGTAAATGCTGCAATTTACGCAAAACCCGATACTGCACAGAGGCAATAATGAATATAGACGAATTGAGTCGATACGAGATTGACGGGGAACTCCAGTTTATCGAGATCGAGCATGGATTTATCTATGCCGAAATCAACAATGCCCTGGCGCATGCCACAGTCTCGACCTATTCAGGCCAGGTGCTGTCGTACCGTCCAAAAGACCGGCAGGACGATTTGCTGTTTGTCAGCGACAAGGCGTATTACGAAGATGGCAAGGCAATCAAGGGCGGCATCCCGGTTTGCTGGCCCTGGTTTGGTGCAGACCCTGAAAATCAGGGCAGGTCAGCACACGGCTTTGTCCGCAACCGGCAATGGCAGGTAACCGGCAGCGAGTCACTTGCGGACGGCTCCACAAAAATCGTCATGAGCATGACAGACAACGCCGCAACGCGTGCGCTCTGGCCGCATCCGTTCCGGCTGGATATTGAGATAACAGTCGGTAATTCACTCAGGGTGGAACTGGTTACACACAATACCGGCAATGAAAGCATCACCATCAGCCAGGCACTGCACACCTACTTTCGGGTGGGCGACATCGGCAAGGTCAGGGTACTCGGACTGGACGGTACTCAATACCTCGACAAGACCAATGATGCTGCCCGCATGACGCAGTCAGGGCCGGTAACAATCAGCGGTGAGGTTGATCGCATCTACACAGATGTCACAGGTGACCTGAGCATCGATGACAGCTCGCTTGGTCGCAGGATATTGATTGCATCAAGTGGCTGCAGCACCGCCGTGGTGTGGAATCCCTGGGTCGAGGTTGCCGCCTCCATGGCAGATCTTGATGACGACGATTACCGGCACATGCTCTGTGTTGAAACCGCCAATGCCGGTCCTGAGACGGTTGAAATCGCGGCCGGTAACGCGTATCGACTGACAGCGGAATACACCATCCGATAACCGCCGGCACACACTTTTGGGCTGTGATTGATCCTGCAGGTTTAGCGGCTCTATTTCTGGCCAAGCGGATACCTTTGGCCCGAAACTGAAATAGCACGCCTCATCCAGACGTCCTGGAAGTACTGCGTATCAGGCCCATGCTTACACCCTGATTCTGGCTAATATAGTGACGATTACCAGTTGTTCAGCAGTACCAGCATGAACACTGCGAATGCAACGTAGAAAGAGATTGTTCCGGGGAATGCATAAGGGAAACCCGGATTAATGCTGTTTTTCGTCATTCAAGCGAAGGCGAGGCAAAAGCGCGTAGCGTGTTGAAAGCCCGAGGGGCAGCCAGCAGGATGAGCGCAGCGAATAATCCATAACACATTGAATACAAACCACTGGATTCCGGGTCGCCGCTGCGCTCCGCCCGGAATGACGAATTAATCAGAGTTTTCCAAGGTCATGCATAAAACCTTCTATTGACTGCTACCGGGTTCCTGATCCCGAGACATCCGATCAAGCCGCGCCTTAAGGGTTGCTACCTCATCGCGCAGTGCATTGACGATCTGCTCAAGCTGATCCATACGGTCAGAGTTCGTGCCGGATCCAGCTGTTGCCGAATTTTCAGGTGTAGCAGCCCCGGACATTTCCAGCGCACCGTCAAACAAGTGTATGAAACGTACCTCACGCTTTCCCGGCTCACGGGGTAGCTTTGCCACAAAGGGGCCGTCCTCGCGCTGCATGAGTTGATCGAGCGTCTCCTCAACTTCGTGAATATCCTGAAACTTGCACAAGCGCTCGGTACGCGTACGCAGTTCACCTGGCGTCTGCGGGCCACGCAACAGCAACACGCACACAATACCGAGTTCCTGATCGGAAAACCTCAGGGTGCCGAATTCAGTATTGCAGAACCGGTGCTGATACTTGGTGACGCGACTACCGAAGCCACTTTTCTCGCTGATATAATGCAGCTTCTTCAGGTCGTCGATCGTTTTTTGCACCGTAACTTCATCAAGGTCCATCACCGGATCGCGGCTGCTTTTCTGATTGCAGGCGTTGGTGAGTGCATTAAGTGAAAGCGGGTAATGCTCAGGTGTTGTGCGTTGCTTCTCAAGCAGGCTGCCGATCACGCGTGCTTCGTAAGGTGTTAAGCGAATGTCCACGAACGTACTCCATACAAAATAGCAAAACCGAATATAGCACGACGTGTACAAGTCTGTGTTAGTCGCTCCCGTATCGCGGGAGAACTTCATATGGAAAAAATCAGCAATCCAGTGATTGCCCAATAACTTCCATTTCCCGGGTAAAGAACAAGCCGAACAAGCAGGATTCACATCCAGCTTCTGACTTCTATCGAAGGTGCCCGGACAGGAGTCCTTATCAAGTGGGGCCAGGATTTACTTCACAGATTCTTTTTAGAGTCACCCGGATTTCAAGGAATCCAGATACTCCCTGATCTTCATCATAAATGCCTGATATTGTTCCTCGGTCGCATGATGTGCCAGTTCCTTGAAGGCGCTATTTGCTATATCCGTGTGCATTTCCGCATTACGTTTATCTCCCAGCCGGGCATACCTGATGGTTGCATGAATATGCTCCCAGATACTATGTTGAAGTTTTCTTGCAATTTCAGGATACAACTCGGATTTAACAGCTGTTTCCTTATAATGCTTTGCCAGTTCCCCGGCATCTCTTCCATTAATTATATGTGGCTTGTCTGTATGTTTTTCTGCCGGTTTATTCAGGCTGGTACTGGCATCAGGGACAGGCCGGTCATTGTCATGCAGTGTTTTCGAGGTATCTTGATGATCGACAATAATACTGTCAACACAATCCAGCAATGGTGATTTAAGGTCATTTGCACTTTGAACTGGTTGCTTGTTATATCCAGCCATTCGTTTGCGCAGTACAGTTACGGATATTCTGTTATAGACCTTCTCTATACCGCGAATAAGTGCGTTGAAAAATGCTGTGTCTTTCATAACTGCCCCCTGAAAAGCATTCCATCAATTATTCAACGACTTCATGCTATTGTCCCGCCCGGATCCAGCCTGCACTGCAGCGCCGCCACTTTCACTCCATTCATGAATTTTATTGCCGGCTCATTCCTGATGAATAGCCACTCCCTCTTTCATACTGCGTTCACCGGACAAGTCAGGCACGATTCACAACCGGTGACCGTGTCAGCTTCCCGCAGTGGCGTCAGTCGTCTGCCCCGATTGCAGCCAGGCCATTCAATACCAGGGCGCGCGGGCTCACAGTGCCAAGCAGTGCATCGTCCTTCACTACCAGGAGACGCATCAGCTTCAATGTGCTCATGAGGCGCGAACAATAGCGGATGTCCATGTCGGGGGAGACACAGACTGCTGGCTTGGTCATGACTTCATAGACATTCACCCGGTTTGGTGATTTATCCATTGCCAGCACCTTGCGCGCAATATCTGATACCAGCAACAGACCGTACTCGTCATACTCGTCTCTTTTGTTGACGACGAGGACTGCCGTTTGCAACCTCTTCATCTCGTCAAGAGCTTGCATGATGGTTGCATTTCCGTTGATGGTGCCGTAGTCCAGCTTCATTACGTCTTTTACACAGAGGTGCTGTTTGTTCGTCATCAACCATATCTCCAGAACGTATGCCTTGTATTGTTAGTCTGTAGCATAACCACGCTGGTATCAGAGAAAAAGAGTCAGACCGCCCATTAATCTCAACCCGGCAGCAGATCGGTTGCACTTCCAGTCTGACTCCATAGCACTCATGGATATCCAATATCCTGGATGCTACCGATCGACCCTGCCTCGATACCCTGCAGACGCCATTTACTGCAATAGCAAATTATAAAGCGGCGTCAGCCACCCATGAGCAGCAGGTTCGGGCTGCTCACTGTTTTCAATGACAAAGCCTATCGCTTGCTGGACAGCATAATCCGGCGCGCCGTGCAGATCACGGGGGTTTGGTATTTTCAGGTCAAAGTAGGATGTATGGGTGTCATTGTATTCAAGGTCGCGATAGTCGGGGCCGTCACCGGTTTCGTCAACCCGGGTATCATCCATATTCACCGCAGAGTGATACGGCACATAGTCCGAGCGGATTTCCCCCTTCTCTATATACGAGCTGACATCATGATATTCGGTATGGATCAGCTCGGTAATATCCAGACGCCACCCGGATTCTCCATCACTCAAGGCTATAGCTGCGGTATGCATGGGGTCGATTACAAGTTCCCTGAACGCGGGACTGCGTTCAACCGAGCGCAACCAGTCATAGTGCTCGTCATAGGCATCATCCCCGTAGAGCATCTGATTACCGGCTATCGAGTCAATGAAGCCGGTTGCCCAGCCCACGCTCGGACTTAGCTGCACACCGTGATGCGGCGAATCAATGGTCACAAAGATATCCACACCCATT
>JARFQV010000060.1 GCA_029287615.1 Pseudomonadota bacterium | reverse complement strand
TCCGGCATGAAAGTGATTCCAGCCACGGCATCCGAATCCGGCCAGCAAAAGGAATGACGCGTGGCTGAGTTTTTCGTCCGCCGGCCTATCGTGGCCATGGTGATTGCCATCATCATGGTGATCATGGGACTGGTCGCGTTGAAAGCACTGCCTGTTGCGCAGTACCCGGAGATCGTCCCGCCGGAGGTGTCGATCACCGCCAGTTATACCGGTGCCAACGCCGTCAACGTCGAACAGTCCGTCGCTACGCCGATCGAGCAGAAAGTCAACG
Source organism: Pseudomonadota bacterium (assembly GCA_029287615.1). Lineage (GTDB taxonomy): Bacteria > Pseudomonadota > Gammaproteobacteria > UBA9214 > UBA9214 > JARFQV01. Next base: position 6,876 of record JARFQV010000060.1, on the reverse strand, counting down.
GCGTGGAAAACATGATCTACATGAAGTCCACCAACGCGAGCAGCGGTTCGATGGAGCTTCAGGTGTCCTTCGAAGTTGGTACCGATCTGGACAATGCCAACGTGTTGACGCAGAACCGGGTATCGGAATCCCAGGCGTTTCTGCCCGAGGAGGTCAAGCGGCTGGGCGTCACGGTGAAAAAGCAGCTGGCCTTCCCGCTGCTGCTGATCTCGCTGGTTTCACCCAACGGTACCTACGATGCGGAATTTCTGACCAACTACGCCACCATCAATGTACTGGACGAACTGGCCCGTATCCGCGGTGTCGGCCAGGCTACGGTGGTCGGTGGCGCGGTGTTCGAGTACGCCATGCGGGTGTGGATCAAACCGGATCAACTGGCCAAGCTGGGGCTGACGGTACCCGACATTACCAATGCGTTGCGCCAGCAAAATGTGTTGATCCCTGCAGGCCAGATCGGCGGCCCACCGGCGCCGCCGGGCACCGAGTTCACCTATACCGTGCAGACACCGGGACGTCTGGTTACCGCCGAGGAGTTCGAAAAGGTGGTGGTGCGATCCAACCCAGACGGCTCGCAAGTGTTTCTGCGCGACGTGGCACGCGTCGAGCTTGGCACCCAGAACTACGTAGTCTCCGCCAGGCTGAACCAGGCACCTACCGCGGTGTTGACGATCTTCCAGTTACCCAACGCCAATGGTCTGGAGGTGGCGGACCAGGCCTTCAAGGCCATGGAAAAGCTCAAATTACGCTTCCCGGAAGATATCGATTACGTCGTGTCGCTGGATACCACGCGACCCATCGAGGCTGGCATCCACGAGATTGTCATCACCCTGTTCCAGGCACTGGCACTGGTGATCTTTGTGGTATACATCTTTCTGCAGAACGCCCGCGCCACCCTTATCCCGACACTGGCGGTTCCGGTTTCCCTGATCGGTACCTTCGCCGTTTTTCCATTACTCGGTTTCTCTGTCAACACCCTGTCGCTGCTCGGCCTGGTTCTGGCCATCGGCATCGTGGTGGATGACGCCATCGTGGTGGTGGAAGCGGTGTCGAAGAAGATGGAACAGGGCATGGCACCCAGAGAAGCCACTATCGAAGCCATGCGCGAGGTATCGGCGCCGATCGTGGCCACATCCCTGTCATTGATCGCGGTGTTCGTACCGGTGGCCGCGATGGGCGGGATCACCGGGCAGCTCTATCAACAGTTCGCGATCACGATTGCAATTTCGGTCGCACTTTCCTCGGTTAACGCCCTGACCCTGAGTCCGGCACTGGCTGCATTGCTACTCAAACCTCCGGGTGAACAAACCAGCACCTTTGATCGCTTCTTTAAGGTGTTTAACCGAGTGTTCGAACAGGTCACCGGAAAATTCATGATCTACACGGGCTTTTTCACTCGCCGCCTGGTTCGCGCCGGCGTGCTGATCGGGGCACTGCTCATCGGTCTGTTCTGGCTGTTTTCCACCGTCCCGGGAGGCTTTGTTCCAGAGGAGGACCAGAGTTATGTGCTGGCGGCCCTGCAGTTACCGGATGCCGCATCACTGCAGCGCACCGAGCAGGTCATGGCGCAGGTAGACAAGATCATCGCCGAGTTCGATGCCGTCGAGAGTTACACCTCGGTGAGCGGCTTCAGCATGCTCACTAACACAACCCAGTCCAATGCCGGGTTTATCTTCGTACAGTTGAAAGACTGGGAACAGCGGCCCGATGCGCGCGACCATGCCCAGAACATTGCCAGGCGGCTCAATGCCGCGTTCGCCACCCGCATCACCGAGGCGATTGCTTTCGCTTTCGGGCCACCCGCGATCCCGGGACTGGGTACCGGTTCGGGATTCACCATGATGCTGCAGGACCTGGGCGGCAACCCACCGCAATACCTGGCCGGGCAGACCCAAAAATTTATTGAAGCAGCAAACCAGCGACCGGAGATTGATGGTGCAGGAAGTCTGTACCGGGCCAGCGTTCCCCAGATCTTCATGGACATCGACAAGCCCAAGGCGCTGAAACTGGGTGTTGCCCTGAGTGATATCAATACCTCCATCGGCGCCTTCATGGGTGGCGCCTACGTGAACGATTTCAATCGCTTCGGTCGTCTTTACAAGATCTATGTGCAAGCCGAGCCTGAGTATCGTGATGACGAAGCTGACATCCGCAGTTTCTACGTTCGCAACAACCAGGGTGATATGGTGCCCCTGTCGACGCTGGTGACCACCAGCCGTACCCAGGGCGCCGAGTTCACTAACCGTTTCAACCTGTACCGTTCCGCTGAAGTGACCGGACAGCCTGCCGAAGGCTACAGTTCCGCCCAGGCCCTCGCCGCTCTTGAAGAGGTCGCGCAACAGACTCTGCCTGCGGATATGAGTTATGCCTGGGCCAATATGTCCTACCAGGAGAAGGCCGCTGAGGGCACGGGGAGCGTTGTTTTCGTCATGGCGCTGGTGTTCGTGTTCCTGATCCTGGCGGCCCAGTACGAGAGCTGGTCATTACCGGTGAGCGTAATGCTGGGCACGCCCATTGCCGTGTTCGGCGCCATGGCGGGCCTGTGGATCGCCCGCCTGTTCAGCGAAAGCTACGTGAATAACGTGTTCGCGCAGATCGGTCTGGTGATGCTGATCGGCATGGCGGCGAAGAATGCCATTCTGATCGTGGAGTTTGCCAGCCAGCAAATGAAAACCGGCAAGAATCCGTTAGAGGCCGCGCTGGATGCGGCACGGTCGCGTTTTCGACCGATTCTGATGACCGCCTTTTCGTTCATCCTGGGCGTGGTGCCGTTACTTATTGCCACCGGCGCCGGTGCCGAGGCTCGCAAGGTGATGGGAATGACAGTGTTCAGCGGCATGCTGGCGGCGACCGTGATCGGTGTACTGGTAGTGCCTGCCATGTTCGTATTCGTGGAGAAATACATCAGCCGCAGCAACACGGACACAGCAGCCAATAAGGGACGCCAGCCGTGAGTGTTTCCCGCTACTGGGCACCCTGCCTGATGATCCTGCTCGGCGGTTGCGCGCTGGGGCCGGATTACGAACGCCCGGAGATAGACATACCTGCCAGCTATATCCAGCCGGTTGAACAAGGTGAGAGCTTTGCCAATATGCCCTGGTGGGATGTGTTGCAGGACCCGCAACTGCAGACACTGATCCGCATCGCCCTGAAGGAAAACAAGGACCTCGGCATAGCTGCAGCACGGATCGAGGAGTTTCGTGCCATACTGGGGGTGACCCGTGCCGACCAGTTTCCGACCGTGGATCTGAACGCGCGCGGAAACCGGGGTGACTTTGGCGATGTTACCCCTGTTCCCGGCACGCAGGAGAATTATCGTCTCAGTGCCGATGTGTTTTTCGAAGTGGATCTGTTCGGCAAGCTGCGGCGCGCAACCGAAGCGGCCCGCGCGCAATTGCTGGTAACCGAAGAAGCCAGGCGCAGTATTACCATCAGCCTGGTGGCCAATGTCGCCAGCACGTACATGTTGCTGCGGGATCTGGATGCCCAGCTGGAAATCGCGCGGCGCACCGAAAAGCTGCGCGGTGAAAGTCTCAACATCATCCAGGCGCGTTTTGACAAGGGCATTGTTTCTCAACTCGATCTGAACCAGGCCCAGATCGAACTGGCGATTGCATCGGTGGCGATTGCGGCCGCCGAGCGGAATGTTGCGCAGTCCGAGAACCTGCTCAGTATTTTGCTGGGTCGCAACCCGGGACCCATCGTACGCGGCCTGGCTCTGAAGGAACAAATGATACCGCCGGCTATCCCGACTGGTTTACCCTCGGAACTGCTGCAACGCCGACCTGATATCCTGTCTTCCGAAGCGCAGCTGGCGGCCCAGACCGCCCGTATCGGTGTTGCCGAGGCAGCCCGCTGGCCGTCCCTGTCACTTACCGGCGCACTCGGATTCGAGAGCAATGAGCTCTCCGACCTGACCGCGAGCGGCTCTGATTTCTGGACCCTGGGCGTCGACTTCCTGGCTCCGATATTCAACGCCGGGCGGAACAGCAGCAGGGTGGAAGCGGAACGGGCGCGCACCGAGCAGGCCCTGCTGGCTTATCAACAAACAGTCCTGCGTGCCTTCAGTGAAGTGGAAGATGCGCTCGTGGCGGTGCGCACATATCGTGATGAACATGCTGCGCGGCAACGACAGGTCGAGGCGGCGAATAATGCTGCCAGGCTGTCCCGTGCCCGCTACAACGGTGGCGTGACCAGTTACCTGGAAGTTCTGGTTACCGAGCAGTCGCAGTTCAGTGCCGAACTTGCCGAATCGCAAACCCTGCGTCTCTATTTAAATGCCATCATCGAGCTCTACAAGGCCCTGGGTGGTGGCTGGGTCGCACAAACAGAGGTCACTGCAGACGCTAATGTCGAGCAGGTATCGGAAAAGTCACCCCGCCATTAGCATGTCGACATTTCACTGGCGCTCGGTTAATAGGAATTGATACTCAGACATGTTGTTTTCTCCCTGGCTGGATAGTGGAAGCAAGTTCCAGAAACAGGTCTATCTGTTGAGGTCGACTTCGCCGCCTGGGATGAGACTTAGAACACCAAAGCCGAATATGATCAACTGGACCGCCAGCGCGCCATAAAATTTTTCGGGATAACATGATGCGTATTTTGAAGACGTATCCGTTATTGTCTTTTGCTGTATCTTAAAACGCCATTCGCGCTCGCACTCTATACACACATAACTGATCCTCAACAGGACTTTCAGCAGGATTGAGGAACAGCTGGATGTCGGGAACGATTTGCAGACATTCGAGCATCTGTAGTCGATAATACGCCTTGACCGTATATTGACCATTATCGACGATTGTATAAACATCTTTATTGGGTCACCCCAAAGCAGCCGTTCATAAATGGATAATATAATGGTTAAATCAATGCTCGGCTATCATGTATTTGACCCATTTTTTAGAGAATGAACATATGTCTTCGATAAATGTAACGAATGATTCTTTCACTTGTCATCAAGTTGATGACATGGCTGTTATAACGATGCTGGAAGGAGCAAAGCTGTTATCAACTACCATAAGCGGAAAGGAACGAGTTTTGGATCTCCTTGAAACTATAAAAGATTCTGGTCATATTCGCGGACTTGTTGTTCTATTTTCCAGTAATTACAAGGGAAACGATGAATATAAGGAATTTCTATTAGAAACTATCAGGGAGAGAAACTTTCCAAGTGAAGGTCGTTACACAATTACATATAAAAGTGCACTCACACAATTCCTGGAAATTATCAATGCGTATCCGATGCCTATCGTTTGCGGTCTGAGTGGTGATATCGGGCCGGATTCTTTTGCGTTGAGTCTGGCTCTTGACATACGCATAGCTACCCATACAACGAGGTTTGTTAATCCGAATATTCAAATGGGACTCCCTCCATCACCTCCATTAGCATTCTATTTAGCACATGGTCTTGGGTACACGAAAGCAATGGAACTGATTTTGACAAAACCCGGTTTCAGTTCACAGGAAACGTTCGATTTAGGGTTAATTAGTCAGGTGGTTAAAGAAGAAGAATTAGAAGATACTTGTCTGGATATACTTCGCCAGCTTACAGGTATACCAGGCCAAACAATTGCTGAAACAAGACGCATGTTGCAGCCAGATATTATTGAGGTTAAAAAATTCATAGATTCCAGCTTTGAAAGATCTCCAGGTTTCTTGCGTAAATAGATCTTTGAAATTGAAACCGCAACCTGAGGCGTATACCGCTCCATCCCAAATAAATTAGAGCATTCGATGCACTAATGTAATCTCATCCGGGAAAAGCGTTGCCATCAGCACTGTAGATTCACGACAGCGCTCTTGATCAATTTGCACCGGTTTGAGGGTGTACGAAGGGTGCGCGCGGTTTGATCGGGCGCGTGGACGGAGCATATCACATAGACGACCTTGCCCCTGTCCGTGACGGTCCCTCTTCAGGCCTTCCGCGTGAATTACCGCAACTATCGACACCACAGGGATCCGCCAATCCTTCACCTGAAGGAAGCCTTTCTATCCACGATCATCCGCTCTACGAGAAATTTGCGCGGTTAACACGGGTTGAGAAATCGAAAGGTGTATACGAGGAGACCAGCAGGATTGGCACACGCGAGGGCTGAAATCAGGTACTTGACGCCAGGGGAGATTAGTTTCGTGACCACCCGCTTTTGCGCCAACCGGCAGCAAACCCACAAACAAATGAGTTAATTATCTATCCCAAACCAGAAGGCCATAAGTGCGGGTGGCTGTTCGTATAAAAAGTCGCGCCAGTTGCTCCGGCAGATTTTTTTCGTAGCGGTTGCGAAACGGTCGCAACTGGGTCTTCAGCGCCAGATACCTGGAGATTCCGGGCAACAATACCACGATTTATACCATTGAAAAAGTTTGCCTGGCGTTGCCAGCGAGTGCCAGTCATTGCCTGCCAGTGCCGGTCACTCCCACTCTATTGTAAATAAGCCTTTTTTCTCATTTATTATCAATGGCTTATTTTCCTGTAAATCGATAATACCATGAAAAATACCATGCTCAGAAATTCCTTCGAAAAGTTTCATTCTTTCCTCAAATCCGTAAGCACTGAATGTCTCATTCGAACACTATTTCAATAGGATATACAGGTTGATGATGCTAAGCCAAATCTGCGTATGGCCAAAAAAGTTGTTGCGAAAGTCCCATTTTGGGACTAGTATACCGAGTACATGAGAATTATCGCACTGTCGACGCTGAAAGCCTTCTGGGAAGATAACCCGGAATATCTGGATGTCAGGGAGCCAACATTGGCCTGGCACCGTCATGCCTTGCATGCAGACTGGAGTTCACCCGCGGAGGTAAAGCAGGACTTCAGGAATGCCAGTATCCTCAAAGATGGCCGTGTGGTGTTCAATATTGCGGGGAACAAGTATCGAC
>JARFQV010000007.1 GCA_029287615.1 Pseudomonadota bacterium | reverse complement strand
CCTAGCCCGCATTTCTCACCACGATGACGAGCCCTCACTTGATCCTTGAATCCACAACGTATTTTCTTCAGTCGGAAATACAGTGTGTATTCCACTTATTCAGAAAATACGTTGTGAATCCAATTCTCTGTGTGCTCATCTCGTCCCGCGGTGAGAAATGCGGGCTAGTGTTCCCTGGTCGCCATGAACCGTACATCCGGCCATCGCTCGATCGCAAGATCGAGATTTACCCTCGTAGGCGCCACATATACCAGCGCCCCGGACTGGTCCACAGCCAGATTGTCATATGCCTTTTCACGAAGGCGCTCTTCCACCTTCGGATCATCACAATACAACCATCTTGCGGTCGCTACTGCAACTGGCTCGAACAGGCAATCTACACCATATTCATGCTGCAGGCGGTATGCGACAACATCAAACTGCAGAATACCGACAGCACCCAGAATCAAATCGTTATTTTTAAAGGGACGGAATAACTGGGTGGCACCCTCCTCGCACAACTGATCAAGTCCTTTCTGCAGCGCTTTCATGCGCAATGGATCCCTGAGTATGGCGCGCCTGAACAGTTCGGGTGCAAAATTCGGTATACCGGAATACTTCAGATCCTCACCCTGGGTGAAGGTATCACCAATCCGTATCGTTCCGTGATTATGCAAACCGATGATATCACCAGGGTAGGCTTCCTCCACATGCCCCCTGTCCGAGGCCATGAATGTCATGGCGTTGGCTACCTGGATGTCGCGTCCCAGACGAACATGCCGCATACGCATACCCTTGCGATAACTACCCGAACATACCCTGAAAAACGCAATCCTGTCGCGATGGGCGGGATCCATGTTCGCCTGGATCTTGAACACAAATCCGGTCAACGCCTCCTCTGCCGGCTCCACCACGCGGCCAGCCTCACGCGGCAATGGTTGTGGTGCGATATCGACAAAATGATCCAGCAATTCCTGAACACCGAAGTTGTTAATCGCTGACCCGAAAAAAACCGGTGTCAGGCGACCGGCATGATATGCATCGGCATCGAATTCGTGACTTGCGCCCTGAACCAGCTCTATCTCGTCACGCAGTTCGCCTGCCTGCGCTTCCATTATTTCATCCAGCAAGGGGTTATCCAGACCCTTGATGATCCTGATTTCCTGCCGTGCGCCTCGCTTGCCGGAGATATACAGGTGTATCGAATCATCAAGCAGGTGGTAGATGCCGCGGAATCTCTTGCCCATACCGATAGGCCAGGTAACCGGGGCGCATTTGATTTTCAGTATGTCTTCAATCTCGTCAAGTACCTCGATCGGATCCCTGCCTTCCCTGTCCAGTTTATTGATAAAGGTATAGATCGGTGTGTCGCGCAATCGGCACACATCCATCAACTTGATGGTCCTGTCCTCGACACCCTTGGCGCTGTCAATCACCATCAGTGCTGAATCGACAGCGGTCAGGGTCCGGTAGGTATCTTCGGAAAAATCCTCATGACCCGGCGTGTCCAGGAGGTTGACTATGGCATCACCATAGGGAAATTGCATAACGGACGAGGTAACGGATATACCACGTTGCTTCTCCATCTCCATCCAGTCAGAAGTTGCATGGCGTGCAGCCTTTCTTCCCTTGACCGTACCAGCCAGCTGTATCGCACCACCAAACAGCAACAGCTTTTCTGTCAGCGTGGTTTTCCCGGCATCCGGGTGAGAGATGATCGCGAAGGTTCGCCGGCGTGCGGCCTCATGTGCAATAGCATTCATAACAGCGTAAAAACCTGATCCGGAACGTTCTGTCAATTAAGGGAAAAACCGGTAAAGTCCGGCCCGGTCATCTCATACTGGTGCGAATACTGCACACCGAACCATGATTTTACCGTGATATTCACGAAGGAATCGCGCATCTGCAATAACAGCCAACCGTGTAACGATTCCTTGTAGAGTCATACGAGCAGCCAGATTGTACATGATGGATGAATGTGAGGATTACAGTGTTTTGGCGAGAACCAGCGCATCCTCTCGCCCGTTGTCCGTGGGATAGTAGTTCCTGCGCCTGTCCAGCTCATGGAAGCCCATACTGCTATACAGCGCCTGTGCCGGTTTGTTGGAAACCCGCACTTCCAGAAATATAATGTCGGAACCATGACGACGGGCCAGTTCAACCATATGTTTCAGCATCTTGCGTCCCAGACCACGGTTTTGGAATTCCGGCCTCACACACAGATTGAGCAGATGTGACTCCCCTGCCGCAACACTCAGGACGCCGTAAGTCTGAATAACGCCTTGCTGCAGCCCTGTCCAGCAACAATACCCTACCCTGATACAGTCGCTGAAAATCATGCGCGTCCAGGGATATACATAGGCACTCAACTCGATGCCCATCACTTCATCAAGGTCTGATTCTCTCATCGGCTGAAACCTCAGTGCCGACTCCTTCAGTATCGCACTCATGATAAACGGCTCACAATATCATTGCTGCCCTGTCATCCGGATCCTGGCGCACAGACTCCAAGGGCAAGTTGCAAATCACTCCATGCCTTTCGCTTCTGTTCCGGCGAGCGCAACAGATACGCGGGGTGATAGGTGACCACCAGGGGAATCCCGGCTTCTCCATAGTGATGAATCCTGCCCCGCAGACGACCCACCGGGAGATCCGAGTGCAGCAGGCTCTGCGCTGCGACACGTCCTGCAGCCAGAATCAGCATTGGCTGCAGCAGATCTATCTGCCGCTTCAGATAGGCACTGCAATGTGCAATTTCCTCCTCTGCGGGATCCCGGTTACCAGGTGGCCTGCATTTTACAATATTGGCGATAAATACCTCTTCCCGCTTGCAGCCTGCCGCCCTGATCATGGCATTCAGCAACTTGCCGGCGCGCCCAACGAAAGGTTCACCTGCACGATCCTCGTCGGCACCGGGTGCCTCTCCAATCACCATCCATCGGGCACTTTTATCTCCGGTACCAAAGACCGTGCGATTACGCTTCGCGTGCAATCCACATTGTGTACAGCTCGCAACACGATTTTCCAGTTCTTTCCAGTCCAGTGCGCTGATGGTACTGGTGACTTTCACGGCCGGTGCAGGCGCGGGAGCAGTAGCCGGCGGTTCCGTTAGTTGCACATCTTGTTCCCTGCCTGGCAGTTCGCGCCTTTCCCACAGCTGAATGCCCATGGTCGCGAGATACTGCCGCCTCTTGTCTGCAGGCATGGCTTCCATCAGACATCACCAAGTTGGGGATGGGCTTTCTCGCTTTTCAGGATCAGTTTGTTCAGGGCATTGATATAGGCCTTGGCTGATGCAATGACGATATCAGTATCCGCCCCCTGACCGTTGACGATACGGCCGGCCTTATCCAGGCGCACAGTCACCTCACCCTGAGCATCCGTCCCGCTGGTGATGTTGTTGACCGAATACAATTGCAGGCCGGCTCCACTCGACATGATCAATTCGATTGCCTTGAAGGCCGCATCGACGGGGCCGCTGCCGGAAGCACTGGCATGCTGCTCGCTGCCGTCTACCCTGAGTGTCAGTTGCGCATTCGGTGTTTCACCCGTTTCAGAACAGACCCGGAGCGATACCAGCTTTACCCTCTCGTTTTCCGCCTCAATACCCGTATCGGTTACCAGGGCCTGCAAGTCCTCGTCGAAGATTTCGTGCTTTTTATCTGCCAGTTCCTTGAACTGGGAGAAAGCATAATTCAGCTCCTCTTCAGAGTTGAATTCAATATTCAGCTCCTTCAACCGGGTGCGGAAGGCATTACGCCCCGAATGCTTGCCGAGAACGATCCGGTTGGCTGACCAGCCCACATCCTGTGCACGCATAATCTCGTAGGTCTCGCGACTCTTGAGGACACCATCCTGATGAATACCGGATTCATGAGCAAAGGCATTCGCGCCCACGATAGCCTTGTTGGGCTGGACCGGGAATCCGGTGATTCCGGATACAAGCCGTGAGCATGGCACGATCTGGGTGCTGTCGAGACCAACCTGGCAGGGAAAGATATCCTGGCGGGTCTTTACCGTCATCACCACCTCCTCCAGTGCAGCATTTCCCGCCCGTTCACCCAGGCCATTGATGGTGCACTCAACCTGACGTGCGCCGTTCAATACAGCCGAGAGGGAGTTGGAAACGGCAAGGCCAAGATCATTATGACAGTGAATGGAAAAAACCGCCTTGTCTGCATTGGGCACTCGCTCGATGAGCGTTCGAATCAATTCTCCAAACTGGTGGGGCAGATTGTAACCAACGGTATCCGGGATATTGACTGTCCGGGCACCGGCGTCGATGACAGCCTCCAGGATCCTGCACAGGAAATCGATTTCTGAACGACCGGCATCCTCCGGAGAGAACTCGATGTTATCCGTATACCGGCCGGCCCGCTTCACTGCCCGCAAGGCCTGCTCAATGACCTGTTCCGGCTGCATACGCAGCTTCATCTCCATATGGATCGGCGAGGTGGCGATAAAGGTATGGATTCGTGCCGAGGCGGCCTCTCGCAAGGCCTCACCCGCCCGGTCAATATCCCTGTCCACCGCCCTGGCGAGACCACAAACCGTACTGTCAGTAACCGCCCTTGCCACGGCCTGTACCGATTCGAAATCTCCCGGGCTGGCAATGGGGAAACCGGCCTCGATTACATCCACCCGCATGCGTTCCAGGGATTTGGCGATACGTACTTTTTCATCCCTGGTCATGGATGCGCCAGGGCTCTGCTCTCCATCCCGCAAGGTAGTGTCAAAAATGATCAATTTATCTTCAATATTCATTGCATTACTCCACATCCAGGCAATGTATCCCGGCAGTTCCGCGATAGTAAACCCAGTCCGGAACCTGGCCATGAACAGAATAGCAGACCTGCCAGCCTGCAGACTGCAACCTGAACCAGACAGAAACATGAATTCGCGTATTCCCTCGCCAGGGTTTGTGGATTAGCTGTCCGCAGACAGCAGCAGTCGCCGGGAAGGCAACAGGAGCCGCAGCCCATCGATACCGATGGCCGGCCTGACATGAAGGGATATGTTCAGTTTATGCTTCATCATACCGTATCCGGCAATATACATTGCCTGAAAATCAACTATAGTCCAAACCAGCTGCCATGCCAAGTCCTGCCCTCTATAGGAAGCACTCAACCACGAAATTCACGGCTCGTTTCTCTCTTCGGCTTTCACTGCCACTGCCCGTTTTCTTTCACGCCGCCTTTTACGTATGAATGCCAGGGTTATCAAGGGACCGGAAATGGCATAGACCAGAAAGCCAGCGAAAAGAACCTTCGGGGGATCGATCGAGGTAAATACAAACCCCATAACGAAGACCAGCAGGACAACGAAGGGTACCCGGTTCTTGAAATCAAATTCCTTGAAACTGTAGTAACGCACATTGCTGACCATCAGGACACCCATCAGTATGGTCAATACAAATGCAGGTACTACAAGATCCGCACCGCTCATCCCCGTATCCACACCCACCCATATCAGCCCGGCCAGAACGGCCGCAGAGGAAGGGCTGGGCAAGCCCTGGAAATAGCGTTTATCGGCGACCTTGATCTGGGCATTGAAGCGAGCCAGGCGCAGTGCAGCACCCGCCGTATAAATGAAGGCCGCAAGCCAGCCGAGCTTGGCCCAGCCAATATTGATCATCGAGTGCAATGACCATTCATACATCACCAGCGCCGGCGCAAGACCGAAGCAGATCATGTCGGATAAACTGTCATACTGTACGCCAAAATCACTCTGGGTGCGTGTCAACCGGGCAACCCTGCCATCTATGCCATCCATGATCATCGCAATGAAGATCGCCACGGCTGCTGCCTCGAAGCGATCACCCATGGATGCGACAATGGCATAAAAACCGGCGAACAACCCGGCCGTGGTGAACAAGTTCGGAAGGAGATAGATCCCCCTGCGCGATTTGTTCTCTGTCTGGTCTTCTTCCATAGACGGCCTGTGTGTATCCGGTCAATGAACCAGGTTGGCGATGATATCCGAACCGCCCGTGACAATTGAGCCGGGCGTTACATTGATCCGGCTACGCTCGGGTAAATAAACGTCAACACGACCACCAAGATGAATGAAACCGCACCGCTGTCCCTGACCCACACGTTCGCCGAACTGCACATAACAGCGTGGCGACGTATGCAGGGGCCCACGGTTCATCACCAGAACCAGATCATCACCTTCATCTGATTTCAACCAGACGCCATGTGGCATTTTCCCACCATACTCCCTTGATTCATTATTGTTTTCGGGTGGTTCCAGCGCCTTGCCTTCAATCGGACTTCGGGTACTGAATACACCATAATGATTCATCTGGATCCCGATTTGCACTGCCATACGATCAAGATAGGGGTCGTGGACCTTTTCGACAGACACCACCCGGCCATCGGCGGGACTGACGATTGCCAGGGGAGAAGGCGGAATCTCACGGCGGGGATCACGGAATGCAACCAGTAGCACGCTGAAGGCCATCCACATGGGAATTGCCCAGGCAATACCTGCAAAGTGCGTGGTCAGGATCGCGAGAGCAACACAAAGCGCCAGAGGCAGCCAACCCTCTCGTGCAATAACAGGATACTGGCTCGTTGCCAACCTTGATTCCAATAAATCAGGAGACTGCCATACCCGGGATGCTTCTGCATCGACGGCGGCAGAGCAGGTCAAGTGCCCGCGATTTATCGTTGCGTGGTTCCGCCATGCACCTCGAAATCGTGATCATTGTCCCATATTCCCGCACTCGCCCGGGTTGGAATCCAGGTACCTCGGACTCCATGGTATCAGTTAGGGCCTGCTAACACTATGCGGATGCCCAGCGTTAACGGACCCTGGCTCCATACACTGTGAATGGAGCATCATGTTTCGTGATCAATTCACGTTTTTATCGACGATTTTACCCGCCTTGATCCATGCCATCATACCCCGTAGCTGGTCACCAACCTTTTCAATGGGGTGCTCGCGACCGATCCTTCGCTTGGCCTTCAGGGTAGCGGCCCCCGCCTGGTTTTCCAGGATAAATTCGCGGGCAAACTCGCCATTCTGTATTTCGGACAGAATCCTCCCCATCTCGCGCTTGGTCTCTTCTGTAATGACGCGAGGGCCCCGCGTCAGGTCACCATATTCAGCAGTATTCGAAATCGAATAACGCATATTCGCAATACCGCCCTCATACATGAGATCGACAATCAGCTTGAGTTCATGCAGGCATTCGAAGTAGGCCATCTCGGGCGCATAACCTGCCTCCACCAGGGTCTCGAAACCAGCCTGAACCAGTGCGGTCGTGCCACCACACAAAACCGCCTGTTCGCCGAACAGATCCGTCTCCGTCTCTTCCCGGAAAGATGTTTCGATGATTCCAGCGCGACCTCCCCCGTTGGCCGAGGCATAGGAAAGGGCGATGTCCCGGGAACGGCCGCTGGCATCCTGGTAGACCGCGATCAACGAGGGCACACCTGCACCCTGCTGATAGGTCGATCGCACGAGATGACCAGGCCCCTTGGGGGCAATCATGATGACATCCAGGTCCGCACGGGGCTCAATTTGCTGGAAATGAATATTGAACCCGTGCGCAAAGGCCAGTGCCGCCCCCTGCCTGATGTTTGGCGCTATTTGCTCACGGTAAAGCCTGGCCTGATGTTCGTCCGGAGCCAGGATCATGACCACATCCGCCCCCGATACCGCATCATCAATCGACTGAACCGTCAGGCCGGCCTTTTTTGCCTTCGCTTCCGATATCGATCCGGACCGTAGACCCACTGTCACATCAACGCCGGACTCCTTCAGATTATTTGCGTGTGCGTGTCCCTGCGATCCATACCCGATAATGGCAACCCTGAGTCCCTTGATTATGGACAGATCGGCATCTTTGTCATAATAGATATTCATTCATGTTTCCTGGCAATTTGTTGATCAGAATTCACTCCCTGCCGGTTCCCGTATGGATACGGGCGGGCAGGCAAGCCTATAACCTCAGCGCCCTCTGGCCACGCGCGATCCCCGATACACCGGATCGTACAACCTCGAGTATCACGGTCGAATCCAGGGCCTGCAGAAAAGCATCGAGTTTGTCACCGTCTCCCGTCAACTCGATAGTATAGGTCTTGTCAGATACGTCGATGATGCGGCCACGAAATATACTGGCAAGACGATTCAGCTCGGCTCTTTCCTTGTCAACCGCACTCACCTTGACCAGCATCATCTCCCGTTCGATATGCGGACCTTCTGTCATATCCATCAGTTTGACAACATCGATCAGCTTGTTGAGCTGCTTGGTGATCTGTTCGATGATCTGGTCCGTTCCTGTCGTCACCAGTGTCATGCGCGACAGGGAAGGATCTTCCGTCGGCGCCACTGTCAATGACTCTATATTATAACCCCGCGCAGAAAACAGACCCGCTACACGGGAGAGTGCGCCCGCCTCGTTTTCCATCAGAATTGATATGATATGTCTCATCTGCGGGTATCCAGCCGGAAGTTATACAAGAATCATCTCGTTCTGACCGCCACCGGCAGGAATCATGGGATAGACATTTTCGGTCTGGTCGGTAATAAAATCCAGGAATACCAGCCGGTCGCGGACCTTCAATGCCTCCCGGAACGCGTCTTTGACGTCGCCAGGCCGGTTGATCTGCATACCGACATGGCCGTAGCTTTCCGCCAGTTTGACGAAGTCCGGCAGTGAATCCATGTATGACATGGCATAACGTCCCTGATAGAAAAACTCCTGCCACTGACGGACCATGCCAAGATACCGGTTGTTCAGATTAACGATCATAATGGGCAGGCCGTACTGTCGGCAGGTGGATAATTCCTGGATGCACATCTGGATACTGCCTTCACCGGTAACACAGGCCACCGTGGCATCCGGATAAGCAAACTGGACACCCATGGCAGCAGGGAGCCCGAAACCCATGGTTCCCAGGCCACCGGAATTGATCCAGCGATTGGGTTTGTCGAACTTGTAATACTGTGCCGCCCACATCTGGTGCTGGCCGACATCCGAGGTTACAAAGGCATCTCCACCAGTCGCTTCATACAGGGATTCGACCACAAACTGCGGCTTGATGAGATCACTCTCACGGTCATACTTGAGACAATCCATGTCACGCCATTCATCTATCTGCTTCCACCACTCTGCCAGGGCCTGCTTGTCGATTTCAAGCTTGCGGGCCTTGATTTCCTTGATCATCGTCTTCAGCACATTGTCCACGCAACCCACGATAGGCACATCAACCTTGACGTTCTTGGAAATACTCGCGGGATCGATGTCAATATGAATGATCTTTGCGGCGGGACAGAATTTGTCGATATTTCCGGTCACGCGGTCATCGAAACGGGCGCCAATGGCCAGCAGCACATCACTGTGATGCATGCCCATATTTCCTTCATAGGTACCGTGCATACCGAGCATGCCGACAAACTGCCGGTCTGTAGCGGGAAAGGCACCCAGACCCATCAGTGTATTGGTAATCGGAAATTCAAGCAGGTGTGTCAACTCGGTAAGTGATTCCGAGGCATTACCCAGCAGCACACCCCCACCGGTGTAGATCATGGGACGCCGGGCGCTTATGAGCAGGTCCACCGCCTTCCTGATCTGCCCGGTATGTCCCTTGACCACCGGGTTGTACGAACGCATGGTGACTGTTTTGGGATAGTCGAATTCCGCCTTCTCGGCGGTAATGTCCTTGGGTATGTCAACAACAACGGGGCCAGGGCGGCCAGAGGTAGCCACGTAGAAAGCCTTTTTGATCGTGATGGCCAGCCTGTCCACATCCTTGACGAGGAAATTATGCTTTACACAGGGTCGCGTGATACCGATGTTGTCTGCTTCCTGAAAAGCATCGTTGCCAATCAAGTGGGTCGGTACCTGACCCGTGAAGACAACCATGGGTATGGAATCCATATAGGCAGTGGCGATGCCGGTTACCGCATTCGTCGCAC
Organism: Pseudomonadota bacterium; assembly: GCA_029287615.1. Classification (GTDB taxonomy): domain Bacteria; phylum Pseudomonadota; class Gammaproteobacteria; order UBA9214; family UBA9214; genus JARFQV01. The sequence goes on along the minus strand of JARFQV010000007.1, from coordinate 22,235 downwards.
CGGGGCCCGAGGTCACCAGCACGACCCCGGGTTTACCGGTTGCCCTCGCATACCCGTCAGCGGCGTGCGTAGCTGCCTGCTCATGCCGCACCAGGATGTGTTTCACGTCATCCTGCACATAAAGCGCATCATAGATGTGCAGCACGGCCCCACCCGGGTAGCCGAATAAAAACTCGACACCTTGCTCTTTTAGACAGCGGACAAAGATTTCCGCGCCGGTGAGTTCCACTGGTCTGGTCTCCTAGGGCCTGTTCCCGAACGGCCAGGTTTTCTGACCAAATCCTGAACCAGTTGCCGACAATCCCAAACGCCCGTCTTCCGGACGACAGGTCATACTTTCACAAATAGTAGAAAGTACTGATATTCAAAGGACAGGTCAAGAGACCAGTCCGCCCGGAGACCGAAATCACGCCCCGGTGGCCTGAAAGACTCCAACTCATTGCGGAAAAACGGCCACAGAGACACCGCAGAATGTGAAGTGGTCCCTATTCCTTTTTACACTATCGCCGATAATAGCCGATAGATCTATTAACTGCTTGCCTGAAATCGACAAAGGATAGACTGATGCGCCCATTAGTTATAATCATTGCCACCTTCCTGTTACTGGTTGTCACCAAAGGGCAGGCAGATGATGTCATTTACAAGTGGACAGATGACGGGGATTCGGTTCACTATACCCAGATTCCACCCAGAGATCGTGAATTCGAACTCATAAAGAGGACAGGGTCGCCATCCAGCGATCCGGAAGAGGCGCTCCACCACCTGCAGGAACAGGTAGCGAAACTGGAAAAGCAAAGAGAAACGGCCGGGGAGGAAGATCTCGACAAGCAACGGGAGATCCTGAACGCCAAGATAAGAAAAGATAACTGCAGAATCGCCCGCAACAATCTGCAGAATCTGGAAATGGCCGGCGGTCGCCGGTACATGATCGATGGCGAGGTTACCCGTCTCACCGAGGAGGAACGCCAGAAGCGGCTGGCCGAAACCAATGAACAGATCGCTGAGTACTGCGACCCGGCCTGAGAACCAGTACCATGCCTCTACTGAAGATTCAGACGAACCAGAGCTTGCATGAAAACCACAACACATCTCTGGTAAATGAGGCCTCCGAAGAGGTAGCAAGACTACTGGGGAAACCGGAACGCTATGTGATGGTATCCCTGCAATCCAACCCGCTGATGCGCTTTGCCGGCACCGACGCACCGCTTGCCTACCTTGAATTGAAGAGTATTGGACTACCCGAATCAGCCACCCAATCCCTGTCAGAGGCACTGTGCGACCTCGTTCATCAGCATCTGGGCGTGGACAGGGACAGAATCTATATCGAATTTACCGATGCCCCCCGGGCCATGTGGGGATGGAACGGCACTACGTTCTAGTGCCGGAGAGAAAGACACCCTCATGCGCTTACTCGGGATAGTGCTGCTGTTGATCTGCGCTGCGGGTCTGATCCTCTATCTCAACCCTGATCTTCGCAACCGCGTAACGGAGATACCCGCAGACCTGGGTCTCAGCGACAGGACGGCACGCCTCTACAAGTGGCGCGATGCCAACAACCGGTGGCAAATCACGGATCAGTTGCCACCGGAGGGCATTGAATACGAAATCCTCGACTATCATGAAGACCTGAACGTACTCCCCAGACCACCGGCACTGCAGGGAGACTAGCGCCTGTAATGGCGTTTTTTTACGTCATACCCCTTGTTTTTCTTTCTGTGTTGATTCTGTTTTACACTCCCCACACGAATCCGTGTTCTATTCCGGCCATCGGATTGATATAAAATCCAATCCCCACAACGAGGAACCGTAACACCATGCGCGCAACCCGGTTTTCCCTGAATACGATTAAAGAAACGCCTGCGGATGCAGAAATTGTCAGTCATCAGCTGATGTTGCGAGCAGGCATGATCCGGAAACAGGCTGCCGGCGTTTACAGCTGGTTACCCCTCGGGCTGCGGACATTACGCAAGGTAGAATCGATCATCCGGCAGGAAATGGATGCCGCGAATGCCCTTGAACTCCTCATGCCGGCGGTGCAACCAGCCGAGCTATGGCAGGAATCGGGGCGCTGGGAACAGTACGGCCCGGAATTACTGCGCCTGAATGACCGTCACCAGCGCGACTTCTGTTTTGGCCCGACACATGAGGAAGTAATCACCGATATTGCGCGCAGGGAGATCCGTAGTTACAAGCAGCTGCCGGTTACTTACTATCAGATCCAGACAAAGTTTCGGGACGAAATCCGGCCCCGCTTTGGCATCATGCGGGCACGGGAATTCCTGATGAAGGATGCCTACTCCTTTCATATGGACCCTGCATCCCTGCAGGAAACCTATGACGTGATGTATAAGACCTATACACGAATCTTTACCCGCCTGGGACTCGATTTCCGCGCCGTAGAGGCGGACAGCGGGGCCATCGGTGGAAAGGTATCACATGAGTTCCATGTACTGGCTGAATCGGGGGAAGACGCCATAGCCTTTTCTTCAACCGGAGAGTATGCGGCCAACGTGGAGCTGGCAGCTGCGGAAAAGCCCGCGGGTAAGCGGCCATCGCCCACAGCGATCCTGAAAACGGTTTCCACCCCGGGCCAGCACACTATCGAGGAGGTCAGCGGCTTTCTGGGCGTCGATCCCGGCCGGTGCGTCAAGACATTGCTGGTACAGGGTTCGGATGACGACATCATTGCTCTGGTCCTGCGGGGTGATCATGCGCTCAATACCATCAAGGCCGAAAAAATCGATGGCATCGCAAGTCCGCTCTGCATGGCCACCGAGGAGCAGATACAGAGGACCGCAGGCTGTTCAGCTGGATCTCTGGGACCTGTCGGTCTGAGCATCCGTGTGATCGTAGATCATGCGGCTGCCTGCCTTGCCGACTTCGTCTGCGGTGCCAATGAAGATGGCAAACACCTGAGCGGTGTAAACTGGGAGCGCGACCTGCCCTCCCCGCAAGTCGCCGATCTGCGCAATGTCGTCGATGGCGACCCGGCTCCGGATGGTAAAGGGATTCTGGAGATTGCCCGGGGTATAGAAGTCGGGCATATATTCCAGCTTGGTGACAAATACAGCAAGGCGATGAGCGCGACCGTCCTGGATGAACAGGGAAAGGATACTGTCATGGTCATGGGCTGCTACGGAATAGGCGTCTCCCGTATTGTGGCAGCAGCGATAGAACAGAATAATGATGAAAACGGCATCATCTGGCCAGCAGCCCTCGCACCGTTTCAGGTCGCCCTGCTGCCAATGAATATGAAAAAGTCCGTACGGGTGCGTGAAGCTGCGGAATCCCTGTACGCGGAGCTGCGAGCCGCGGGCATGGAGGTACTCTTCGACGATCGTGAACTACGGCCCGGGGTAATGTTCGCAGATGCAGAGCTGATCGGCATTCCCCACCGTGTTGTCGTCGGGGAGAAGAATCTTGACCAGGAAATGGTCGAACACAAAGCCCGCCGGGGGGGCGAAAACATAAAGATACCACTTGGCGGCATCGTGGCATTTCTCAAGGAACAGCTCGGTCAGGCCGATTAACCCGGATGTAATACCCGGGGCAGTCCGCGCGAACCGATCAGGGCTGTTTATTGCAACTTTTTTTATTTAGTCGGGTTGTTACCGGTTTGACCTGTCCAGCCCCCGGGCGGGTATGGCGAACCGGTTGGATCTGACCAGTAAATCCTGCATCAATGAGCATGCTTATCCATTTCTTCGGGAACAAGGCAAGCAGGTTTCTGATTACATTCCTACCGGTTCTGGCGTTCTTGTTCACGACCAGTATCGCTTGCGGGGCCACTCAGGAACGGCCTGACCAGGAACTACGGGATGTACTCATCACGGCAATCTACACCACGGACAGCTTCGAGGACCGCTTCGATGCCGAAGTCTGGCTGATGGACATGTCCAACCGGCTGGAATCCCGTGTCAAGGATCCACAGGAGCGGATGGAGATACTGAAGTACGTCCATTACGAGGCGAATCGCGCAGGACTACAGCCGGAACTGGTGCTTGCCCTGATCGAAGTTGAAAGTAATTATGATCGCTTTGCCGTATCGGTGGCCGGTGCGCGCGGTCTGATGCAAATCATGCCGTTCTGGCTGGATGAGATCGGCAAACCGGAGGACGACCTGTTCGATGTCAACACCAACCTGCGCTTTGGCTGCACCATCCTCAAACATTACCTGATCAGGGAAAAGGGAAACATGCACAAGGCGCTGGCACGTTACAATGGCAGTATCGGCAAGAGCTGGTATCCCCGTCGGGTATACAAGGCCTTGAACAATCGCTGGTACCCGCAATAAGTCCTGGCTTATCGTCGCTCAAAGAGGGCGATAGACTCCACATGAGCAGTGTGCGGAAACATATCCATCACTCCGGCCGAGGCCAGTAGATAACCCTGCTCGTTGACCAGCAGACCGGCGTCCCTGGCAAGAGAACCGGGGTGACAGGAAACATACACGATCCGATCGGCAGCCAGTGCCCGCAGTCCGGCAACCACATTGGCAGCGCCACTACGCGGAGGATCCAGCAACACCTTGTCACAGGGTTTCTGCATCCACTCCAACTCGCTGGAAAACTCCTCGAGATCCGCAACATGGAATTCCGTGTTGGCAGATCCGTTTCGCCGTCCATTCTGCCTGGCGCGCTCCACCAGCCCCCGGTCTCCCTCGATCCCCGTCACGCTATCCGCATATCTCGCAATCGGCAGGGTAAAGTTACCCAGTCCGCAAAACAGGTCCAGCACCCGTTCACCCGGCCGGGGGTCAAGCAGCTCCAGCACCCTGTGGACCATCTTGCGGTTCATCACCGGATTTACCTGGGTAAAATCGCCGGGCTGAAACTGTATCGCGACTCCTTGGTCTGGCAGATGGTATTCCAGTACCGGATCCGGCGGCCACAGGGCATGAACGCTATCCTGCCCTCCAGGCTGCAGATAGATGCAAATATTCCGGGATTCGCCAAAGGCATGCAGGGCCTCTCTGTCATTCACGGATAGCGGATCCAGGTGCCTGAACACCAGTGCCGTCACCCCTTCTCCCACAGCGACCTCGATCTGCGGTATTCGCCGGCATACCGTCAGGCCCTCGATCAGACCCGCCAATGCGGGCATCAGATTGCTGACAGAGTGATGCAGGATCTCGCAACGGGCGATATCCGCGACATAGGAACTGCGTTGTTCACGAAAACCCACCAGCACGCGGGATTTTCTGACGACATAACGAACCCCTAGCCTCGCCTTGGTCCGGTACCCCCAGTGCGGGCCGGTCAGGGGAGGAAGGACGGTTTGCGGTTCGACACCGCCTATCCTGCGAAGGTTTTCGAGTAACACCTCCTGCTTTGCCAGTATTTGTCGTCCGGGATCCATGTGCTGCAGGCTGCAGCCTCCACAGACACCGAAATGCGCACAACGCGGAGCAACCCGCTCCGCAGCTGCCACAAGAACCTCATCAACCCGGGCTTCATCGTAATCCTTTCGGCAGGCGCGATACCGGCACATCACCTCCTCGCCTGGCAGGGCTCCGTCAATGAAGACGGTCTTTCCATTGATACGGGCAACGCCGCGTCCGTCATGCGAAAGTGACTCCACCGAGGCACGAACCGCTTCCTCCGGCAGACGCTTTTTCCTGCTACGGCCCATACTATCGTCCTGATCGTTGCCTATACGCCGGCTGAAATGCCGGTTTCGTCGCATGATTCACAGATAGAAGGAAAGATTCATATCCGTAAAGAAATACACACTGTGTGTTCCTGTACATTTCCATAGCGGTGCCGGGGGAAATTCTGCCCGCAAGACTCAGTCGGGTTTCCGCCAGGCCTGCAGAAATTCGGTGAAGTGGGGCCTTTCTTCCTGTTCCAGCAGTTCCCGCAATTCCGCGCACGCCTGTTCATATTCATATGGATTGAGGTGACCGCGGATCAGGTCATAGCGCAGATAGAGCAGGTAGGTATTCATCACATCCGTTTCGCAATAATTGCGAATTCCTTCCACCTCTCCACGGAGATAGCTGTCCCAGACATGCGCACCGCTCATACCCATCTTGCCGGGGAATCCAAGCAGGGTTGCCAGTTCATCCAGGCGTACCGCAGCCCTGGGCTGATAAGCCGACAATACGTCCATCAGGTCGGTATGCCGCTGGTGATAACGGCTGAGATAGTTATTCCACTTGAATTCCCGATCATCATCCCCGACATCCCAGTAGCGCGGGGCCTGTATACCGTGCAGCATGCTGCGATAGTGAATCACCGGCAAATCAAAACCGCTGCCATTCCATGACACCAGTACAGGCGAGAATTTTTCGATCCCGTCAAAAAAACGCCGGATCAAATCCTCCTCCGCGGAGTCCGGCTCCCCGAGGGACCATACCCTGACCCTGTCGCTGGTACGCAGAACAACGGATATGGCGACAATGCGGTGCAGGTGATGGCGAAGGAAATCGGATCCTCCGGATTCCTGCTTTCTCTTGTAGAACATGACATCTGCTACCCCCCTGTCATCCAGGTCCTCAAGCTGGTAGAGAAGTCGCCCGGCCGTAACATCAGGAACAGTCTCGATATCAAATACAAACAGATTCATGCCTTTTCTGGCTCCTATTTCTGTTTCCAGTTGCCCTGGTTATCGTTGTACCACCATCCACCTGGTGCGTTACCGACCCAGCGGCGGGCAAAGGTCTTGCGTATATCCGGTTCCCATTCCGGATGGCCGTTGGCGCGCGCGATTTCTTTATACAAGGCGTCCCGGTCACGATTCTCTGTATTGACCAGTTGCTTGACCTGACTCCGGTCCTTGAGTGGCACCAGTTTCTGGTCGCGAATGGTGATCAGACCATCGTTGGTCATTCCAATGGCACCGCTGGAGTAATACGGGGCAAGCTGCTTGTGGCGTTTTTCCAGGCTCGCGGTGATCCGTTGTATCGCGGGCGTTTTGATCGAGATGTCAGCCTCGGCATGGGCCGGCGGAACAAGCCTTTCCAGCAAGGCGATGAGCGCCGGTACCCTTTCCGGTTCGATACCGGTATGCGGTTCCGATGCCGGTTTCTCACCCTCTTCCGGCGTCTCTCCATAGACATCACGAATAATCTGGTCTGCTGCCTCTTCTGCCGCTGCCGCAGGAAAATAAACATTGATGGTTACACAGGAAAGGACCGACAGCGCGAACAGAAAAGACAAGATATTTCGAAGCAGTTTCATTGCATCATCTCCATTACACAAGATCGTTTCAGGAAAAATCCGGTCATTGCATATAACCTCGGGCGGGAGTGCGCAAGACCTCACCCGGCGGTACTTCCCGGCAGATACAGGCAGTCTTCATTATATCCTGTGAATCATGCGACGAAACCGGCTTTTCAGGCGGGATTAATGCGACGACCCGCGAAATCCGGGGCCGGTGCGCATACACCCCAGGGCAGGAAAACCAGTCACTGCAGCTCCGCTTCCTGTGCCCGGGTTGCCGCTACCAGTCGCTGGATCAATGTATCCCAGTCCACCCGGTCGGCATAACCGATAACATCCAGCCTGGGGGGCAGCGTACTGCCCTTCACAATATAGTAACCGTTAGTCGCCCGAGCCACGCCCCCCATGTAGCACACCCCGTTCTCGAGCCGGCAACTCAGTCCGAGGCGGTCATAGGGAAAATCTTCCAGAAACCGCAGAAAACTGCGCGACAACACTCCACTCACGCCACCGATGCTGGAGAGATTGTCGACCGCCTTCTGGCTGATCCGGTGACGTGACTGATCGTCCGGCGGCGTGGCAAGGTAGGCATCAAACGAGAACGGACGCCAGTCTTCCATCACCAGGTTTCGAATGGCGCCACCGAGCTTGCCTTCTATCTTGCCAAATGAAAACGTCCGTGTCAGTGTGTGTAGATCCAGATTTTTTATGGCGGCATCCAGCCACATGCGCGGTATGATCCCGAAGGGCTGATCCAGTTTCAGATTACGCAGTGTAATTTCACCATCGAAGATGCGTACCAGCAGAACACCACCCACTTCTATGGATCCCCCCTCGTAGTGGACATCCGGTATTACCCCGGACAGCTTGCCCGCCAGTTCCGGCCATCCCAGTGCCAGACTGAGTTCGCGCATGGAAATCGGTGTCAGTATACCCTCGATATTCCATTGCATCCGTGATGTACCGGGGGCCCCGATACTGAGCTTTTCCAGCTGCAGCTCACCATCGAGTACCGGTATCCTCGCGGGCCGCTGCAAGCTAGCGTGGTCATTGCTGGATTCAATGGCGATTTCAGCGGCACCCAGCCCGATATTGTAGACATGCCCTCCTTGCCACTGCAGCCGGGACAGGCTTGTCTCTTCCGTGTCTGCCCATTCCAGGACGCCCTGCAGACCATCCAGACCAAAGAGCCCGCCCCGTTCATTCACTGACACCTGCTCCAGATTCATCAGGACACGGGAGACCATCGACTTGGCAGATACCAGTTGCGCATCAACCCGGCCCGAAGTCTCCAGCTCCGCCACCGCACTTCCGGAAACAAAAGGCTGCAGATAGACCTCGTACAATCCCGGTAATTGCCCATCTGTCAGATCGGCGGTTAGCTCCTGGAACAATACCGGCGGACCCGGATCGGCGTGCCCCCTTGCCTGCAGATGCAGGATACCCGGTTGCGAGAGCTCGAAATTGTGCAGCGTGACCGTATTGCCTTTTGCACCCCATTCCATCGATCCCCTGAGTTCGAGCGGGAACTGTGAAATATCCACGAACACCGGATCGATGTAGAGCCCGCCCTCTTCACAGGGCAGATCGATGTCCGCCAGCCAAACCGCCTGCTTTCTTTCCAGACTGAGCCTGGCAACACACCGCAGGCCCTCGCCTGCATATCGACCGGATGAATCGGTGAACTCAAGACCATTGAAATCGCCTTGCCATTCCAGGCTCTGCAGGGCCACCTCGTTCCCCCTCGCCATAACCCGTGCATCTATCTTCCCGCTGGCGCTCAAATCCACCCTGTATCCCAGTTTTGCTGCGATATCCAGTACGATGCCGGACTCCAGTTCCCTGGCATTCATGTCGACAGACCAGGCACCCTCATCCAGTGTGGCATGTGCCGATACCAGCCCCTGCCCCAAACCCACCTCCTGTAACTGGAGTTGCAGTCTGCCCTGATCATGGTGGTATTCAAGCCGTAACCCGGCGTGGTCAATATCGAATAAACCGGATCTGGCACTGACCCTGCCCGCGTCACACAGAATCCTGTCCGCTGATAACTCGCTTTCCATGCAGTGGATGTTCACATCCTGCACTACACCCACGGGATCCGGTAACACCAGCGAATCCACCCGGATTTGCAATTGTGGGACGTTTTCCACCCAGAGATAACGGAACTCCAGGCCCTGCAGACTCCAGCCCTCGCCTTCCAGGCCGCCGAGCCTGAGACCCACTTCATCAACGGCGCTGCTGGTGAGGGAAACGGAAAGTGCGACAGAAGCGGCGAGCCGTACCGATAGCCGGACCGGGGTCACCGCTCAGGCCGGAAATACACCAGTCGAGAGGTAACGGTCGCCGCGGTCACAGATGATGGCAACGATAACGGCGTTTTCAACCCGCAGGGAGAGTTGCAGTGCCGCAGCAACCGCGCCCCCGGATGAGATGCCGGCGAAAATCCCCTCGCGCCTGGCCAGATCCAGGGTCACCTGTTCCGCGTCCTGCTGGCCAACTTCCAGCGTACGATCAACCCGCGCCGCATCGAATATCGATGGCAGATAGGCCTGTGGCCAGCGCCGTATCCCGGGGATAGAGGCACCTTCCGCCGGTGTGACACCAACGATCTCGACAGCCGGATTTTGTTCCTTCAGGTATCGGGATGTTCCCATGATGGTACCGGTAGTACCCATGGCACTGACGAAGTGGGTGATTTCCCCGCTGGTATCCCGCCAGATCTCCGGACCTGTCCCCTCATAGTGCGCGCGCGGGTTATCGGGGTTGGCAAACTGGTCAAGCACCTTTCCCTTGCCATCGCTCTCCATTTGCATGGCCAGATCACGCGCACCCTCCATGCTCTCTTCGCGACTTACCAGTATGATCTCCGCACCGAAGGTTTTCATGACGGCACGGCGCTCTACACTCATATGCTCCGGCATGACCAGTACCATGCGATAACCCTTGATGGCCGCAACCATGGCCAGAGCGATACCCGTGTTTCCGCTGGTAGCCTCGATCAGGGTGTCACCAGGAGCGATTTCTCCCCGCTCCTCTGCGTAACGAATCATGCTCAGGGCAGGCCGGTCCTTTACCGAACCTGCCGGGTTGTTGCCTTCCAGCTTCACCAGCAGGTTGTTGGATGTTTCACCGGGGAGTCGCTGCAGACGGACCAGGGGAGTATTTCCGACAAAGCTTTCCAGTGTTGAATATTCCATGGGAACATATTATCGCATAATGGTCGCGGGGCAGAACCTGTGCTTGATGCCGTGCCCGGACAACGGTATAAAACAGCCGGACACCGCAATTTCAGGCCCCATGGCTGACCCGGGGTAAAATGACCGGGCCTCCGCTTGCGGGACCTGAATCGCGCCCGGCTGATTTGCCAGAGCGGATGGCAACAGCACAGACAGGGATCATGTGAGTGAAGAGGTCACCCGAGAAAGCGTCCTGTACCACGGATCATCCAGACACTACCCGGGAAACCGGGCCCGGAATGATCGCGGATCAGCTGGATGAAGAGCTGACCCGCGAGATGCTGGATCTACTCATTCTTGAGCTACCTGATCACAAACAGGACCTGTGTGCCGCATGGCAGACCGGCGACTATGAAGCCATGGGCAGGCTCGTCCACAAGCTCCATGGCGGAGCGCTTTACTGTAACGTTCCCGGACTGGTGGACCACTTACAGGTCATGAAGGCAAGCCTTGCCGGCCGGAAAGCGGAAACCATACACCAGTCCCTCCGGGATACCCTTGCCGCCATCGATGAGATGCTCAACCGGGACTGACCATCCTGGAACAGTCCGATCCATGGACAGGCCAGCCCCTGCCTCCCGGTCGCCCTTGCAAGAAGAGCCGCTATTCACCGGAAATCATCGAAAAATCTGACTCGGGCAGGCTCCTTGCCTCCAGCATCAACCGCTTCATTTCCCGAACCGAGGCCGACAACCCGGTAAACACGGCTCGGGCAATGATGGCATGACCGATATTCAGTTCCCGTACTTCCGGCAGGGCGGCAATGGGGGCCACGTTGTGATAATTGAGGCCGTGTCCGGCATGGATTCGCAGCCCGGCACCGGTCCCGATGCGCACTGCTTCGACGATACGCTGCAACTCTGCCTCCTGCCGGCCCGAATCCGGCGCATCGGCAAAATGCCCGGTGTGAATCTCGATCACCGGCGCGTCAACCCGGGCTGCCGCCTCAACCTGTGCCGGATCGGCATCAATGAACAGGGAGACCCGGACACCGGCCGCCTTCAATCTGCTGCATGCCTCCGCGATCCTCTCTTCCTGCCCGACCACATCCAGCCCCCCTTCCGTTGTCAGCTCCTCGCGCCGCTCCGGAACCAGGCAGCAATCGGCCGGCCTCACCCGCTCGGCAATAGCCAGCATTTCCCCGGTGACCGCCATTTCAAGATTCATCCGGGTCTGCAGGATATCCCTCAACAGATCCACATCACGTTCCTGGATATGGCGGCGGTCCTCGCGCAGGTGCAAGGTAATGCTGTCCGCACCGGACTGCTCCGCCTCGATCGCTGCCTGAACCGGGTCCGGGTAACGGGTCCCCCTGGCCTGGCGCAGGGTCGCCACGTGATCAATATTCACTCCAAGATGTATCGTTCGATCCACCATCATGACAAATTCATCTCTACACAAATGCTGAATGGTCTGCCGCTTACTGGCTGACGGTCCACTGCCGCAGCACTTCCCGGGTCCGGAGCGGACGCTTTCCGGTGTACAACGCAATCGCGTGACGCATCAGAAGCCTCGCATCCCGAAGGCTGGCCGGATCATCGAGTTCCCCCCGATGCAGAGCCAGCAGGCTCCGGCCGGTAAAACACAGGCCTCCCGCCGAACTGCGGGTGACCGCCACCGGACCTTTTTCAAGCTGGTATTCATACAGGTCATCCGGGTTCACCGAATGCCCCGTTTCCGCGTCTTGATCCAGCAACAAGCCGTAACCCAGTTCCTGTAAAAGCGACTTCTCGAACATTCGCAGGGTAATCTCCCCCGCCTCCCCGCTGGCCAGGCGGTCGATGGCACTGGCATAGCTGGTAAAGAGCTCCGGGTGCGGATCATTCCGGGTCATCATGCGTAACAGTAATTCGTTCAGGTAATAGGCGCTCATGATCCGTTTTCCGGGCAGGACCGGCACCGGACCATTCGTCTCGGCTCCCGAAAGAGTGCCCAGTTCACCCCGCGCGTGCCAGGAGAGCAACAGGGGGCTGAACACCTGCAACAAGCCACGCAACCGTGAACGTCCCGAACGCGCACCGCGAGCCACCAGCCCCACCCGCCCGTGATGCCGGGTAAATACCTCGAGCAAGAGGCTGGTATCCCGGTAGGGGTAATGGTGCAGAATATAGCCGGGTTCCAGAGGAATCTTCATCAGAGCACTCATAACACCAGAGACCTGCCTGCGGTGCCGGTTCCTGTCCGCCACCTGCCTACAAACTGTATTCTACCCGCCACCGACGGGATCCAACGGCATGCGGCGCATCTCACTTCATCACGGAGAACGCTGCAACCCCCTACAATATAACAAATATCACTCATCATTGCGCATTGCCATGGATAAAATAATCAGGCACCATTCCGCAGAAAAGCCTGTCAGCGACCGCAATGACCGCCCCGGATGTCCTGCTCCTGTACCGATCGGCATCTCAGTATTTCTGCACCTCATCGGTTTCGATCCGCCCCCGGAATACCCAGTACACAATCACCGTATATAGCAGGATCACCGGAAGCATGATGACACCTGCCCCCCAGAACAGAAATGAGAGCGCACTGGCGCTTGCAGCGCCCTGGCTGATGGTAACGGAAAACGGGATCATATACGGGTACAAGCTGACCAAAAGCGAGGTGAATGCTGTAATGAACACCAGAGCGCTCATCAGAAACAGCAGGTGGTCCCTGCGTTTGCGCAGGGAAAGCAGGAAACCTGCCAGGGCAGCGAAAAGCAAAACCGGAAACCACCAGAACCCGCCAATATCCTGCCAGCGTCGGGTAATCTCCATCTGTCCCATCCAGGCATAGGCAATAACCAGTATGAATACGACCGCCGCGGCCGCCAGTAACCAGGGCATACGCACGTAGATCCGGTCCCGAAGGTTTCCACCCGTTTTGACAACCAGCCATGCCGCACCATGCAGGGTATAAGCCAGCACCAAACCCGTCCCACACAGTACGGAAAACGGGGACAACCAGGAAAACGCATTACCTGCAAACTGTCCGTTCTCGACAGGGATCCCTTCCACCAGCACACCGACGGCCGCGCCCTGGACAAAGGCTGCTGCCAGCGACCCGAGAAAGAACCCCTGGTCCCAGAGCCCGCGATGACGGGTTGCCCGGTTTCGGAACTCAAAGGCGACACCACGAAAAATCAAGGCGATCAGCAACAATACGACGGGTAGATACAGTGCGGAGAAGAAGATGGCATAAACCGTGGGGAAGGCTGCGTATAAACCAGCACCCGCCACGAGTAACCAGGTTTCGTTGCCATCCCACACCGGTTCGACAGCGCGGATCATGATTCTGCGGCTGCTTTCTTCATGTGTCATGCCGAAAAGGATACCCACCCCGAGATCGAATCCATCGAGCACCGCATAAAGAAGCAGGGAAAGTCCAAGTACCACTGCCCAGAAGAGCTGCAGGTCTGTCGGTTCAATCACTGCCTGATTCCTCCATCCGGACCGACCCTGAGCAGACGAAAGATATAGACAAATCCGCCCCCGGCGATCACCAGGTAGGCCAACAGATAGGCGATCAGCGAGAACAGTACCTCGGGCCCGGAAAGTGTCGGGGTAAGCGCCTCGGAGGTACGCAGCAGACCGTAGATTACCCAGGGTTGCCTTCCGACCTCCGCCACGAACCAGCCACTCAAGACGGCGATAAATCCTGTGGGGAAGCTGAATGCCGTCAGCCACAGAAACCAGCGCGCCTTCAGAATACGTTCCCTGACACAGAGGTAATAACCCGGCCATGACAGGAACAGCATGATCAGACTCATGCCAACCATAACGCGAAAGCCGAAAAACGGGATCAGCACCGGCGGTCGGTCCGCCTCCGGGAAGCTGTCCAGTCCGATTTCGCGGGAATCCCAGGTACCGCTGGCAACAAAGCTGCCCAGCCGCGGTATCTCCAGCGCATAACGGTTCCGGCCCTCTTCTGGATCGGGAATGGCGATCAGAACCTCGGAGGCGGGCTGCTCGGTGTGCCAACGAGCCTCTATAGCCGCAAACTTGGCTGGCTGGTGCTCGTGAACATAATCACCGTTCCAGTGACCGTACAGTATCTGGATCGGGATCAGTATTGCCGCCAGACCCAGCGACATCCTTAGCATGACCAGGGACTCTGCATGGTATCTGCCACGCAGGGCATAGATTGCAGCGGTAGCGGCAATACAAAAGGCCGTTGTCAGGTACGCAGCCAGCAGCATATGCACAAAACGCACATGAACGACTTCACCAAAGACGATTTCCCGCCAGTCATTGGGTACGAAACGACCGTCGACGACCACATGACCAACCGGGACCTGCATCCAGGAGTTATTGACCATGATCCAGAAAGCGGAAAGTGTGGTACCCAGCGCCACCATGATGCAGGAAAACAGATATGCCCAGGGCGGAACCCGGTTACGGCCGAACAAAACCACGCCGATGAAGGTGGCCTCCAGCATGAACGCGGTAAAGGCCTCGTAACCCAGCAGGGGTCCCTGGATTGAGCCCCCCCGGTCGGCGAGCACACTCCAGTTGGTCCCGAACTGCAGGGCCATGATAATCCCGGTCACTACACCCATCCCGAATGCCAGCACAAATACCCTGAGCCAGAAATCGAACAGGCGTCTGTAGATGCTCCTGGCGGTCACCAGCGACATGCCGTCCAGTACAGCAAGCCATGCAGCCAGTCCGATCGTAAACGACGGAAAGATGATATGAAAAGATATATTCAACGCGAACTGGATTCGCGAGAGTATCAGGGGATCCAGTTCCATAATGGAGGGGCGCTGTTCGGGTTATACGTCGCGTATGTCAGGATCAGAAATCGCTGTGCAATTTTAATTCAGCCAGTCGGGAGGTGGCAATATTGCCGGATACCGCACAATGCTGGCGCATCAGTACGCCGTGCCCGTGTTTGCGGGTAACCCGTGTCTCTACCGTGCCGAACCAGTCACGAGCTTCACCGGGCGCTAGCGATTCTTCACTGGTTTTCAAAATGATATCGCACGCTCAGGATCAAGCCTTGTTGCTCCTTGTCTTCGGTTTCGAAGTGCCGATATCCCAGATCGACCTCCAGGGTCCTGGTGAATTGCATACTCAGGCCAATACCCGCCTGCCACGCGAAAAAAATACCTTCCCGGTCGAGATCCGTATTGGTGATCGAACTATGCCCGTCCCGCTTCTGGTAGGCAGGTCCCGCACCACCGAGTATGTACGGGGAAAAACGCCAGTCCGGCTGCAGACGGACATTACCGAGCAAGGCCACCGTATCGACGTTGCCATTGGCAGATTCGTCAGGTCCAAGGCCACTTGGATTGTAGCCATGCAATTCCTGTCTGTGCCAGCGCAGTTCCGTTTCGAGTCGCACCCGGTGAAAACCCACGCCGGCAATGATGCCTGCCGTGGGTTGGTTATCATCTGCAGCCTCGATTTTGTTGTTGTTATCGGTGTTGTTGGAATCCATCCAGCCAACCGTCAATCCCAGATAACAGCTTGCAGCAGTGGCAATTAGGCAGTTCATGTATTGTTCACCAGAATAGATTCACATACACCAGGTTTGCTGTCTTCCGGCATTCTTACTGAATAACAGTAAGGGGCTATTCATCCATGGGTAACGTTGTACACCAGTGGCCGTTTGACTGCGCAGGGAAGCGCAGATCGTCAGGGATTATTCGTCCGTGTACCCGAGGCTGCGCAGTGCGCGCTCATCATCTGCCCAGCCCTGTTTAACCTTGACCCAGAGTTGCAGATAAACCCGCTTTTTCAGTGTCTGCTCGATATCCAGGCGCGCCTGCCTGCCGACTTCCTTTAAAAGGGCGCCATGTTTTCCAATAACAATGGCTTTCTGTCCGGGGCGCTCCACCAGGATCAGCCCGTGAATCCTGACAACATCACCTTCTTCACGAAAGCGTTCGATTTCAACGGTCAAACCATAAGGTACTTCCCGACCGAGTTTCCTGAACAGCTTTTCACGGATGAACTCAGCCGCCAGAAATCTTTCACTTCGATCCGTTATCTGGTCATCCGGATAATAAGGTGGCGCAACCGGAAGCAGGCGTTCAATAGCCTTTTCCAGTACATCCACATGATCGCCACTACGGGCCGATAACGGAATCATTTCCTGAAATGACATCTTGCCTGACAATTGCTCCAGCTGGAGTAACAGACCAGTCTTGTCCGCAAGGCGGTCGATCTTGTTGATAACCAGAACCACCGGCAGTCCGGTATGTACAATCTTCTCCAGAATCACTTCGTCCTCATCAGTCCATCCTCCCCCCTCCACCATGAAGATGATTATATCCACATCATGGAGCGCATCGATTGCCGCCCGATTCATGAACCGGTTCATTGCGCGTCCGGCATGACTGTGAATACCAGGAGTATCGACATACATCACCTGGGCATGCCGTGTAGTCCTGATCCCCAGAATACGGTGACGGGTGGTCTGCGGCCGGCGTGATGTAATACTGATTTTCTGTCCAAGCAGGCGATTCAGCAGCGTGGACTTGCCCACATTGGGCCTTCCGACCAGCGCCACATAACCACTGCGAAAATGCTCAGCCACCGGAATAGATTTCAGTTAGCATTGAGTTTTTCCAGCATACCCTCTGCCGCGACCTGCTCGGCACGGCGCCGGCTGCTGCCTTCTCCGAAGACCGGATCGACACCATCAATCTCTACCCGGCACTCAACCCGGAAGAATTGCTCGTGTGCCTCTCCTCTTATATCGACCACCTCATAGGCAGGCAAGGGGTGTCTGCTGGATTGCAGATACTCCTGCAACCTGGTTTTCGGATCCTTCCGGATGGACTGACCGGGCAGGTTGTCCAGTTTTTCCCTGAACAGCTTGCGGATACGCACCTGACAGGCCTCGAACCCTCCATCCAGATAAACAGCGCCCAGTACGGCCTCCAGTGCATCGGAGAGGATCGAATCGCGCCGGAATCCACCACTTTTGCGCTCTCCGGGCCCCAGTTGCAGGTAGTCACCCATATCGAGTTTGCGTGCGATGCTTGCCAGTGATTCCCTCTTGACCAGTGTGGCCCGCAAACGGCTGAGGTCTCCCTCGCTGGCTTTCGGGAACTTGCGAAACAGTTCGTCAGCGACAACGCATCCAAGTACTGCATCGCCGAGAAACTCGAGGCGCTCATTGTTATTGTGACCTGCACTGCGGTGCGTCAGTGCCTGCTGTAGATAGCGAAGATCCCGGAACTCGTAATCCAGGACACGGGCAAGTGCCTCAGGGTTCTGCGTCAACGCTTGCCAACCGGCACCGATTTTTCAAAATGCACCAGTAACTCGATATTCGCCAGGAAGGGAACCTGTTCCGAGTACTTGACGGATGCCATCAGGCCCTGATTGCCGGATTCAAGCTTCACATCCTTGGACTTGATCGTCTTGACGTCATTCACATCCAGGCGCCGTTGCAGAAGTTTGCGGATATCAGGGCGTGACTTGCGTTCCAGACCCGGCTCGTTTGACAGTGACGAGAGTGCCGTGACTACCTTGTAGTATTCCATGAAGGGTGGTGCAAGACGTAAAATGACCAGTACGAAAAATCCGATCAGGAATAATACGATCAACCAGCCGATAGCTGTCATACCCTTCTGTCGTGATAATGGCTGCATGTTGTCTCCCTGGTAACAAGTGTTATTCAATCCGCTCACCTATCCGGTCCCAGGACACGCCTGCATTGGCGGAATCCCAGTTCATCCAGATACGAAAGGCCCTGCCTACAAGATTTTCCTCCGGCACCGGTCCCCAGTACCGGCTGTCATTACTGTTGTCCCGATTATCTCCCATAACAAAGTAGTGCCCTTCCGGAACTACATACTCGCCTTCGACACCCGGTGTATTGGGCATGACCAGTATCTGATGTTCGACATCGCCGAGATGCTCAAGACGCTGACTGGCTCCTGACATTGAAATTCCGGATCCTACCCCCTGATAGATGCCTTCCTGCACCTGCCGTACCGGCTCGCCGTTGAGATAAAGTACTTTATCGAAATAACCGATGCGATCGCCGGGAACGCCGACCACCCGCTTTATGTAGTCGATGGACGGATCCCTGGGAAAACGAAACACCACCACATCTCCACGTTCAGGCTCTCCGATATCCAGTATCTTGTAATTCACTGCCGGCAATCGAATCCCGTATGCATACTTGTTCACCAGGATGAAATCACCAACGAGCAAGGTTGGCATCATGGAGCCGGACGGGATCCGAAACGGCTCTACCAGAAATGACCGGAGGATCAGAACAGCCAGAATCACCGGGAAAAAGGATTTTGAATATTCGATCCATGCCGGTTCCTTCAGCACCATTGCCACCCGCTGCTGTTCGGCTTCACTGCCGCCCGCTTCCAGGCGGGCAGCCCTGGCCCGTCGCCTCGGCGCAAGCACAATGGCATCCATCGCCCACACCATCCCGGTCACCAGGGTTGCAATTACCAAAATGGTAGGAAAATCAACACTCATTACTCAGTTCCTGTTATCTGTACCGATCATCCCGCAAAGGGCCGGTCCTGCCGGCGGGTGCTATTGTAGCCTGATACGGGATCATTTTTCCCTGCCAACCTGCAGGACCGCAAGGAAGGCCTCCTGCGGAATTTCCACCTTGCCGAACTGTTTCATGCGCTTTTTGCCCGCTTTCTGCTTTTCGAGCAATTTACGCTTGCGGGTGATATCCCCGCCGTAACACTTTGCGGTCACATTCTTGCCCATGGACTTGACAGTGGTCCGGGCAATAATCTGGGATCCGATTGCGGCCTGAATGGCAACCTCGTACATCTGCCGGGGAATCAGTTCCTTCATTTTTTCAGCCAGCAACCGCCCACGCGCCTGTGCCACTTCATGATGCACGATGATCGACAGGGCATCCACCCGGTCCCCGTTGATCAGTATGTCCAGCTTGACCAGCCTGGATGCCTGGAACCGTGCGAAATGATAATCGAAGGAAGCATAACCACGGCTGACTGATTTCAGACGGTCAAAGAAATCCAGTACAACTTCACTCAATGGCAACTCATAGCTCAACGAAACCTGGTTACCGAGATACTGCATCTTTTTCTGAACACCGCGCTTTTCCACACACAAACCGATGACCCCGCCAAGATAGTCCTGCGGCACGAGGATATTCGCCTCGATTATGGGTTCTCGGATTTCCTCGATGTGATTGACGGGTGGCAGGCTGGCCGGATTGTCAATACTGATCACCTCGCCCCGGGTCGTCAATACTTCGTAGATGACAGTAGGAGCCGTGGTGATCAGGTCAAGATCATATTCGCGTTCCAGCCGCTCCTGCACAATTTCCATGTGCAGCATTCCCAGGAAACCGCACCGGAAACCAAAACCCAGTGCCTGCGAAGTCTCCGGTTCGAAATGCAGTGCCGCATCATTTAGACGCAGCTTGTGCAGTGCCTCCCGGAGATTTTCATAATCATCCGAATTGACGGGAAACAAGCCGGCAAACACCCGCGGCTGAACCATCTGGAATCCAGGCAGCTGACTGTCCGCAGGCCGCTCCGTGCGTGTCAGGGTATCACCGACCGGCGCACCATCGATCTCCTTGATACCGGCGATCACAAATCCGACATCGCCGGGGCTCAATTCCGGCTGTTGCGAACGTTTGGGAGTGAAAACCCCTACCTTTTCCACCAGAAAAGTCCGGCCGGTCGACATGACCTGTACCTTGTCTTTCGGCGCAAGCTTCCCATGCACTACGCGGACCAGCGAGATTACGCCCACATAGTTATCAAACCAGGAATCGATGATCAGTGCCTGAAGCGGCGCATCCGGGTCACCTTCCGGTGGGGGGATCCGGCTGACCAGGGCCTCCAGCAGTTCGACGACACCCTCTCCGGTCTTGGCACTGACAAACTCGGCATCATGCGCCTCGATCCCGATGATCTCCTCGATCTCCTGAATCACGCGATCCGGGTCCGCCGAGGGCAAGTCAATCTTGTTCAGTACCGGTACCACCTCCAGCCCCTGGTCGATTGCCGTGTAACAATTGGCGACACTCTGGGCCTCAACGCCCTGAGAGGCATCGACGACCAGCAACGCTCCCTCGCACGCCGCCAGTGAGCGCGATACCTCATAGGAAAAATCCACATGGCCAGGGGTGTCGATGAGGTTGAGTTTATAGACCTCTCCGTCACTTGCCCTGAAATTGAGTGATACAGATTGCGCCTTGATGGTGATACCACGCTCCCGCTCCAGATCCATGGAGTCGAGCACCTGATCGCCCATCTCGCGATCACTCAGCCCGCCGCAGACCTGGATGAAACGGTCCGCGAGGGTGGATTTCCCGTGGTCAATATGAGCGATGATGGAAAAATTGCGAATTCTGCTGATATCGGTCAATGGTCAACTCGGGTGAGGTTTCCGGCCTGGACACCAGGCACGTGCGAGCGGCATGATAACCGAAGATGATACTTCCTGTCCGCCCGTCGTGAATTCTGAAGAGGCCATCAACGCAAGTCAAACCCTGAGGGTTTGTCCTAGAAGCATTCAGGTTCTGTCAAGACAAAGAAGATCTTCCCGACCCGCTAGGCGGATTCGAGGTACGTGCGCAGACAATCTTCGTCCAGGAAATAGTGGCAAATGTCAGTATCGTTTGCGGTCAGCACCGGTACGCGATCACCATAACGCGCGGCAAGATCCGCCTCCGCATCGACATCCATGACGATGTACCGGAATTCGATCCGGGTACGCAGCCCCTCGAGATCGCGCAACATGTCTGTACACAAGTGACAACCTGCGCGGACGTAGAGAATCAGGTCCCTGCTCACTGATTATCACCCAGATAACTACCGGTAATTACAACAGACGGCACCCGGGGGGGCAAGCCCCCCCGGAAGAGTAGCGGGATGCGCTATTCGCCGCGAGGCACCTTGAGTGCGAGAAATGTCTGACTGCCTTCCCGGTGCACAAGTACAGCAATGGAGGAGCCTGGCTCCAGCTTTTCGACCAGCGAATTGAAGTGCTTGACGTTCTTTACCGGCCAGTTGTTTATATTCAGGATGATATCCCCTGCTTCAATACCGGCATCTGCCGCCGTACCGGACTTCACGTCCTGGACCAGTACCCCGCCCTGCGGAATTCCCAGCTCCTCGCGCTGATCTTCGTCCAGATCGAGCACACTCAGACCCAGGCGGTCCATCTCCGGCCCGGAGTGGGTATGTCTCATCTCACCCACATCATCCGGCAGTTCGCCCAGCTTGACCTTCACATTCATTTCTTTTCCGTTGCGAATGATCCGGACAGGGACCTTTTTCCCCACCTTTGTGCTACCGACTATCGGCGGCAGGTTGGAGGAATTAGCCACCTCGACACCATTGAAATTCACAATGACATCTCCCACCTGGATTCCAGCCTTGCTGGCGGGGCTATCCGGCATAACCTGTGCCACCAGCGCGCCTCTCGGTTGCTTCATCCCGAATGATTCCGCGAGATTGAGGGTGACATCCTGTATCAGCACACCCAGCCAACCACGACTGACCTTGCCACTGCTCTTGAGCTGATTTGCCACATCCATGGCCACTTCGATGGGTATGGCGAAAGACAGGCCCATATAACCACCGGAACGGCTGTAGATCTGGGAATTGACGCCGACCACCTCACCCTTGAGGTTAAACAGGGGACCGCCGGAATTACCCGGATTGATCGCCACGTCTGTTTGAATGAAGGGCACATAGTTTTCACTCGGCAGATTCCGCCCCATGGCACTGACGATACCCTGTGTGGCCGAGTGATCGAATCCGAATGGTGAACCGATTGCGAGCACCCACTCGCCTACCTTGAGGTCACTGGACTTGCCGATCCGGACGACTGGAAGATTGTCTGCCTTCACTTTCACCAGGGCGATA
>JARFQV010000338.1 GCA_029287615.1 Pseudomonadota bacterium | reverse complement strand
TATAGTTCTCCTTGTTACAAGTCTTGCGAATGTACAGCTTATTACGGGCATTCATCGCCTCGTAAGAGGGAAAATAAATGAAAAACACGCGGGACAATATGATCTGCGTCAAATCAGCGTCGTTTAAATTCGATAATAATAAGCGAGCCATAGTCTGCAGGACCGGTCGGGTCTGAGTCAGCCGGAAACCCGCGATTCCATTGTTAAAAAAGGTGCAGGCTGCTGTGTTGCGGGTACCGATCCGATTTGGTATATCATAAAACCATGATATAATGATATACTTTTCCTTAACCGGTATTTCAGTTGTTCGTTAGCGCTGGCAATCAGAGGGAAACCCTGACAGAGAGATGAAACCGAAAGTCGATACAGATTTCAGCCAACCTGCCTCTCCCCGAATGAGTGGGGGAAGACCGCTTGTTCCGGTCATCGGGTCCCGTTTGCGACCGGTTCTGTTCGTCGTTCTGGGGCTTTTCGCGCTTCTAGTCATCAATTCAGTCTACCTGACCAGCGTCACGGTTCTCGAGTGGAAAACCGGGCTGACCTATCAGGATTATTTCTATCAGTGGATGTTTCTGCTCCATCTGGCGCTCGGCCTGCTGCTCATTCTGCCGGTGGTACTATTCGGGATTGCCCACCTGCGCAATGCCTGGTCCCGTCCCAACCGCTGGGCGGTACGCATGGGACTGGCCCTGTTTTCCACCTCCCTGTTGTTGCTGTTTACGGGGATACTGCTGACCCGATTCGGTTTTTTCGAGGTCAGCGATCCGGGTGTCCGTTCAGTCGCCTACTGGCTTCATGTAATCAGCCCGCTGGCGGTTGCCTGGCTGTTTGTGCTGCACCGGCTGGCGGGACGACCGATCCGCTGGAGGGTGGGTGTGCGCTGGGCGGCGGTGGCCGCCGGATTTGCCGCCCTGATGATGGTGGTACACGCCCAGGACCCGCGGCAGTGGAACAAGACCGGGCCTGATGCCGGTGAACAGTATTTCTATCCCTCGCTGTCACGTACCGCAACCGGTAACTTTATCCCCGCCTCATCCATGATGATGGTGGATTATTGCGCCGAATGTCATGCCGATTCCACAAGGCGCTGGGAGCACAGCATGCATCATCTGAGCTCCTTCAATAATCCGGCCTACCTGTTCAGCGTCAAGGAGACCCGGCAGGTTGCTCTGGAGCGGGACGGTACTGTGCAGGCCGCGCGCTTTTGTGCCGGTTGCCATGACCCGGTACCCTTTTTCAGCGGTGCCTTCGATGACCCGGATTTTGATGATGCCAGCCATCCGCTGGCAAGTGCCGGGATCACCTGTACGGCCTGCCACGCCATCACTCACATCAACAGCCCGCGCGGCAATGCTGATTACACCATTGAAGAACCGGTACATTACCCCTTTGCCTACAGCAAGAGCCCGTTTCTGCAGGCGATCAATCACCAGCTGATCAAGGCCAGGCCGGAGTTTCATAAAAAGACCTTCCTGAAACCCCTGCACAAGAGTGCGGAATTCTGTGGAACCTGCCACAAGGTGCATCTGCCTGCCGAGGTGAATAACTACAAGTGGTTGCGGGGCCAGGATCACTATGATGCCTGGTTGCTGAGCGGGGTATCGGGACACGGTATCAGCAGTTTCTACTATCCACCCGAGGCCAAACAGAACTGTGCGGCCTGCCACATGCAGTTGACGGCTGTGGAGGATGACTTCGGGGCGCAATACTTTGACGAGTCCGGCGAGCTGAAACTGCACGATCACAAGTTTGCCGTGGCCAACACGGCGGTACCGCATATGCTCGGCATGCCCGAGGCGGTAAATGATGACCGCCGCGCCTTTCTCGCCGGTGCATTGCGGGTGGACATCTTTGGACTCAAGGAAGGGGGAGAGATCAATGCCCCGGTCATCGGTCCGGTCCGTCCCGGCATACCTGCCCTGGCGCCAGGGCGGAGTTACCTGCTGGAGACGGTGATCCGGACGCTGAAAGTCGGTCACCTGTTTACCCAGGGAACCTCGGATTCGAATGAGATTTGGCTGGATATAACGGTCAGCAGTGGTGATCGGGTGATCGGACGTAGCGGTGCGATGGGACCGGAGCAGGAAGTGGATCCATGGTCGCATTTTGTCAACTCCTATGTCCTCGATCGCGACGGCAACCGCATTGACCGTCGGAATGGGCAGGATATTTTCATTGCACTGTATAACAACCAGATTCCT
The DNA here is from genome assembly GCA_029287615.1 of Pseudomonadota bacterium. Lineage (GTDB taxonomy): Bacteria > Pseudomonadota > Gammaproteobacteria > UBA9214 > UBA9214 > JARFQV01. The sequence continues at coordinate 8,613 of JARFQV010000338.1, read as the reverse complement.
CCCGGGGCTGCGGACGTGGTGCATTACCGGCTGGATGTTCCCGGGGACATCAGCGAACCGGTAACGGTGGATGTGCGGTTGCAGTACCGGAAGTTTGACACCACCTACCTGAAGTACATACAGGGCGATGACTTCCAGGGCAATGATCTTCCCGTGACGACCATCGCGGTTGACCGGGTGACGTTCCCGCTGGCGGGCATGGATACCGGGTCAGTACAGAGCAGCACCTCCATTCCTGAATGGGAGCGCTGGAATGACTATGGCATTGGACTGCTTCGCAAGGGCAACAAGGGTTCGTCCAAGGGAGAGCTTCGACAGGCCGAAGAGGCATTCAGCAGGGTAGAGGCCCTGGGTCGTCCGGACGGACCATTGAATCTCGCGCGGGTTTATCTCAAGGAAGGGCGTCTGGATGACGCGGTAAATGCCTTGTCGCGGGCCGCGCAATTCGATCCTCCCGCACCTCCCTGGTCGGTTGCCTGGTTCACGGGTCTGGTCAACGAACAGAATGGATATCTGGACGAGGCGATTGAACAGTACAAGCTGATCCTGAATACACAGTTCGAGGACGCGCGTGCACGCGGCTTTGATTTCTCGAAGGACTACCGGGTAATCAACCAACTGGGCATGGCGCTCTTTGAACGTGCCAAGCAGGAGCGGGGCACGTCGCGCAAGGAACGTCGGGATGCATTGCTCACCGAATCCAGGGACTGGTTTTTGAAGACGCTGGAACTCGATCCTGAAAACATGACGGCTCATTTCAACCTGGGTCTGTTGTATGCCAGGCTGGACGAGCCGAAGCTTGCGGAGTCTCATCGAGGGCTGCACCTGAAGTACAAGCCGGATGATAATGCCCGGGAACATGCGGTAGCGATTCATCGCCGAAGCAACGCAGCCGCTGATCATGCCGCCGAGGCCGTGGTCATCTATGATCTGCAGCGCAAGGACGCCTACGGTCTTGACCGGCACCATGAAAACGGTTCACTTCATCAGCTGGCATCTTCCGATGAGTGAGCAGGAATCCGGCCAGCGCAGGCAGAATACGCAGGGAGAACGGGTCATTGCCCGTGCATTCCGCCTGTCGCTGGTGGGTATTGTCCTGGCGGTCGCGGCAGTCGCTGCCACTGTCTTTCTGGTTCGAACGGATGATGGGCAGGACGAGGTAGTCGTTGAGCCGGCCATCTCGGGGCCCGAGGTGCGTGCGGTACCCGACGATGTTCAGCCTCCCCCTGTCCGTTTCACCGATATTACCCGGGAGTCCGGCATTGATTTTATTCATGTCAACGGTGCCTACGGGGACAAGTTGCTGCCGGAGACCATGGGTAGCGGTGTCGCCTTTCTGGATTTTGACAACGACAGTGACCAGGATCTGTTGTTCGTCAATGCCGCTTACTGGCCTGGTCACAAGCCCGCTGATACGGTGCAGCCTACCATGGCCCTGTATCGCAATGACGGAACCGGGAGATTCAGTGATGTGACCGGTGATACCGGCCTGGATGTCAGTTTCTATGGCACCGGTGTGGCGGTTGGTGACTACGACAATGACGGCTTTGTGGATCTTTACATAACCGCGGTTGGGCAGAACCACCTGTTCCGGAACGAAGGCGGGGTTTTCCGGGATGTAACCGAACAGACCGGTGTGGCGGGCAGTCCCGAAGACTGGGGTACCAGCAGTGCCTTCCTGGATTATGACAATGACGGCGATCTCGATCTGTTCGTCGCCAATTATGTCCAATGGTCCCCGGAGATCGATTTCGAGGTTGATTTTCAGCTGACGGGCCTTGGCCGCGCCTACGGTCCGCCAACCACCTTTGAAGGCAGCCACCCCTATCTGTATCGAAATGACGGGAAGGGAAGCTTCACCGATGTATCCGCATCCGGTGTACAGGTAAACAATCCGGCAACGGGGCAACCCATGGGGAAGGCGCTGGCGGTGGCGCCCGTGGATCTGGATCGGGACGGCTGGATGGATCTGCTGATTGCCAACGATACCGTGCAGAACTTCTTTTTTCACAACCAGGGTGACGGCCGTTATATCGAGTCCGGCGTGCTGTATGGGGTTGCCTTCGACCGCAACGGGGCTGCGACCGGAGCCATGGGCGTCGATGCCGCCCACTTCCGCAATGATGAAGATATCGGTTTCGTGATTGGAAACTTCGCCAATGAAATGACCTCGTTTTACGTGACCCAGGGTGGTGCTCCGCCCCTTTCCGATGAGGCGATCGTGGAAGGTATCGGACCTGCCTCGCGGCTGTCGCTTACCTTCGGGATTTTCTTTTTCGACTACGACCTGGACGGTCGCCAGGATCTGTTTCAAACCAATGGTCACCTTGAAGAGGAGATCAATGTGGTTCAATCCAGCCAGCAGTATGCACAGCCTTCGCAGCTGTTCTGGAACGCTGGTCCGGACAATCCCACCAGCTATATCGAGGTGCCCGTTGCGGAGACCGGACAGCTGGGCACGCCCGTGGTCGGTCGCGGCGCCGCCTATGCGGATATCGACAGTGACGGGGACCTCGATATTGCGATCACACAGACCGGGCGCCGTCCCCTGTTGCTGCGCAATGATCAGGAGACCGGGCATCACTGGCTGCGTGTGAAGCTGGTCGGCAAGGGTGTCAATCAGGACGCCATCGGTGCCCGGGTAGAACTGGTCGCAGATGGCCAGACCCAGAGTCGACAGGTAATGCCGGCGCGCAGCTACCTGTCACAGGTGGAATTGCCAATTACATTCGGTCTGGCTAATGCCGATGCCATCGAATCCTTGCGGATACACTGGCCGGATGGCACCACGCAGGAGCTAGGCCCGACGGGTGTTGACCGGCTGCTGGTGATCGAACAGGAGGATCCTATCCAATGAAAACAGCCAGGCAACGGTCCGCCGTTACACTATCCGTAATGGCAAGCAGCCTGATAGCCGGTGTCTTCCCGGTTTCACTGGTAGTCGCAGCGGAGATCTTCACGGAGGCAGCCCGGGATTCAGGAATCGATTTCGTACATTTCAACGGGATGACCGGCGAATTCTACATGGCGGAGAACGTGGGATCCGGGGCGGCGCTTTTCGACTATGACAATGATGGAGACCTGGATCTGTATCTGGTGCAGGGGCGGATGATTGACCCGGAGCGTCCGCTGGCGGATGCCCTGTTTCCCTTACAGCCTGGCCAGACGCTTTTCGACCGCCTCTACCGCAATGATCTGGTCATCAGGGAAGACGGTACCCGCAGCCTGCGCTTCACGGATGTCACGGAGGAAAGCGGTATCCGGGCGGGCGAGTACGGGATGGGTGCCATCGCCGCTGATTATGACGGGGATGGCTGGGTTGACCTGCTGCTCACCAGTCTGGGCAAGACACAACTCTATCATAACAACGGCGATGGCAGCTTCAGCGACGTGACCGACAAGGCGGGTGTCGATACCGGCAACTGGAGTGTGGGCGCGACATTTCTTGACTATGACCGCGATGGACACCTGGACCTGTATATCGGCAACTACCTGGACTTCACGGTGGCAAACAACAAGAAGTGCATCGCTCCCAGCGGGGCACCGGATTATTGCTCGCCAAGGAAGTACAACGCGCAGCGGGATCACCTGTTTCACAACCGGGGTGACGGGACCTTCGAAGACGTTACCACCAGTGCCCGTGTCGACCGTGGATTCGGACCGGCGCTGGGTATCATTGCAGCGGACTTCAACGGAGACGGCTGGCAGGATATCTATGTCGCTAATGATGCCGCGGCCAACCAGTTGTGGATCAACCGGAAGGACGGCACCTTTATTGATGATGCCCTGCTGGCCGGCGTGGCGGTCAACATGGAAGGCGCGGAAGAGGCCAGCATGGGCGTGGACGCGGCTGATTTCGATGGTGATGGTGATGAAGACCTGTTCATGACCCACCTGGAGGGAGAAACCAACACCATCTATGTGAATGACGGTAACGGCTGGTTCGAGGACCGCTCGCTGGCAACGGACCTGGGTGCAGCCAGCAAACCATTTACGGCCTTCGGGACGGCCTGGCTCGATTATGACAACGACGGCTGGCTGGACCTGCTGGTGGCAAACGGTGGCGTGAACAGTAACCCCGCTCTGGTTCGCGCCGGTGACAAGTATCCCCTGCACCAGACCAACCAGCTGTTCGCCAATCTGGGTAATGGCCGTTTTCGTGAGGTCACCGCCGAGGCCGGCAAGGTATTTGAGCAATCGGAGGTCAGCCGCGGCGCCGCCTTCGGCGATATAGACAATGACGGGGATCCGGATGTGGTGGTGACCAACAACAACGGTCCCGCCCGGCTGTTGATCAATAACATCGGGAACCGGAACCACTGGCTGGGCCTGGAGTTGCTGGACAGCGATGGACGCACCGCCCTGGGTGCCAGGGTAGCCGTACACCGGTCGAAAGGACCGGTACTCTGGCGCCGGGTGCGAACCGATGGAAGTTATGCCTCATCCAATGATCCCCGGGTCCTGGTCGGGCTGGGCGATTCCGGGCAGATAGACCGGCTGATTGTCTATTGGCCCGATGGAAGCGTGGAGCAATGGCGCGAAATTACGCTCGACGGGTATACAACCCTGCGTCAGGGAACAGGCAGCAGGGTGGAGCAGGGGACAGCCGGGAAGACAGAGCCCGGTACCTGAGCAGCCAGATAATACTGCATACCGGTACTATCATGAAATATTCAATTACTTCTGAAAATCGCGCAGAGAAGCCTGCCTTTCTGGCTTTCCTGCTTGTGTTCGTGCTGTGTGTTGTACCGCAGGTGCAGGCGGCCGATACGGCCGCCAGCGCAGATGTACTCCTGCATCCGGAGAACACGGCGAGGGCAGGTCTCGGACTCTTGCCCGTGTCACAGCCGGATCTGACCGGTACCGAGGAGGTCGTGCAGCAGACCCTGATTGCCGCGAGAGAGCGCGTGGCCGGCATGCTCGAGTCTGCGGATACCCGGGATATCGAACTTGCCAATGCCTACGGGGAACTTGGCGAGCTTTATCAAATCCATCATTTTTTCCGACCGGCAGAACCGGCCTATCGCAATGCCTCGAAGCTGGCCCCGAAGTCCTTTCTCTGGCCCTACTATCTGGGTTATCTGATGCAGGAGGCCAGTGAACTTGAAAAGGCCGAGCAGAGTCTGGTTCATGCGCTGGGTATCCGGCCCGATTATGCACCCGCGACCCTGAGGCTGGCGCAGGTGTACCTTGATCAGAACCGGCCGGATCAGGCAGTTCCACTGTTTGAGGCTGTCGTGGATAACGGGGAACTGCGGGCTGCGGCGTTATATGGACTTGGGAAGGCCGCGCTGGCACAGCGGGACTTCGAGACGGCAGCGGAACTGCTCGAAAAGGCCCTCGAGGCGCGCCCGGAAGCGACGAAGATCCATTACCCCCTGGGCATGGCCTACCGCGGGATGGGAGATGTCGAAAAAGCCAGAAAGCAAATCTCCCTGCATGGCGGGGGTGAGCCGGAGGTTGTCGATCCACTGGTCGAGGATATGAACCAGTTGCTGACTGGAGGCAGGACGCAACTGCAGCGAGCGCTGGAGGCGGTGGTTACCCGCAAGTACCCGGTCGCGGTAGAGGCCTTTGGCAAGGCGCTGGAGCAGGATCCCGGCAATGTCAATCTGCGCACCAGTTATGCGCGTTCCCTGTTCCTGTCCGATAAACGGGAGGAAGCACGGAAAGAACTGGAGGAGGCGGTGCGGCGTGATCCGGCTAATGATCTGGCCAATTTCCTGCTCGGTGTGATGCTGGAGAGTGAAGGGAAAACCATGGAAGCGGAACGCCTGTATCGTGCGACCCTGGAAGCCGATCCGAAACACAGTGGTGCGAACCATTATCTTGGTAACATCATGATGCGGGAAGGGCGCTACGAAAAGGCGGCCGGGTATTACCGGGATACGGTAGCTGGTTCACCGGAGAATCTGCCCGCCCGGCTGATGGAGATCCTGGCACTGCAACGCGCGGGTACGGATCCCGGGTTGATGATGGAGCGGCTTCGGGAGGCACTCCGGGAGCATCCTGACGATCAGTGGTTTTCCTATATCCAGGCACGGATACTGGCAGCAAGCCCCGAGGATGGTTTGCGTGATGGCGCGCGGGCGCTGGAGATCAGCACATGGCTTGCCGAAAAAACCACGGGCGCGGAGATTCTCGAGGTGAAGGCCATGTCCTATGCCGAACTGGGCCAGTTCGAGAAGGCAATCGAGACCCAGAATTCCGCCCTGTTCATGGCCTTCTCGATGGGCAGGGTCGACCTGATTCCCGCAATGCAGACCAACCTGGCGCTCTACCAGCAGGGCAAACCCTGCCGCCGGCCCTGGTCGGATGACAGTGTAATCTTTCAGCCCATCCCGATCGATCCGGTCGGCCCGTTTCGCGATTACCCGACCGGGAGTCCTTTCTGAAACGAAAAGGTGTCAGGAACCTTTTTGGAAAAGGTTCCTGACACCTTATGGTATTACTTCGCTGATCGTCAGCTGAATCACTTCTTCCGCACCGGGTGTCACCGGTGATACGGTCCCTTGCAGGTCTCCGCTCTGGGCCATGGCCGTACCCGCCCTGGATACCCGGGCTCCCACCGTCACGGCATCGAAGTTCGACAACACCATGGCCGGGGTCATGGCCATGCTGTCATCCAGGGTAACGGTTAGTGGAAGATCGCTGACTTGCTTGCGAACGATGGCAAGCGGCATCCGGGGACCCTGTGTTGCGCGTGCAAAGATGAATACGGTTTCATCGGGCCTGGTTTGGCCCTGCAGGGCAGGATCGAGCTGGACCTGAACAGAAACCTGTTTCGTCGCCCCGGAGCTACTCGCCCTGGCAGTCGGGGTGGTAGTTGCCGGTGCGGTTGTCATCGCCTGGCCGGTCGTTGCTGTTTCGGGAGACTGTCCGAGTTTTCCCTGTACCATCTGTATGTACTGCGCGACGGTACCCGCATCCTTGCTGTCCGCAGGCAGGATCCCGGACAGTTGCTGCCAGTACCGCAATGCCCCTTCATAGTCCTGATTCTGATAATGGACGAAACCGGTCAGCCACAGCACCTTTGGCTGTCGCGGATCGAGTTCCAGTGCAGTGGCCAGCACTTCGGCGGGTCTGCCGGTCAGCTGGTTGCCATTGGCCATGCCCATGGCCTCCGCATAGTCGACCAGGATCTGCGGATTATCTCCATCCAGCCTGACTGCTTGCGCATAGGCATCCACCGCCTCGTCGAAGCGCTTCATCGATACATAGCTGCGCGCCAGAATGACCCAACCCTCCAGGTCATCGGGCTGTTGCTGGAGACGCGCGGCCAGACCATCGACCATCATCTCGATCGGTGGCATCTTGCTGCCGTCCCGGGTGCCTCCCTGCTGGCTCGTACCGGCTGTTTGCGTGCCTTGTGCGCTCTGGGCCTGCAGGACCGGGATGAGCTTGCTTGCACCGAGTTGCTGATAGAGCAGCACGGCCATCAGCGGGATGGTGACCAGCACCAGGATGGCTGCCCAGCGACCCGAGCGGGTAACCGTCTCCCCGTTCTTCGTATCGTCGGCACGAAGGTCGTGCAGGAATTCCTTTTCCAGATCCCGCTTGGCGAGGTAGTAGGTGTCCTTGTCGAGCTTGCCGCTGTTCAGGTCTGCCTGCAGCTCATCCAGCTGGGTGCGGAATACCTCGGTATTGAGTTCGTCCTGGCTGATGGAGCCCCCGGTCCTTGCCGAGCGCAACAGCGGGGGCAGGATAAATAACAGGGCAATGGCAACCATGCCCGCAACCAGACTCCAGAATGGTGTCATGCCTGATCCTTCTTCTTTACCGGTTCCTGCAGGATGCTGTCCAGCCGGGCCTGTTCCGTTGCGGACAATTCGGTGACGGGTTGTTTGCTGTGCCGCCGGATGGCACGCAGAACCAGCAGGATCGCGAACAGCAGCAGCACGAAAGGACCGAACCAGAGGATATAGGTGGATGGTTTGACCGGCGGGCTGTACAGCACGAAGTCACCATAGCGGTTGACCAGGAAATCGATGATCTCGTCATCACCCTGGCCGCTCATCATCATTTCATAGACCTCCGCCCGCAGGTCATGAGCGAGGTCGGCGTCCGAGTCGGCTAGGGACTGGTTCTGGCAGACCAGGCAGCGAATTTCCTCGATCAGATCCTTGAAATGCTCTTCTTCCGCCGCATTCTTGAACTCAAAGGACTCCAGCGTGGCGGCTGCCTGCACCATCAGGCTGCATTGCAGGCCGATGGCGAGCAGGAGGGTAGGTATTACTTTCTTCATCAGGATTCGGCCTCGAGTTCAGCCACCAAGGGCAGGATTTCATTTTTCACGATGTCGGCATCCAGGGGGCCGATATGTTTCAGCCGGATAATGCCCTGTTTATCGATGACAAAGGTTTCCGGGGCACCATAGACACCCCAGTCGATTCCCACCCGTCCATCTTCATCGAACGCGACCGCCTCGTAGGGGTTGCCGAGCTGGTCCAGCCAGCGCAGCGCATCGGGCCGTTTGTCCTTGTAGTCCAGGCCATAGATGGTGACCTTGCCAGTGCGGCTGAGTTCGACCAGGGTTTCATGCTCGGCCCGGCAGGCATAGCACCAGGTGGCCCAGACATTGAGGAGTGATACCTTGCCCTTGAGGTCGGCTGA
>JARFQV010000308.1 GCA_029287615.1 Pseudomonadota bacterium | reverse complement strand
AGTGCAGGCCAGAATGCGGCTACGTTCGTCGTGATGTTCTTCCTTATGCTCTATCTCCTGTTCTATATCCTCCGCGATGTTGACCGGATGCTACAACATCTGCACCGGGCAATACCGCTGCCCGATGAGCAGGAACGGCGGTTGTTCAGCAAGTTTTCCGAGGTAGCACGCGCTACCGTCAAGGGTACGCTCCTGGTCGGGCTTGTGCAGGGATTCCTCGGGGCTATAATCTTTTTGATTCTGGGAATTCAGGGCCCCGTATTCTGGGGCCTGGTAATGGTAATCCTTTCGGTCATACCGGCCGTCGGTACCGGTCTTGTGTGGGGGCCAGCTGCGATCTTCCTGTTCATCAGCGGCAATTGGGTCCAGGGCCTGATCCTGATCGCTTATGGCGTACTGGTGATCGGGCTGGTGGATAACCTGCTGCGCCCGATACTCGTGGGTCGCGACACCAAGATGCCGGATTACCTGATTCTGTTTTCGACACTTGGCGGCCTGAGCCTGGTCGGGATCACGGGTTTCGTTCTGGGCCCGGTGATCGCCGCTTTGTTTCTTGCCAGCTGGAGCATGTATGGGGAGGAGCCGGCATCTCTCCTGCCAGAACCAAATGACCAGGCCGGTTCCACGACGACCCGCGAGTCAGCGGAAGTCGGAGAATCCTAGCCCGCATTGCTGACTACCCGAACCGATATCATCCTGGTAGCGTCAGTTTTGCCGGTAAAGGCGCTCCCTGCCACGAGCGGCCGGCACACCGCGCAGCGATCGGGGAGTCAAGCGAACGAACAGTCGTGTCCCGTGCAGCATGGTATAGAAAAGGCCACGAACCCAGAATCCGCGTTTTAGTCCGAACATGCCGACCAGGCGCTCGGGCAGAAGCATGGCGGCCATCGCATAGTTGAATGGCGAGATCAGCACCGTGAACCATGTGCCTGCCAGAAGGTTCCTGTAAATCTGTCTTGCGGTGGGTGTGACTACCAGTTTGTCACTTTGCAGCTCATGCTCCATCCATGCCTGAAATGCCTTCCAGTTATCGGGATATAGTGTACCCGGGATACCGAACAAGGCACCCAACAGTTTTGCCTCCCGGAGGAACTGGTCCTTTTCGTCGTTGCCGAGTGGCGCGACGAATTGCTCATAGGCGACGACGGCCGAGTCAAGCAGGGTCGATGCCACCCAGAACAGCAGCTCGGGGTCATTAGCGTCATAGGCTGGCTGAATGCCCGCTGGAAGCGGATCAGATACCCGGCCATGTACCCGGTTGTGAATCATGCGCACCCGCAGTGCCGCTTCGATTGCCTTATCGCGCTCACCGAATATGATGTTGTACATGGCGGTAAAGGTGCGTATGCCACGGCCAAGCGGGTCTTCACGGTAGCGGCTGTGGTCGGCAACACCCTGCGCGACTTTCGGATTCGCGATCTGCATGAGTAATGCCCGCATACCAACCAGCAGCAGTGCCGGTTCACGATTCACGCGCCAGAGCTGGGACTCGGGAGAGCAAAAACCGGCACCGGCCTCGATATCACGACCAAGATTCTGCAGATGCTGCTGAAAATCCCTGTCAACAGCCTCATCAGGTGTTTCATTCATGGATGTGCAGCTATGAGACGGGCCCCTTGGGGGAGACGGTATGCGCTGTTGTCCGCATATTGTAACGGGAATGACCGGGATTGTGAAAACAGGCAAATCCCGATCGTATCGTGGCAAATCTCCAGTATCACCTTGTATTTCCTGTGGAGTTATGCCGCTGTATGAAACGTATACACTGGTTAATGACGCCATGATCACGGAGGATTCGATGGTGACCAAGGTGTTCCGTGTAAACCAGTTCGGCACCTTCCCACGCATTGGCAAGCCGTTCGCTGCATCGCCAGTCCACTTCACGGTCATCCCTGTCGTGCAGAATGAGTGCAGGAATCGATAGATGTCGTGCATTTATGTCCGCATCGATACGTTCCCAGACGTCTGCTCCGAATTCCAGCTCCAGCTTGTGCAGAAAGCGCTGTTTCACCTTGTTTGTCAGCTGCAGCGTGTTGCTGAACTTGTCTATCAGGTATCCGGATGTGGTCGGCGAACTCAGAAGGATAACGCAGTCCGTTGATACACCCCGACGCAAGGCATAAGCACTGACCAGGCAACCGAATGAGTGTGAGATAATGGCAGTCGGGTTACCGGTACGGCGTATTATGGCATCCAGCACATCCGCGATTTCAAAGAGTGTTGTGCGTTTGCCACTCGACCGGCCATGCCCCGGGGCATCAAATGCCACGACATTGAATCCTGCATCGAGCAGGGGCTGAGCAAAGGCACCCAGTTGGGATGCACGACCGCTCCAACCATGCAACAGCAGGACCACGGGCCTGTCATGCCCCCACTGGATAGTATGGATAGTTCCATCCCCGTATTCCATTGGAATCGTCTCCGCACTGCATAACCATTCAATTTCGCGTTTCGGGGTGGCGAATCGATGTGTTGCAAACCAGAGGCGGTATGCCCATGCCGCAGCCAGGGCCGGCGCAAGTCGCCCCGTTATGCGGAAGGCCGTGCGAAGCAGTCGCAGTCCAGGGTGTAAAGGGCTTGAACGTGGCATAAGGTTTCGTTATGCGTGCATGTTCGATGAGCAGCTGTTTTGAAAATACAGAAAACCGGGCTGATGCCAGGCAGGTAAATGGCCTCGATCCATGCCAGACCCTGAGTAACATTATAGGCCTGTCATGACGGCTGAAGGGAATACTAACTATTTGGGCCCTTCCCCTGATCGGGTGGGTAAACCAGAGTCATTGTGTCTCTCGCAGAGACGCAAGGTGCGCCAGGGATGAATGATATCAGCCTGCTAACCAATCGGTTCGGTTAGGCACGCAATACACAAGCACCTCTTTGCGTGCCTGGCGACTTGGCGAGAGCCATATCGCGCTTTGATCATATGCAAAACCCACCCAGTTTGGTGAAGACCCACTGTGTAGACATCAGGTTTCAGGCAAAACGAATTCCGGTTGCAGGGGTGATTTCAACTGCTCGACGCAACACAACATCTTTTCGCACATAAGGATATATAGTTGCGTCGATCTGTTGAAATCGCAACCGCTAAGAGTCATTCGTGAAATAGTTAAACCCCGCCTCTATGGGCGGGGCCATGGATTATTTCTCACTAAAAACAGGTTGCAACTTGTAACTGCTGGGTTTTTCCAGATCGATATCCAGCATTCTGGCAAGCTCTTCAGCATCACTCAACACCTTGTTAACTGCCTCATACCCTGCTTCGAGACTGAATTTCAATACTTCGTCTGGGTCGACGAAATTCTGCAAGTCTTGAGCGCTGTCAACGGCCTTTCCTAAACCGATCGAGGTAGCTGCCGTGCAGGTTACCGAGTAAATCGATTGCAGTAATTCTGCCACACGAGGATTGATTGAATTATTCATGGCATTAACCTCCAAAGGCATGGATGACTCAACAACAGAATGTACGATGGGTTCTGCCATCATGATCTCCTCAAAAGATTGTATTGGTTGAATGGGCTGGTACACTCATGCGCTTCTATCAGCGTGTATTATCCAACCAATCAGATCAGGCTGTCAAAATCGCCTTGTGATTGTTTGCGTATATTCAGCGCTGATAACATAGCAATATTCCCGGGGAGGTCAGAATAGTAAACAAGCCGTTCTCCAGGGAACCCGATTCGGTTCGGGATTGGAATTGAAACTGGCATATCAGGGTCGGATACTTCGATAATCATCGATTCTGTCGCAGGTTTCTCTATTACTGACGGTACGGATCAAGTACCGGCACCATCTGATATATCCAGCAACACAACAACATAAAAATTCAGCATCACAGGCCGTAGATGCGACCTTTCCACCGCATGTAATAAGGATAGATTACTGGATGGGCAGG
>JARFQV010000304.1 GCA_029287615.1 Pseudomonadota bacterium | reverse complement strand
GGGTCTGGCCCCTTTTTACTGCAAGTACAATGCAAGACTCAGCAGAAGTCCCGGGCTTACTTCATGAGCCTCCTGATATCCTCCTCGACCTTCTCGGGTGGCACGGTATCGGTCCTGGCCTTTTCGGCATACCAGTCCACTTCCTGCTGCGAGAGTCTGGCGAGCGTGTCTTCATGTATCTCTACCGGGAATTCATTCTGACGCAAACCGATGACATATGCATCGAGCCTTTCATCGAGCATCAGCCGGCGTGTGGCCTTCACGGCCTGCTCGTCCTCGATGTCCGCCATTTCAGCATCACGCATATCCAGCACCCTCACGATATGCCAGCCCGCTGGTGACTCGACCGGCCCTCCGGTCTCGTCCGGACCGAGTGAAAACGTCACCGCATCCAGGTCCGGGAAACCACTTCCCTGCTTGACCCAGCCGATCTCGCCGAGTGTCTTTTTGGCATCCGGTACGGTGGAATACTCTGCGGCCGCCTGGTACATGGTAATCTCGCCCGAGTCGATCTTCTTTTTGACCGCTTCCGCCTCCTCCCTGGACTTCAGCACCACCATCTGGACCTTGCGTACCTCCTTCTCGGTGATCCTGTCCCGGTTTTTTTCGAAAAAATCCCTGATTTCTCCCTCCGTCGGGTCCATCTCCGCAATCAGCTTGTGCCGATGGTGATTGATAAGGCTGGTCTTGCGGTATTCCTTCATGCGCGCCTGATAGACCGGATCCTTTTCGAGACCACTTTCCCTGCTTTGCCGCGACAGGATTTCGCTATCGATGATCGAGTTCATGGTATCAAGCCGGTTCTCCATCGAACCGGCATTGCGAGGCGTACCCAGTGCACCCTTGACCTCGCCCCAGGTGATCCCTGTTCCGCCATAGCCCGCCACTACCTCGCCGTCATCGCGCACCTCGTCGTCGTCCGGATTCAGTTCTTCTTCGTTGATGCTGACCTCGATTCCGTCCCGCAACCTGCCGCGCAGGGTTGCGTTGCTTTCCTTCAGCTTCTGTTTGCGAAGCGTGGCCTCTATACTCATCCGAACCTCCTCCGTAAACTCGGTGCCGGGTGCGATCGAGTCCTTGTAGAATGCCTGGATCTCGTCCTCACTGACCTCGAGTTCGACCGCGCGCTGCTTCTTGCGATACAGGGAGGCAGTAATTCCGTTGGAAAAATTCTGCAGTCCCTGTTGATAGCCCGGGTCCCTGTCCGATCCCTGTTTCAGGGCATCCAGGTAGATCAGGTTGGCACTGATCATCTTGTCCAGCAGCGTAATGCGCACCTTATCACGCTCGGGTGTTCCAAGTGCGGGCATCGACAGTCCGACGATCGCGGAACTGTTCATCATGGTGTTGATCTCGCCGAAGGTGATGACCTGGTCTCCCACCGTGGCGACGACATCGGACGGTTGCGCCGGCTGACCGGCATGGGCGAGCAGGTGCGTCATCAGTAGAGACGCAAGAATGAGTTTGACAAGTGAAGCCTTGAATGGATACCACATCATGAAACCCCTTTGATGGACTGTTTGTTGTGTTGATCAAAACTCGCGCCCGATATACCGGATTGTACAGGTTGCACAAGCCAGTACTGTCGCGCGTTATGCCTCGTTTCGATACATTGGCCTCGGTACTGCGGCAAAAACTCCAGCTATTATTCCTCAACTGCTCGCGGCCTGCGTAACACGGCGGGAATGATTGCGAAACCGTCCGCTTGAGAAAAAAGGGGAAACGGCAACGCTTCCCCCTGTCTGGAGTGGCTGGTGCCTGCCCGCACCGCGCGGACAGGCGTGTCACCTACTTACCAGCCACAGGTGGTGCCGGTGCGCTGCTCGGAGACGTATTCCCATACGCTCTCTGCTACGCGGCCCTCGATCAGGTGCTCCTTCCATTCCCGGCCGTCGGAGCCGGTGCAGGATACCTCGGACCACTCGTCGCCATGACAGCCACGGCACACCGTGTTGCGCGGGTTCTCGAATGCAGGATCACCCGATACGTAGCCCTGCTTCTCGATCTCCGCCTGGTCCATGGTGTGGCGCGAGGCGCGTCCCTTCGTGGCGTGTTCCAGCCAACCCTCGTCGTTGGAGCTGATCTCGTTCCACTCGTCGCCATGACAGTTCAGACAGTAGCCGTTTCGCAGGTCCGCCTGTTCCGTGAAGGTATGTGCCCAGCCCACGGCCGCATCGAAACGGGCACCGGTATCGCTGATGCTCTTGATACGCTGGCCATTGTACTCCAGGTCATCGATACGCTTCGGCAGGCCATCGGATCCGACGTCATGACAGGTGCCGCACTTCAGCGGACCGTGGCTGCCGTCGTCGTTCAGGCTCGCCGCCTGGGCGTAGCTGGTCGTGTCGATCAGCGGCGTCACAGGATACAGACCGTGGATCGACTCGTGGCAGCCCTGGCAGGTGATATCGCGGTGACCCCGCGAGTAGCGCATCAGCGAGGCCTTGCGCGGGTAGTTGAACGGTGCGAAGGCATCGATGTTGCCACTCTGCTCCACGTAGGGCGAGGCATGACAGTCCGCACAGTGGGGCTCGCCCGCCGACAGCCAGTGGTCCCGTCCGTCGGTCGCCGCCGAGAACGGCACCGGCACAGCCAGGGAGCTGGCCGGCAGCCCTGTTCCGGCAGCCGTCACGCAGTCCGGTGTGGTGCAAAAGTCCAGGATCTCGACGCTGAAGTCCCCGTCACCATCGAAGGAACCGCAGAGCCAGAAATCCGGAACGCCGCCACCACAACTCACGGCATCCGGCGGACCGCCGCAGGCGCCGCTGGTATCCACCCGCACGGTAGCCACATTGCCGTCATGGGCCCAGTCGACCGGTGTGATTCCCAGGTAACCGGAGACATAGTTGCACAGCCCCGGATCGGCCGCCCAGATGTCATGCGTACGATCCACGCCGTCCGCGCTGCCGGTGGTCTTCGGATCCAGCCAGGAGCGGCCCAGATTCGGATCCACGCCGATATTGGCCAGCACGCTGTCGAGTGCCGCCTCCACGTTCGCCGTGTCCGGATCAACCTCTCCACCACGGACGTTGATGGCGCCCGGTCCCGGGATGTCCAGCACCAGGTTCTCCATGTTCTCCGCCTTCCAGAACTCCTGACCGAGCTGGCTGTGGCAGTTGGTGCACCAGATTCCCTTCCAGTCACCGGTGTCCCTGGCCACGTTGTTCACCAGCCAGGCGCCCACCGCATTCAGGTGACTCGGCGTCTCCGCACCGTCAACGTCCTTCATCGGGTTGGAGTGCACGTCACGACCCACGAAGCAACCGCCATTCGCATCACGGTTGTCCAGGCTGGCGTAGAAGTTGCTGCCGTCCTCGGTGATGGGGTAGCCGCTCATGTCACCATCGGAACGGTGCGCCGGGTGACAACCCTGGCATCCGCCATCGCGGCCCAGGCTGTCGTTGAACACGATGTCGCCACCCTCGGTCACGTTGCGGTGATTGAAATGTATCGCCTCGGTCAGCGGCGGGATCAGGTCCCCATCGCTACAACCGATGTTGCCCGGACCGCAGCTCGCCGACTTCACCACTGCGATCACGTTGTCTGCGTGACACTTCTGACAGATCACGCTGTCGTGACCCAGACGCGTATTCTGCGGTATGTCGAGGCGAGGATCGCCCGCCGAGAGCAAGTCACCCGCGGAACCCGCCACCGGATCGATCAGCGGACCACCGTCACAATTGTTGGCATCGACGCAATCGACTCCCGGATAAAAATCCGTGAAGCCCGTGCCGTGCTCGTTGTCGTGGATCGCCAGGATGCTGATTGCCGCACCCTTCAGCCGGGCATACCAGTCGGATCCCGTTGCCAGGCCCGGATAATAGGCCATCCAGAAGGCCATCTCCTGCTGCACCAGCGCCGCAACCTCGGGATTCCTGGCGCCGTTCGCCGCACCATCCGGGCGCTGCGCGCTGTTGATGCCGGTCAGTTCGGAGTGACAACGCTCGCAGTTCGGGATGTCGATCGGCGCCGTGCCGAAACCGATCACGGGATCGCCGTGACTGTCCATAACCGCATCGCCGGTGAAGTAGTCATAGAGCTGCGCCTTCATCGCGACGTAGGGACGCACGGAGTCCTCGTCGATCGTACCCGGATCGCCGAAGAAATTGATGCTGTCCTCGAATGGTGTCAACGGCAGACCCAGCGCCTCCCAGATACGCGGAGAAGTCAATGTGACGGGGAGGTTCTCCAGCACCTTCATCTGCGTGAACACCACCGTGCCCGTATCGCCCGAGAAGGTCAGCACGTTCTCCAGTGGTGAGCCAACGGGACCCATGGCATGCCCGGCCGGCCCAACGTTGGTCGGGTAGTCCACATGCAGGCCGAGCCGCAACTTGGCCGACTCGCTGCTGGTATCGTCGGGATTGGATCCCTCTGTGTCCTCATAGATATAGAGGTGATTCCACACCGCGTTCTGGTAGTTGTCTACCGGCGCCCCGAAAGTAGCGCCCGTATCGTCATAACAGTTCGGCTCGTTGAAGGCGCAGTTGCCGAGCACCACGTCCCGGGAACCGTTGTAGAGCGGGTTGCCGTCGCGCCCGGAGAGTCTCAGCTTGCCGTCCGCGTCGGGCCAGGCCGCATCGGCGATGGTGTTCCAGGCCAGCAGCGAGTTACCCTCCACATTACTGATCAGGGTGCTGGTCTGCGCAGCGCCATTACCGTCGTTACGCGGCTGGGCATCATGCCAGTAGCGCAGCACATACTTC
>JARFQV010000340.1 GCA_029287615.1 Pseudomonadota bacterium | reverse complement strand
GGATGAGGCCATTGATGATGTCCGTGCTGTCATGGGTGGTCAGGGTCGACTCTTTTCGAGAGTAACGTTATTCTCGTTGAGTAAGATTTAGGACTGGAGGAATATTTATGTCTGTAGAACGAACCCTTTTTGCATTTGGCGGCATCATGGTGATGCTTACTTCTTTGCTGGCCCTGTTTCATCATCCGTACTGGACGTGGTTTACACTTTTTATAGGCTTCAACTGTTTTCAAAGTTCCTTCACCGGATTCTGTCCGCCGGCCTGGTTGATGAAAAAATTTGGTCTGAAAACCGAGGCCGAACTGGCCCTGTCAAAGTGAACACTGGCGGGTATGACGCCCGCATGGTGGTTGCAGCGGTGATGGCCTGCGCTGCAGATGCATTCAGTCTCGAGTCGTAGCATTACCGGAAAGCTTCAGGGCTGCTCAGGCTGGGGATGCTTTTTCCCCGTATCGCCTGCGCCCGGTTTGCTGGGCGCCCGTGTGTTGTCACGGGTGCAGTGCAGCGGCCGCAATACACCGGGACATGTAGAAATTTATTTCTTAATCAGAAAGATATGATTTTTTACGGTCCGAATAATGGCATACATTTCTATGTCACGATACCTGGACTATGATAAAGATATGGCCTCATGGAGGATGGTCTGGCCACCCGTTAGACAGGCCTTTTGGTGGAATAAGTAAGGAAAAACAGGGCATTATTATCTATGGATAGTATGCATATCATCTATCGGGATAGCTGAGGAGAACAAGTATGCTCAATCATCAACTGGTGCATGATATGGGGATCTTTGTTTTGTCTCCGGCCGGTCCGCTGGAAACAACCGACATCGAGGATTTTGCCCGAAGGGTAGATCCCTATATCGAAAAGAACGGAAACCTCAAGGGAATGATTGTCTATGTTGAACAATTCTCGGGGTGGAAAAACATGGCCAGTTTTGCCTCGCATATCAGGTTCATCAAGAATCATCATCAAAGGGTTGGGAAAGTAGCCACGATATCTGACAGCATGCTGCTCTCCGGGCTGCAAAGGTTTGCCGGTTACTTTGTTAATCCTGAAGTGCAGCACTTCACGCTTAACGAAGAGGGGGCTGCAATCGAGTGGCTCAGGAAATAACTCTTTCGGTGAATACAGGCATTCGCAAAACGACTTGCCATATGCCCCGTGTCGTAACGCCATGACTCAGTTGCTTGCGGTAAATGGATCCTATCGTGAGAACGGTGCAATAGACCAGGCCGTCGAGGTGGCCGTGCAGGTGGCGCGGGAGGCTGGTGCGACTATCGAGGTCGTTTGTCTGCGTGATTTCGAGATCGAGTTTTGCATGAATTGCCGTCACTGTACCCAGGCGCCGGGGGAGACGCCCGGCGAGTGTGTTCACGAGGACCGCATGCGTGAGCTGGTGCAGATGATTGAGGCTGCCGATGGCTATATTCTCGCATCACCGACGAACTTCTATTCGGTCACGGCAATATTCAAACGGTTCATGGAGAGACTGGTGGTCTATGCCTACTGGCCATGGGGGATGTTCTCACCGAAATACAGAAAAAAGAAAGCCACTAAAAAGGCAATGCTGATTGCTTCCAGTGCGGCACCGGGTCTTATGGGGCGCATGTTTTACGGTACATTGAAGCAACTGAAGATGACGGCAATGACCGTTGGTGCCAAACCGGTTGGTTCGCTGTTTATCGGGCAGATGTCACAACATGAACATCCCGAGCTGTCTGAAAAGACTCATAAGCAAGTAGCTGGGATGGTTAGAAAATTGATTCAGGCGCGTTAGTCAGTTCTCGACTCTCAGGCACAGCCAGGTATATCTGCACCGCAATACCTGGAGTTGTGTTGGCGTGCGGATTCAATCGGGTAATATATGAAAAGCCAGTTCAAGAAGCCGGTTATCATTCTGGTGCAGATCCTGATTGTGCTGGTCATTGTTGAGGTGGCTGCCCGCGTGGTGTTTCCAAAGTTTACAGATGACAAGGTCTTTCTGGACCGGGCATTCTCGCGCCTTTTGAATTCGGGTGTCAGGTTTAAATCAAGTAGTGATAATTATAGCCGCAAGTTCGGCTTCACCCTGAGCGCCGATTCAGAAAGTACCCACTCCACCGGGGAATACACCTACACAAGTAAAACGAACTCACTGGGATTTCGCTCCAGGGAAATCCAGCCAGCAACTCAAGGTGAATATCGCGTACTGCTGCTGGGCGACTCCATGTTTTACGGTGTCGGTGTTCAGGAATCAGGCATGGTCTCGGCCTTCCTCGAAGAGCAGGGATCCCCCGGCCTGTCCGTCTACAATTATTCTGTCAGCGGTTACAACACCGTGCAGGAAATGATCGTTGCCAAGACCTATGCAGCTGTACTGCAGCCGGACCACATCATACTCGGGTTTTTTATTGCGAATGACGTCATTCCCAACGCGATTGCATTTGTAGATGAAGAGGGCATTTACAGTACTTCAGCAAGGATGGCAAAAACTCTCAGGAATGAACTGAAAAAAAGCCTGGGCGTGCTGTATTACTCTACTGCTCTCAGGATCATCGCTCACCGGGTCTATGTACCCAGGTTGCGCTATCAAGTGGCAAGCAGCGATGACGTGATTTCCAGGAGCTATACGCTGCTCAGTGAGCTCGATCGTTTCGCCAATGAGCACAATGCAAGATTCTCGGTCGTCATACTGTATCCAAGGGATAGTGTGCAGGGCGGAATGATGCAGCTGTGGACAAACAGCAGGGAAACGGGTGAATTGATTCGTTCATTCTGCAGTCAGAACTCCATAGACGTGCTGGATCTGATCAGCTACATGAATACAGCGGAGCACAAGCAACGATATTTCTTCAAGGAAGATGGCCATCCCAATGAGGAGGGCAATGCCCTGATTGCCGGGGCGATATATAAAGACCTTGTCGAACCACGCAATGCGCGGTGACTGGTTCCTGGGTCAGCCTCCTCGAGAACTGCGGATCAATGACCCGTCACCGAGCGCAGTCTGCTTGACCTGCGTCAACGACTCCACATGGGTTTTTGTATAGGTTTAAGTCATCAATACACTGAGGGGGGTATGAGTCATGGTCCTGGACAACACTCTGATCAGCGTTCTGATCCTTATACTCGTCGGAATCCTTGTGCTTGTATACTTCAACTGGTCAAACACCAGGGATGCCCGCAGGCATACGCAAAGAATTTTCCAGCAGCAGCGCCTGGTAAGAGAGGTACCT
>JARFQV010000281.1 GCA_029287615.1 Pseudomonadota bacterium | reverse complement strand
ACAATGTACAGGGAAGTACGAATGTCGCGGAAGGCAGGATGCCGGGAGCGACAATGTACAGGGAAGTACGAATGTCGCGGAAGGCAGGATGCCGGGAGCGACAATGTACAGGGAAGTACGAATGTCGCGAAAGGCAGGATGCCGGGAGCGACCGGTAAAAAACATGCCTTGGGTTGAAAGATCAAGACAGGGTTCGTCATCGTGGCGGGGTATTCGTGCTTGTCAGGCAAGTGACCGTATCACCGTTACGATGTGATGTAGGTATTACTACTCTACGAATCCGGACAAACATAATCAGGAGAATCATCGATGGGGCAGGATCAACTCAGTCTACAAATGGAATCCTACGAGGCCTGGAAGGCTGACTTGATCGAAACCATTCAGGCATTTCAGGACTGGCTTGATGATCATGAGATGGGGGCTCCCGAGCACGATCTACAGATCTACGAAACCATGGAATCCCTGCGCAAGGATCGCCTGAATATCGCATTTGTGGGCGAATTCTCGCGAGGCAAGACCGAGCTTATAAATGCAATATTCTTCTCTGAACATGGAACCAGACTGCTGCCGGCAGAAGCAGGCAGAACCACCATGTGTCCAACCGAACTGTTTTATGACAATGAGGTGGCACAACCCTATATTCGCCTCCTACCCATCCGCACCCGCAAGGATGACCGAAGTATCAGTGCCTTCAAGAACGATCCCAGCCTGTGGAGTATGACAATGCTGGATGTCAATTCACCCACACAGCTTGCCGAAGCCATGCTGGAGGTGGTGCGTACCGAAGTAGTATCCCTGAGGGAGGCGAATGAGCTTGGTCTGTACGACAAGAACTCTGACCCCCATTACAATGAAACCGGGCAATTGCCCAAAAATGTCGAAATACCCATGTGGCGCCACGCGCTTGTCAGTTATCCCCACCCACTGCTCAAGCAGGGTCTGGTGATCCTGGATACACCCGGATTAAACGCACTGGGAAATGAACCGGAACTGACATTGAGCATGCTTCCCTCGTCACAGGGACTCTTCTTCATGCTTGCTACAGATACCGGAGTCACGGGAAGTGATATGGATATCTGGCGACATCATGTCAACAGCATCAGAGCCAAAGGGAGCAAGGGTCTGGTGGTGGTCCTGAACAAGATTGATACACTTTGGGACGATCTGAAATCACCGGAGGCTGTCAATGCCAATATCGAGTCCCAGCGTCGTGAAACGGCATCACAATTACGGATCGAACCGGAACAGATATTCCCCATCTCCGCACAAAAGGCATTACTGGCCAAGGTTCGCAATGACAGTGATTTACTGGAGAAAAGCCGTCTCAATACGGTTGAGGAGTGCCTCTCATCAAGTATTCTTCCAAACAAGCAGGAAATTGCCCGTGACAGTGTCCTCGCTCAAATCGGACCGATTCAGGATCAAACCAGGCAGATTCTGACCGGCCGTCTTGAACAGATCACCAGCCAGTTGAGGGAATTACATTCACTGCACGGCAAGAACGACGATGTAATCCAGAAATTAATGCATCAGTCAAATGAAGAGCAGGCCATCTATCTCAGAAATGTTAAAAGCTTCCAGGCAAGCCGCACTGTACTGCAATCACAGGCACGGGCCATGCTGCACGCACTGAGCATGGATTATCTTGACAGGCTGATCACAAAAACCCGAAAGGATATGACAAACAGCTGGACAACTACCGGCCTCAAGAGGGGTATGAAGGTTTTCTTTGAAGGGGCACGAGCAGCCATGGTTGAAGTTAACACGCAGGCGGAGCAGACCCGCATGCTGATTCGAGCTACCTATCAAAAATTCCACAGGGAGCATGGACTCCCTGCCCTGGTTCCGAAGACGTTCACAGTGGATGAATACAACCAGGATCTCGAACGTCTCTATCATGATGCCGAGGTGTTCCGGAACAGCCCCATCACGGTAATGACGGAGCAAAGTTTCGTCACCAAGAAATTCTTCATCTCGCTGGTCAGTCAGACTCGCAATATCTTTTTCAAGGCCAACCAGAATGCCAACGCATGGCTGAAACAAGTGATGAATCCACTGGTCAAACAGATCCAGGAACACAAGCAAACCATGGACAAGCGCTTGACAACTTTGAAAAAAATAAACGAATCAAGGGACAACCTGGACTCCAGGATCAAGGACCTGGAAAAGCAGCAGTATGACCTGAATGTCCAGATTACAGAATTAGACAAGGTCAGGGAAAAAATTTACCGTCCGCTACCAAGCCTGTCAAATAGCACTGCCCAAACCGTGGATGAGAAGGTAACCGCATAAACACTCTCGCGGTGCACCTTGCAGCTTCCTGGCAAGCTTCTATACTTCATTTAGGTCATATCCAGCCTTCCGGATGGTTTCGGAGGTGACAAGCTGTTGCCAGAAGCGGCTGAATCCGGACCCGGGCTACCGCAACTCGATGCATGATGTAGAACAGTACCTGCTAACCTGCCGCGAATTGTGCCGATTCTGTTCCCAGAACGGCTGGATAGATAACGATACCCTTCGATTTGAGATACTCCAGCAGGATAAACATTTCGTACTGGTCAATGTCGAGTTTGAAGAGTTACTGATGGAAGGCGCGGGTTGCCTGGCGGGGCGCGTTTCCTGCTATGGACAGATACGTCTCTGCCTGGACGAGAGCGGTCGAATCGTGAGATCCGAGATCGCCTGATTGCAGTCAATGCTCGTCGAAACGGGGAAACTGGGTCACAAAATTACAGGGTCGATGGGTAACATCCAGCTGGTCTTTCAGAATCCCGTTCCAGGCGGTACGACAGGCACCGGTAGAACCCGGCAGGCAAAATACCAGGGTACTGTTGGCCAAACCGGCGACGGTCCTGGACTGTATCGTGGAGGTGCCGATTTCACGGTAGGAAAGATAACGGAATAGCTCACCAAAGCCCTCGATCTGCCTGTCAAAGAGTGGCGATAGCGCTTCGGGCGTACTGTCCCGACCTGTCATGCCGGTTCCTCCTGTGATCAGAACCACGTCGACATCTCTGTCGGCGATCCATTGCGAGACCTGTGCGCGCAACTGATAGATGTCGTCTGGGACAATTCTTTTATCGGCCAGTTTGTGACCGGCATCGGTGAGTAAATCTACCAGTACCTTGCCTGATTTATCGGTATCCCCGGTTCGGGTATCCGAGACAGTAAGGACACAGATATTCAATTCGGATTTCACTGGGTCATTCATTGCCCGGAAATTACACCCGTCTGCAGATTACAAATCCAGCATGAATTCAAGCGGCTTTATCATGCCGGCAATCTTGCAGGCCCTTGGTATAGCCACAGCGGAACAACTGATAGAGATAGTAGCTTGTTGCCTTATCTGTGACCACCCGCTCCGGCAACCTCTTCAGTATGATACGTACCGCAGGGTATGATACTGTTCAAAGCACTCAGGTGCCATGGTTACCACATCCCGGCGTCCATCGACAAGCTCCGGCGATCATGCAGCGACCTCATCTGCGGACAGGGCCAGGTAAACAGAATCCCCCTCTACTTTTACAGGATAGACATTGGTACAGCCCTTGTCGGGTCCCTGCGCCTCACCACTGGCAAGGTCAATCTTCCAGTTATGTAATGGACAGGTTACCGAAGTACCATGAACAATCCCCTGGGACAGTGGGCCCTGCTTGTGCGGGCACTGATCCTTTAGCGCAAATACCGTATCTTTGGCTGTACGGAATATCGCTATATCCACACCACCCGCCTTCAGAACCCGTGACCCCAGTCGGGGAATCTGGTCCAGCTTTGTGATTTCAGTCCATTCGGTCATGACATTCATCCATCAACAGGGTTAACCCGCAAACCGGAGCGGGGTAAATTCATTTCGCTCACCACCTTCGGCACGCTCTTTCCAGGGATCAACCTGTGCAAACTGCTGGGAATACCTGAATCGACTGTACAGGGCCTTTCGGCCCTCGACATCATCAAGAATTCTTCCCTTTATATAGCTCAGGCTTACCCGCTCCACCCACGGTGCCGTCCGCTCCAGGTAATGCGCCTCTTCCCGGTATAACTGGATAAAGGCACCGCAGTACTCCAGCACCTCCTCTTCGGTCTCAACTCTGGTCAGCAGGTCTGTGACCCGGACCTTGATTCCACCATTTCCGCCGATATGCAGTTCATATCCAGAATCCACACACACCACACCGAAGTCTTTTATGGTAGCCTCGGCACAATTGCGTGGACAACCGGATACGGCCAGTTTGAATTTGTGGGGCATCCAGGAACCCCAGGTAAGCTTCTCAAGCTGCACACCAAGTCCGGTTGAATTCTGCGTTCCGAAACGGCACCAGGTTTTTCCCGCACAGGTCTTGACTGTCCGCAATGCCTTTCCATAGGCATGACCCGAGATGAAACCCGCTTTTGAAAGGTCCTTCCATACACCCGGCAGATCCTCTTTATTCACGCCAAACAGATCGATGCGCTGCCCACCAGTCACCTTCATCTCCGGCACGCTGTATTTATCTGCTACATCGGCGATAGCCCGCAGCTCGTCAGGGGTACACAGACCACCGAACATTCGGGGAACCACTGAATAGCTTCCATCTTTCTGGATATTTCCATGCGCACGCTCGTTGATAAAGCGGGATTGCGCATCATCCTGGTATTCGCCGGGCCAGTATGCGAGCAGGTAGTAGTTCAGGGCAGGTCGGCATACATGGCAGCCATCAGGTGATTTCCACTCCAGAAATTCACGTACGACTTCCATTGACTTGAGCCTGTTGGTCTTGATGGCGGCGATGACATCATCATGACTGTACTCCGTACAGGCGCATATCGGTTTCTTGCTGGGAGTGGCATCGTAACCTTCACCCACGGTACTGGACAGCAATGCCTCTACCAGTCCGGTACACGAACCACATGAACTGGACGCCTTGGTATGTGCGCGGACTTCTTCCAGAGTGAACAGGCCCTTGGAGGTAATCGCCTGAACAATCTCGCCCTTGCATATGCCATTACACCCGCAGATTTCACTGTCATTGGATAACGCATTCACTCTTGTTTCATCACCATGACCTGCATCGCCCAGATCATGCTGACCGAACAGGATGGTCCTGCGGATATCAGCAATTGCGGTACCTTCACGCATTAGCTGGAAGTACCAGCTGCCGTCGATCGTGTCACCATACAGAACAGCGCCTTTGACCCGGTTGTCTCTTATAACCAGCTTTTTATAGGTACCGGCAGCAGGATCCTGCAGTACCATGGCCTCGTCACCCTCGGCTTCGTTGAATTCACCGGCCGAGAAAAGATCAATGCCGGTTACCTTGAGCTTGGTGGATGTTACCGACCCTTCGTATCGGGCATAACCCAGCTGTGCAAGATGATTCGCACACACCCTTGCCTGATCAAACAGGGGCGCCACCAGACCGTAGGTGGTCCCGCGATGCTGCGCACACTCGCCAACCGCGTAGATTCGTGGATCAAATGTCTGCAGGGTATCATTGACGATGATACCGCGATCACAATACAGGCCTGCGCTCCTGGCCAGGTCCACATTGGGCTTGATGCCGACCCCCATCACAACGATGTCCGCCTCGATTTCACTTCCATCGCTGAAACGGACAGCAGATACCCTGTCATTGCCAAGGATACTCTCGGTCTGCCGCTCCATCAGGAGATTCAGACCACGCTCTTGCAGCGAAGCCTTCAGCAGATCAGCCGCAGGCTTGTCGAGCTGGCGTTCCATGAGGGTATCCAGCAAATGTACGACTGTGACCTCCATACCACGCTTCATCAGTCCATTGGCGGCCTCGAGCCCCAACAACCCGCCGCCAATGACAACCGCCTTTTTATGGTGTCTGCTGGCATCCAGCATCAGGTCGACATCCCTGATGTCACGAAATGCAATCACACCCGGAAGTTCACTCCCTGGAACAGGGATGATGAACGGATTCGATCCGGTGGCGATCACCAAACGGTCATAGCCCACCGATGTTCCATCCTCGGCTATGACCTTACGATGGGCACGGTCTATTTCAACGACCCTGCGCCCTTTGTACAGATTGATCTCGTTATCCCGATACCATTGCTCGTCATTGAGCATGATTTCGTCGATGGTCTTATCACCGGCCAGTACGGGAGACAGCAGGATTCGGTTGTAATTCCCGTACGGCTCTGCACCAAATACACTGATCTCATAACTGTCGGACCGGATTTTCAGCAATTCCTCCAATGTACGCACACCGGCCATGCCATTACCGACGAGTACGAGTTTTTCCTTCATGTACGGCTCCACAATGCTGTTGTAACAGTCATGGTGAAAACCATTCGCAAGTAATGTGCCAATCAAGGCAAGAACTACGGATGTCGCGTTAACCGACTGATTATCATTTTTCTTTTCCTGTCAGGTAGGGAACCCTCCAGAAGTCACAGAAAGCGTCAATGCACCATTGCGGTGCACTCTATTCCAGCATGTATCAATGAATGACATACCTGACCCGGGCAAACCGGATTATCCACCGTGAAGACGAGACCTTGCTTCATTCTGGATCCATAGTTGATTTTTTTGTGGTCGCTCCTCGTCGCTCCCGGCGTCCTGCCTTCCGCGACATTCGGACCTCCCTGTATCTCGTCGCTCCCGGCATCCTGCCTTCCGCGACATTCGGACCTCCCTGTATCTCGTCGCTCCCGGCGTCCTCGACCCTGGCGCCTTGCCTCGTCCCGCCTCTCGCAATCCGCTGACTAGCCGACAAATCGTTCGATACAGGCCAGCAACTCTTCGGTCTTTACCGGCTTGGCCAGGAATGTTCTTCCCGCGATTTCCCCACCACCCGGTTCAGTCTCTCCCTTGGTCACAATCGCGGTCAAAAAGACAAACTTGATATTCTTCAGTTCTTCATCTTCCTGTAATTGTGCGGCAACTTCATCACCACTCGTATCCGGCATCATGACATCCAGAAAGATCAGGTCCGGCCTGAACTGGCGTGCGGTCTCTACCGCCCGGCTACCCATATTTTCCTCACGCACCTCATACTTGCCGGTACGCTCCAGATTGAGTCGCATCATGCGTGTGAGGCTGGCTTCATCATCAACCAGCAGTATTCGTTTCTTTTCCATCCTTTGCCCCTTTATTGACAGGTAACAGAATCCTTGCAACAACACCGCCTTCCGGTCGGTTGTCCAGCCCGATTTCACCACCATGCAGCTTAATGATATTGCGGGATACCGACAATCCAAGTCCGGTTCCCTGGCCAACGGGCTTGGTGGTAAAGAAAGGATCGAAGATCTGCGCCATTCCCTCGTCACTGATACCGCTACCGGTGTCCTCGACATCGACACAAATCAGCTGCTGCGCCTCGTCAAACTCGCAGGACGGTAAATCACTGTCACCGGGCGGCAAATCCTGTATCGTGGTACGAACAATCAGATCTCCATCCTTCCCCATTGCCTGAATCGCATTCATGAAGAGGTTGATGAAAACCTGCTGCACCTTGTTGGCATCCAGATCGAGATCGGGCAGGGAATCATCGAGTTCCCTGAACAGCCGGATATTATGTTGCGTCAGTTCGTGCTTAACGAGCTGCAGCGATACATCGATAACCCGATTGATATTATCGACGGCGAGATCCAGCTCTTTTTCACGGGAAAAATCCAGCAGTCCCTTGATGACCGTGTCTGCTCGCTGGACGGCATTGAGCATATCGGCAATGACAAGGACTTCCGTCTCATCGCCCTCACCTTCAGCAGACAGATACTCCAGCCCGAGCTGAATGACGGCCAGCGGGTTTTTCACTTCATGCGCCACCCCTGCAGCCAGCCTGCCCACTGACTCCAGCTTGGCTGCCTGAATCAGCTTCATCTGGGCATCCAGCAGTTCCTGGTGTGATTTCTGTAATGCCTCATGAGATCGCTTCAGTTCAGCCTCGGTCCTGATGCGCTCGCTGATATCCCTGAAGACAACCACAACCCCCGTAATCCGCTCATCCTCGTGAATTGGAGCGCAACTGTATTCCACCGGGAAACGGCTTCCATCACGATGAATAAAACTGGCAGTATCCACAAAGTGGATCCTGCCGTCTGTGAGGCTGGACGGAGTCACACACTCGGCCATGGGCATGCGGGCTCCGTCTGCCTTTTCATCCAGCAGGTCACTTCCAGTCAGATCGGACTCGGACCACCCCGTCATTGCTGCAGCTGCATGATTGACAAATATTGCCTGCCCCTTCCTGTCCAGACCGAAGATACCTTCACCCATTGCCTGCAAAATACGGTCATTGAGGATTTCAAGCTGCCGGTTACGTCTCTCCAGATCCTGCTCGAGACGATGAATCTTCAGGTGGGTATCCACCCTGGCAATCACCTCCTCGACCTGAAACGGTTTGGCAATGTAGTCCACGGCACCCAGATGAAAACCATGAACCTTGTCACTGGTATCATCGAGTGCTGACAGGAAGATCACCGCAATCTTTTCCGTAACGGGGTCACGCTTGAGACGTTCGCACACTTCATAGCCATCCATGCCTGGCATCATGATATCCAGCAGCACCAGCGCGGGTTGTGCCCGGGCAGCGATATTGAGTGCCTGCTCGCCGCTTTTTGCCACCAGCAATTTGTAACCACGCCCATCCAGTGTCTGATAGAGCAACTGCAGATTGGTGGCATTGTCATCCACCATCAGGACCGTGTCAGGAACCGGCTCGGCGTGTAGTGTTGATACGGACACCATGATCAGGAATCTTCCGCCTCCTGGTTGTGAAACGCACTGGCCACTTGCCTGAATTCATCTGAGAGGGCGTTGAAGGCGCTGACCACAGCCGGATCGAAATGGCTTTCACTCCCCTCGTTGATGAAGGTCATGGCGGCCTCGTGGGTCCAGGCCTTTTTATAGGGACGGTTGCTGGTCAGGGCATCATAAACATCCGCCAGCGCCACGATTCGTGCTGCCAGCGGAATTGCTGTACCGGCAAGGCCCGCAGGATAGCCGCTTCCATCCCATTTTTCATGATGATGCATGGCAATCTGACTTGCCATTTCAAGAAAACTCTCACCACCCCATTGTTCCTGAATCTCCATCAGGGTCTCGCCACCGATGGCGGGATGCCTGTCCATGACCCTTCGCTCCTCGGAATCCAGCCTCCCTGGTTTATGCAAGACTGCATCCGGTATGCCAATCTTGCCGATATCATGCAGGGCAGCGGTCATGCGGATGGTGCGGATCCAGTCATCATCGAGTTCCGGTATCGTTGCGGCAAGTTCCTGTGCCAGCATCTCCGAATACCGGCACATCCTCTCCAGGTGCTGCCCGGTTTCATTGTCTCGCGTTTCCGCCAAACGAGCCATACCGATGATAACGGCATCCCTGCCACGCAATAGCTGTGCACTGCGTTCACGCACCTTCAGCTCCAGGTGTTCGTTCAGTTGCTTCAATTCCTCATTTTTCAGCGAAAGGTCGTTTTCCAGACGCCGGATCTTCAGGTGCGTCTCCACCCGTGCAATGACCTCATCGGGATCAAATGGTTTGGAGATGTAATCCACGGCACCGGTACCAAATCCCCTTACCTTGTTGCCGACATCATCCAGCGCAGACAAAAAGATCACCGCGGATCCTGCTGTATCCGGATCTTCTTTCAGTTTCCTGCAAGTATCGAATCCGTCAATAACAGGCATCATGATATCCAGCAGGATCAGAACCGGCATGGTCTTTTTGGCGATCGACAGGGCCTGCTCGCCATTATTGGCAACCAGTAGCCTGTATCCTCGACCATCCAGTGTCTGGTAAAGAACCTGCAGGTTTGTCGGGTTGTCATCAACCAGCAACACCCGCTCGGTTCCATTTTCTTTCTGTTTAGCTGTTGTCATGCGATTTCAGTGCACCTGACCCGGAATTCAGCCGGGGCGAACAGGTCATACCCAGGAGGCCTGGCTGGAGCGCCTCATATCATGGAAAGATTTCAATATACTGATTATTGGTGACTATCACCAAACCCCACAGAAAAGAACCCTTTGATGAACTGCTAATATATCGGGCGCAATACCCGAACATGAAGTTGATACCAATACCGTAAAAGATGTTATTCAGAAATGATCCGGGCCATGTTTTGCCCGGAATCGCTCTCAATGATGTCGCGTCAGCGGATCTTCCGGTCCCGGGGGATATCCGTATCGCGGCAGGCACGGTTGCAGGGATACTGGAGAATGGTCGGGGCAGAAGCCGGATGCGGCCATCTACAGTTCATTACGAATGTCACGGAAGGCAGAATGCCGGGAGCGTCCGGCAAGAGTCGAACCAGGCCTGGGTTGGTACCCGCAACTGCCTGCGTTGCCGGTCAGGAGATTACTTCCGGGCGAAACCCAGCTTCTTCCTGGCCTTTGAAACCAGTTTTTGCATGGGACTCCTGGATTTTTTTACTCTTGGATATTTCTGACGCTGCTGAAAAAGTCCGGCAGGAATGGATTTATCGACTTCCCCGATGATATTGACCAGTTTACGTGTATAAGTAGACGCCTCTCTCGGAGTGACCGCATGGAGTGATGCATCCGTATTCACGAAAATCACCAGCCTGTTTGCCTTGTAATCGACAGTCTTCACCAGTTCGGCATCATCTTCCTCAACCTCGGAATTATTGAACAACCGGGGACGATCATCTTTCCACTTGTAGACCTGGAGGGCACCACCTTCGGTATCATCTGCCTCCTCGCGCATGTACAACAGCATGGCATAGAGTTCCTCGGGGGCATCGGTGTGAACCCCCCGGACGCTCGACCTTTCTGTTGCAGGGGTATTGATGCCGATTTGACAGTCGAGTGAAACGTCGCTGTCGGAACCAAACCGAACACCCGTCGTGAAGTCCTGTAAGGATTTGCCGATTTTCGGCTCCAGCGAGGGATAGGTTCTCACTATGACATCACCCAGCAACGCCGCCACCTGGGAGTAGAATTCCCGGGAAGTGTGAAATCGAACAAAGTCCAGCCAGATTTGTGGCAGAACTTCTGATTGATCCAGCGCCTGGAATGCCGGGATATCATATCGCGCGTTCTGCTTTTCAGCCCCTTCTGCGAGTTCGGATGGGCGATAGGGGTGATTCTTGCAGAAAGTGATGATTGTTTCGTTATCCGGATATGTTTCCGCCAGTTTTTGGTAATAGTCCTCAGGCAGGCAATTATCTATCACCAGATGAGGATATGGCTCGAGACAGATGTGATCTTTTGTCACATTCTCCAGAACACTATGAACTTTCATTCTTTGTCCCTTGCGGATTGGGTATTCGAAAATCTTTCCATACACTGCTGGCTTTGTCCGGCATACTGTCCCTGCCGGAAAGTGAAACAGCACAGGCTTACCCTGAGCATCAGCCACCCCGATATTATCGCATGTCAATAACAACTTATCGAGTATCCGGGTAGCGGTGCGGATGCTCGGCTGCGCCCGGTCACCGGTGATCAGGGAGCGATGTGCAATGCCCGAAAGCAGCTCCTTTCGGATAGAATGATGGCCGGCAAGCACAAGCAATTGTAATAAAAAGCAAACAAAGCGGAAAATTTCGGCTTGCTGAGAATCCTGATGTACCATAAGCCTCAACAGCAGTTCCGGTGTACTGTAAAATTGGAGTCTTTGAATCTTTTTGGCCGGCATGGCACCTGACGGAGTCAGAGCGGGGCTATGGCGGAGACCAGCGACCCGGAATGGGCAATAAGGACGCCGTTAACAGCCGGGCAAGGAGTGACGGTCTGCACTGGTTGCTAATGGAGCCCTGAATGCTGTCGCTAATACGATATTTATCCTACCTGATACTTGTTTCCGTCATTGCGACTGAAATCCTGTTCAGAATTTTTGATCCCATCGGAATCAGTTACATCTACGAGATCAAAAGGTACTTCAAGCGAACGGTACCACATGAGGTATTTGCCTACCATCACGAGCCAAATCTGCAAGACACATTTCAGGGCATTCAGACTTCGTTCAACAGCCACGGATTCCGTGGCCCGGAATTCAGTCCCGCAAAGCCTGCAGACACGTCACGAATCATGATCCTTGGCGACTCAGTCGTCTACGGTTGGGGAGTCCGGTATGAATCGACTTTCCCGGCTCTTCTTCAAGACGCCTATGATGCGAGTAACGAATCCATCGAAGTGATACCGGCCGGTGTCTGTTCCTGGAACACAAGGACCGAGTATGAGTTTTTCAGGGAAATCGGCTCTACCTATCAACCGGATCTGCTGGTACTGGTTGTGGTCTTCAATGATATCGAGCCGAAAAAAGAGGGCCGTACGGAAGTCGACAAGCAGGTACTTTTCCCGAAAGCCGATAGACCAAAATCCTTTCTGACCAACATGCTGGAAGACGTACGGCGCTTCGCCGTCAAGCACTCCTATCTGTTCGCGTACATCAGGTATTTCTGGACGGAATATTTCAAGGCAGGCGGGGGTGGCGGCCCCGGCCTGAGCACGGAATCACCGCAATGGACAGATGCCAGGCTTGCACTGGATGGACTCATCAGGCTCAGTGAAAAACAGGGAATCAGCCTCGTTGTCTATCTCTGGGCGTCGGAAAGTGAACTGGAGACAAACCCGATCCTGAAACTCTATGCGAATCATCTGAAAACCAGGGGAATAACCACATTAACTGCGCCCGATGCGGTACGCAACGACCCCGCTTATCGCATCTCCTTTGTCGATGGACACCCAAATCCGGAAGGACATAAGCTGATCGCACAAAAAATGCGTAACGATCTTCGCACGATGCTGCCTGCCCGAGATATAAACCAGGTTGAGCAGCCCTGAATCCTGTTTTCCCGGCCGCACAGGCATACAGATACCATCCCCCACGCCTGTCAACCAGTCCTCAGGATCTACGCATCACCAGATGATCCTGATCCTTGAACTGCGGCCTGTATTCCAGCACTTCGAAATGTGAACCCCACCACTCACGCAATTTCCCGGGGGTCGCGTAGAGACAGTTCTGTTTTACATGCCCGGTTCCCCACTCCAGATATCCCTGCTGGCGTATTCTCTGGTCAAACTCCCTCTCCGGCACATGACCGAGATAACGGTTAGTGCCATAAACAGTAACGATCACACAGGCTCCCGGCCTTGCAACACGGGCCAGCTCCGCTATCCAGTCAGGGAGCAAATCGTGCTGGATATGGGTAAACACAGAATTGGCGTAGATATAGTCAAAATACTGGTCTTCATATGGCAACGGTGGCGTTAACCGGCTTTGCTCGATGCGTGCCCGCTGTCCATAGATGCCTTGCGAGTAGTTGACAACCTTTTCCGTGACATCACATCCATGCAATTCCGCGGGGAACGGGAAATAATGCCGCAGCAACCGGCCAAGACCGACGCCGAAATCCAGAATGCGCTCAAAATCACGTGGATCGTAGCCGTGATCATTCAACTCTTCCAGATATTCGAGGACGGTACGCTGCCCGGATGCAAGAAAGGTATTGGGCTCCGCCTTGCCCTTTCTCTGAATTTCGGTAATCAGTTCCAGCGAAGGCACCTGGCCAGGATCATCCTGTATGGAATCAAGTTCCAGCGAATACTTGTCCCGATACCAGCTCTCCATGCGCTGCGACCAGTATTCACGCTCCTTCAACCAGTGTTCGGCATCACCCTGCTTCCTGCGCCCGCGCTTTTTTCTCCAAGACAGCATTTCATTTACTCCGGAACCTGGCCAGTGGGCCAATGTGTATCATGCACCGAGGAAGAATATTCCTCTGGACTACCCAGCCTGTAAAGTACGTTCGCCCGTCGCCTGCGGTCAAGAAAGGTAACGGATCACTCATCTGATTTACCGGTACTATACACCAGGAAGCAATCGAAGCCTGCACCCGTCACACGCAGTCCGTATCCTGCACGCTCACCACCACCGCGACTCGACCGTTGCGCTGGTTGAGATCCCGAGCCTCTGTTAAACTAATTGTTTATCAATGTTTTTTATTGAAGACTGATCATGGATTCTTCCGACTGCCGGATTGGATTGTTCGGTGTATATTCAGCCAGAAATTTCGGCGACGACCTGATGGCCGTCATTTTTGGCAAATCCCTGCAGGAAATGGGGGTCGAATTCACCATATTCGGTCTGCCAACCGAGTACGGGCCATACGGCTTTTCGATCAGTACCTCGCTGGAGGAATTCGTTGATACGAACGACCTGATTGTCTACGGCGGCGGCGGGATCCTGCAACCCAAGGAAAAGGATTCGTTCCTCGGACATCAACTGGAAACCTTGCTGTATTTATGCCGGCAGCAATCCAAACCGGTATTCTGTTTCTCCATCGGTGGCCAGGGATTGCCTCTGGACAATATTGTACCTCCCGCTCGACGCCATCTCGTCAAGCAGGCGGAATATGTAACACTGCGGCTTCGTGCCGACCTCCCGATTCTGGATGAAGCGGGTACCAGTGGTGCCCATTATGAGGACGTAGTTTGGAGAACCCCCTCTTTCTTCCCGCGCGTTTCATCCAACAAGGCCAAGGGTAGACCCAGAATAGGTATCAATCTGTACCCTCACAGTGTTCGCGAAAAACGCCTGCTACCCCGCATCTTTTTCTTTCTTACCCGAATGAGACAGGATTGCGACTTCGTTTTTCTTGAGTCCATGTTTGGCGCTGATGAGCTGTATGGAGATTATCAGGCCTTTTATCCATCCCGAATGCGTTCAAACTGCACATATTACAAGTTTCACTCCGTGGATGACGGCGTACAGTGCGTGCAGTCATTCGATTTGCTCATTACCAATCGTTTACACCTGGGAATGGTTGCAATGAGTTATGGTATTCCCAGTATCGCCCTGTTTCCACTGCCAAAAACCAGACTGTGTTACCAGGAACTGGGACTGGGTGATTTATGCTGGAATACCGGACAGTTCTGG
The DNA here is from genome assembly GCA_029287615.1 of Pseudomonadota bacterium. GTDB lineage: Bacteria > Pseudomonadota > Gammaproteobacteria > UBA9214 > UBA9214 > JARFQV01. The sequence continues at coordinate 4,045 of JARFQV010000281.1, read as the reverse complement.
AAGATATACCAGTTGCGCTCTCCCGAAGCACAAACGGAGCTGCTGCGCACTTTTGAGCATTTCGATCTGGAGACCGTCCGGCGCAATGCGAGACAGCACCTGGTCAAGCTCGAGGAGGTTGTCCGGGAGTGCTCAAAAAAGCCGGGAACTGAACAGTAGCGCCGGAAGAAATGCTGCTCTTGGAACATCCGTTTTATCTGTTGAACCCATCTCACCAGGGCCTGTTTTTCCCAGGACCCGGGTCACACAGGTACTTCCCGGGTTCGCCAGAATAAACGACCACGGACAACAAACCGTGTATGTCGAGGAAGAGTAACCGGTGTATTTCCGGATCGACTCCTTTCCCGTCAATTCGGTGCGGTGGATTCAGAAGATTGTTTCAACCCGGGAAATATGGCGAAGCTGGCCATCGCACCGCCAAACAGCCACCAGTAAAAACGCCAGTCCTGGTCAAGCATGCGGAAATTGATGAAACCGACCAGCAGGTGTAGGGCAATGGCCCCGGCCAGGACGAGAAACACGTCCCGATCCAGGAAACCTTCCCGACAGGCACGCCACGCAGAATAGCCGATCAGGCACAAACCGGCCAGGAGCAATCCTGCACCAACCAGTCCGAGGCGCACCAGTGTCTCCAGGTATATGTTGTGCATGTCAGTATAGATACCCATTGAGACTTCTTCTTTCTCCCGAAGCAGCAACGGCGTTGCACCGGGCCCGTACCCGAAAACCGGATTCTCTCTCCAGGAGTCCACGCCGAAACGCATCATATGGACGCGCACACCCACCGAACGAACGCCACCGTCCTTATTGCGTGCTGATACCTCACCGAAATCCCCCTTTATCACTTGTTTTATGGTACCGCTCTCCTGGGTGACACGACTGGTAATCAGTTCACGATTGAGATAGCCCAGGACAGCCATCATGATGATTACCAGGGTGAGCAGGGAAAGATCGGCTCGCCGTTTTTTGCTGGCGGGTTGCATCCATTCCGAAACGATGATGGCCATTGTGACTGCCGCCAACGCAATCCATGCCCCCCTGGACTGCGACATCACCACCAATTCCATCAGAAAAAGAGCCAGTATCAGCCACAAAAAGATCACTATCCACCGCAACGATTCCGTATTAATCGAGTTCCACACTCGCGGCGTCATGAGCACTACTCCCAACGCTGCGGCTGATGAATACTGTCCAAGTGCGATCACCGATCCCAGTCCCATGGGATCACGGGAATACAGCCATTGGACGAGAATGCGCCATCCCTCGTCACCCATCCATTCAGTACCGAGGTCCTCGAGACGAGCAAATACAAAACCAAACAGCGCAAGACCTAGCGCAATGAGGATGCGATGCTGCCTGGCGCCAACAGACCAGGCCACAAGAGGGAACAGGCAAAGAGCAGACAGGGTAAGTGCATCATTCCAATGATAGTGCGCGGAACCCGGATCAGTCTGTACCGCACCGGTTGCTCGCAGCAATATGTACACAATGCTAATCACAGACAGCCATATCAGGGGAGAACGCCTGGCGACTGACCAGACACGACCGGCGTCCAGAATGCACGCGAAGGTGATCAGTACGATACCGGTGTAGGCAAGCCGGTTACGGAATCCACCAATGGGTCCCTGTTCCAGGATCGTACTGACCCCATGTATGAGCAGGTAGGCGACGATCCCGGCCGTCAGCCAGAAAAGAGGCCTTTCCCGCAGTCCACCATGTACTCGACGTCCATCGATAAAACACGCGATAGCGACAGCCGTCAGACCCAGAATGGCCTCGAAATCAGGCAACTTTTCCAGCGTTACGAGGGCATCGCTATCAGGAAACCAGGCGAAACAGGAAAATAGATACAGACCAAGCAACGCCAGGCTGTCGGCCCATAGCGATACCTGGCCTTTTTGATTACTCAAAACGAGACTCACACCATACCGGACAACAGTTTACTGGCTGTATGCCTGTATACCGCAATGCAACAACCATGAGCAATACGTAAAGACCCTGATCCCGGATCAATCCGGGTGTTTGAAATGGGGGCAGTGAACACGAACTGGATCTAACTTGTAGTCCGTACCGGTGTTTCGCAGCGGTCACTCCGCCGGTTCGCTTGAGTTTCATGCGATTCTGAAGGGTGACTTTCCTTTTTTTTCAATACAATGTATTCAAAATCCGGATCCACCTCATCGCCGGTTTGTACAAAACGCATATTCAGACCGGTTCGCCGCATTTGCGAAACATTGGACTCACTGCCATGAAGAATCCAGGAGTGAAACAAGTAGAATTCACCGGCCTCTGCAGGCAATTCCACCGCCGCATTCAGATCCACACCCTCCAGATAGCCCTTTACCTCGAGATCTGAATACAACCCCTTTGCCACATTTCCAATCAGGGAATGGTGGCTTCCCGGTATGACCTTGACCGCTCCCTTTTCAGAGGATGCGCCGTCGAGCGAAAACCAGACCGTGACCGATGGCGCCGCACTCCCGTCCGGCCGGAATCCACCGTTATGCAGGCCGGCGTCCTGGTGCCAGGGAATCTTGCTGTCGCTGTTCGGGGGCTTGCGCCAGATGCGTGTCTTCATCAATGAAACACCGCCGCCGCCCAGGGCCTGGTCAACCCGTTCGATGATGCATGGATGGGAACACAGGCGGAACAGTTCGGGATCCTGGAGATGCAGGTTCAGCCGATCCGATTTGGCGGGAACCATGATATGTTTCCATTCCGGCGCATCGCAGCGAAACGGACCCAGATATCCGCTCTCCTCGAAGAAGCGTAAATCTTCTTCCGGCAGCCGGTATTGCTCCGTTTCTCCGGTTGCCGGTGCCTTCTCCTGGCGCAAGGCCCTGTTGCGTATGCTATGCCAGGTATCGGGACGCTCCCAGAAGGCATCATGCCTCCCCGAGTAGTATTCGCGGAGCGCGGCATCCATCACCTTTGAGGTACGCAGGGCAGCGTCGCCCGCCTGGCGGGAAGGCACACCATCGAGCAGTGCGTCGACAACCGCCTGAATCATCGGTAACTGTACATAGGCAATGGGTGTAAAACGATGCTCCGTCCTGTCCCACTTGCGTGCCTTCTTCCCTCTCAGTTTCCGGATCTTGCGCTCAAGGGGGGTACCCGGCTTGCGCCCCAGTCGTGCTGCAGATACCTCGGTAACCAGAGGCGACCAGCACTCCATACACTCAAGTCTGACCCTGCCCCACATCCCCTCGATCTCGATGTACTCCTCCGTCCTGGGCGCGGCGAAATTCCACAACCCCGTGCCAACCATTCCCTCAGCACCGCGAAAGGAAATCGACACGGCATCCTCAACCTCGTGTGAGGGCAATACATTCATTGCACCACCCCCGGTAAACTCGATGGGACCGAACCAGTAGTCCAGCAGGTCCAGGACATGCCCCCCCACATCAAAGAAGCTTCCTCCACCGGAAACTTCCGGGCTCATCTTCCAGTTACCCCCGCCCAGCGGTGGCCTGCTGTAGCGATAGTGTACGGCTACAACCGGTCCGATCTGCCCGGAATCGAGAAACTCCTTGACCTGGACATACTTGGGCAGATAACGACGGTAGTAGGAGGCAAACCAGGGAATACCCTGTCCTGCAAATGCATCGCTGATCTGCTGGCATTCAACTGCCGATCGTCCAACCGGCTTCTCTATCAGACACGGCTTTCCAGCCCGACAGACCTGTAGTGCATAGTCCAGGTGGTGTGACGGCGGTGTTGCAATATAGACGGCATCCACATCCGGGTGATTGATCAGTTCCTTTGCATCAGTGGTCCAGAACGGTACATCGTTCTTGCGTGCGAAATCTTCCACCAGGCTTTCCGTGCGCCTCATCACCGCCACAAGATTGCTGCGTGTCGCATCCTGAAACGATGTACCACTCTTGCGCTCTACGACATCACCGCAGCCGATAATACCCCAACGGATGACGCCTGATTTCTCCCTTTGATCGTGTTGCCTGGAATCAGGAATGGACATAATGAGTTACCCAGCCTTGGTCAGAAAATATGATAGTCGATTTCGAGCCCGTGTCGGGATATTCCT
>JARFQV010000232.1 GCA_029287615.1 Pseudomonadota bacterium | reverse complement strand
TGCGTGATATCAATCTGGTCAAGGCACTGTATGACAATGGTCTTGAACGTTACCTTGTAAAAATTGCAGACACTACAACCAGGGATGTTGTTCATCTTAATGATATAGAGGCATTACCTGACAATATAGCCGCAGAATACCCAATGTTCGAGTCTGGTGATCTGGTTGTTTCCATGAGGGGAATCAATATGGTTCTGGTGATGGACCCGGATACCGGCAAGGTGAAATGGCACGAAACTGACCCGTTTTTAAAACAACACGACCCGGATTTTACCGGCGATGGCTGGATAACAATGTTTGATAACAATATGGACTTTACTGAACGGGGTACGATGCTGGGGGGCAGCCGAATTCTCGCCATGCAACCGCATACGGGCAAGACCCGGATTGTGTATCCGACAGATGATGCACCCGGCTTTTATACAAGGTTGGCAGGTAAGTGGCAACAACTGGATAATGGAAATATGCTGATAACCGAAGCACGTCCCGGTCGGGCGTTCGAGGTGACGCCCGACGGGCGTATGGTCTGGGAATGGATTCATGAACGGTATGACGGTGAACTGATACCGGAAGTCCTGGAGGCAACCCGCTACCCAATGACACATGACCAGGTGTCAGCCTGGGCTTGCGGTCCAGGTGATGGATAATTGTTTGATATGAAATATGAGGTCTATTATGTCTAAATTATCATCCAGCGCAGTTGCTGTACTGCTACTGACGCTCACAAGCCCCGTGTATGCCTATCTTGGCCCGGGAGGCGTGGTGTCCGGTCTGGGTTCTTTTCTGGCACTTGTTGCAGCGGTTCTGGTGGCAATCGTGGGTTTTCTGTGGTTTCCGATGAAACGCCTGATCAAGCGTCGTCGTGGCATGCAGGACAGTTCCGGCAACAAGCAAGGCAGCAACATATCCGGGGAAGACTAGTGAGCGGAGATTTCTGATGGAAGGGATTCTGGGAGCAAGCCTGGTCGTTGTGGGATTTGTGGTGCTTGCGCACTTCGTGGGTCTGATTCCCAAAACAGCGGAGGTATTGGCGAGGACAAGGGAATCCATCGCGGTGCTCAAGGATCCGCAACTGGATGATGATTCCAAGGAGCGGCACATGCAGCAGAATGCGATTGTACTTTTCAAACTGCTGGGTCTGCTATTGCTCGGAAGCGCCGTTGCCCTTTTGACACCATTCGCGATCATCTGGCTGGCAGATATTACCGGTCTGCTATCGCTAGACAGCAGCATCGATATGCTGCTGCGTTGGGATTTCCTGCTGGGTGCCACTGTGATCGGATTCGCTGCCTACTATGGTCTGCGGAGGTTCAGTCGTTGAGTTACGAGAACCGATACAGCGTTCCTGAAAAATGGTTGCACCGAATCGGCTTTTCTACCGGTGCGGTACAGCTGAATGTCTCTGATATAGAGGACCGCCTTTACGCAAAACAACTGGAAGGAATCGTCGTAAAGCAACCTGTATTTATCACCGCATTACCGAGGGCCGGAACGACCATCTTGCTGAATCTGCTGGTGAAAACCGGCGAGTTTGCCACGCATACATATCGCGATATGCCTTTTGTTCTGTGCCCGATGCTCTGGCAGAAATTTTCAAGCAGATTCCAGCAGGATGATGCACCCAGGGAACGGGCGCATGGCGATGGCTTGAGCATATCCCTGCAAAGTCCGGAAGCCTTCGAGGAAATCATATGGCGCCTGTTCTGGAAGGACCATTACCGGGATTCGCATATCGAGCCATGGACCGACTGTGGTGATGATGAATTTCTGGACTTTTTTACCAGGCACATGCGCAAGATTATCGCCCTCCGTAACCAGGGAGGTGAGCCTGGCAGGCGATACGCATCAAAAAACAACGGGAATATCGCTCGCCTGGATATCCTTCAGGATGTTTTTCCGGATGCCACCGTAATAATTCCCTTCCGCGATCCTCTTGATCATGCAGCATCGCTGCTTAATCAGCACCAGCGTTTCCTTGCAATGCATTCACAGGACCGGTTCAGTGCAAGATACATGGAAGGTATTGGGCACTATGACTTCGGTGACAATCTCAAACCGGTTAATTTTAATGACTGGATAAAATCTGACCGGCGTCCTGATGCAACTGGCCTGGGTTTCTGGCTGGACTACTGGATTGCTGCCTATCGTTATATTCTGAGCAGGCAATCAGATACCGTACACCTGCTTTCCTATGCCGACCTGATCAGCAATCCACATGAATCACTCGCGCGCCTGGCAGAGGTGCTGAGATTGCGCGATCCGGAAGCCCTTGTCTGCCAGGCCGGCGAACTACGGCCGGCCAGGGAACATTCCATAGATTCATCAGCATTGGATCCGGACATGCTTGTGCATGCGAACGAGATCAATCAGAAACTGCATGATAACTCTATCCGGATCGACTGACAGGTATATTGCCAGTGAATACTATAACCACTCATGAATCTGGAACTTCAGAGATATGAAATCAAGAAATTACGGATTAATACTGTTCTGTTTTTCGTTGTCGGTATTTGTATACGGATATGGCGTTTTATCATATCGACTAAACCTCTTCCCGATCCCTTTGATCCAGCATGCAATCAAGGGCGCAGAAGAATTACTGCAACTAACAAAGACCACGGTCCCCTGGTACTACGCTGAAACTACCCGGCAGGAAAAGAGTATTGTGCACAATGCCGTGGCAATTGAACCCGGATTGACGCTGGTTAACGGTGTGGGGGCAGATCGTGACTTGACAACCAGGGTTGTGAATACCCATGGCCAGGTGATTCATAGCTGGGATATTGACTGGTTCAATATCTGGCCTGATGCCACACACCTGGATACCAGACCTAAATCAAAGCCGGGCGGCCATATACTGGGCATGATGCTGATGCCTGATGGTGATCTTGTCTTCAGCTTTGAAAAGCTGGGTATGGTGCGGCTCGATGTGTGCGGTAAAGTTGTCTGGCGGCTCCCGTATAGAACCCATCATTCAGTTTATCTCGATGAAAACGACATCTTCTGGGTCCCTGGTCAGATTACACGCAGGAAACCAGTCAAGGGACTGCCAAACCATGTGCCGCCATTTGAAGACTTTACGATATTGAAAATCACGCAGGATGGCGAGGTGACTGGAGAATTTTCCGTATTTGACATACTTAAACGTAATGGCCTCAATGGTCTTCTGTACCTGTCGACCCTGAAGAGCAGGGTGACGACTGTTACAGGCGATACCCTGCATCTAAATGACGTCAAGACCTTTCCCGTTAGCATGGAAGAGGGTGTATTCAGGCACGGTGATATCATGATCTCTCTGCGCAATATCAATGCCGTGATGGTGGTAAATCCTGATGACATGAAAATACGGTTTATGACAATCGGTACCGTCTTGCGTCAGCACGACCCGGACTTTATTGACGGGAATACGATTTCTGTATTTGATAACAACAATCTGGCCCCGGATGATGATGGCTACCATAGCCGGATCGTTACTATCTCTGCGATTGACGGAAGCGTGACCGAACGATATTCCGGGGATGATGAGCAGCCATTTTTCACCGATATAATGGGCAAACATCAGTATTTGTCAAATGGTAATATTCTGATTACAGAGTCAAGAAAGGGCAGGGCATTCGAGATTGACCAGGAAGGTGAGATTGTCTGGGAATATTTCAATGTTCTGGGTAATGGTTATGTGAGTTTGATTAATGAAGCCCAGAGGCTGTCGACAGAATATGACGAGGAATTTTTCGCAAGCAGGATCTCGGCATGCGCCGGATCATGATGGTTGACAGAGGTGAATAGTCGGGTGAATCAAG
>JARFQV010000178.1 GCA_029287615.1 Pseudomonadota bacterium | reverse complement strand
CATGATCGATGAGCCGGATCCGCGAAAGGTGCATGCCGTGCCTGTGCCAAGGGTGGGCGGTGTCGGTATCGTGGTCGGCGCGCTGGTCCCGATCATGATCTGGTTGCCGATTGATACGGTTCTGGCCTGGTACCTGTTTGGCTCGGTCATATTGCTTGCGTTCGGTATTTGGGACGATATCAAGGAACTTGGCCACTATGTGAAATTTATCGGTCAGTTCATCGCTGTCCTGTCGATTGTTTATCTGGGGGATGTGTATGTCTCTCACCTGCCTTTCATGGGGCTGGATACTGTTTCCTCCAGTGTAGGCAAGCCGTTTACCGTGATGGCGTTGATCGGCATGATCAATGCCATCAATCATTCGGATGGCCTGGATGGTCTGGCGGGTGGTGAGTCCCTGATGAGTCTGACCGGGATTGGCTATCTGGCCTATCTTGCCGACGGTATGAGCATGGTGGTCATCGTGGTCGCAGTAATTGGTGGAGTGTTCGGTTTTCTGCGTTATAACTCACATCCGGCACACATATTCATGGGTGACGGTGGTAGCCAGTTTCTCGGCTTTACGTTGGGAGTACTGGCTGTACTGCTGACACAGGATGTCAATCCGGCCTTGAGTCCAGCAGCACCCTTGCTGCTGCTGGGGCTGCCCATCATCGATATCCTTTCCGTCTTTGCACAGCGAATATATCGAGGGATGAACTGGTTTCGGGCGACTAAAAACCATATTCATCATCGCCTTCTGGAACTTGGATTTCATCATTATGAATCTGTAGTGATTATTTATTCGATTCAGGCCTTGTTTGTTTTATGTGGTGTAATCCTCTGCTATGAATCGGACAGCCTGCTTGTGGGCATATACCTGGGGGTATGTGGCTTGGTATTTACGCTGTTGATACTCGCCGAGCAGAGGAACTGGCAGGCTCACAGGGGGCAGATGAATATCCCTTTGGTGGATTTTATCAGGTCGGTCGGCCGGAATCCGTGGTTTCGCACATGGCCACTTCTGGTCATTGAGGCATGCATTGCGCTGTATCTGGTGGTCGGTTCAGCCCTGATAACCGAAGTTCCGCAGGATTTCGGGATGATTGCGGCCCTGTTGGCGGTCTTGCTGCTGCTCCGATTGATTCTGGGATACAGGGTATGGTTCCTGTATCTGCGCTTGCTTATGTATGTAACCATTGCCTTTATTGTCTACCTGGTCAATACCAATCAGCCTGAGTACCTGGCCGGTCCCGATATCTATACCTATCTCTTCTTCGGTGTATTGATCGTTGCCATGGTGCTTGCGGTACGCTTTGTTAATAACCAGTTATTCAGGCTGACACCGCTCGACTATCTGGTCGTTATGATGGTGCTGGTCATCAGTCTTTTACCGGGACTGGAATTGCAGGAATCTGGTGTCGTTGCCATGGTCGTGAAACTGGTGATTCTGTTCTACGCCAGCGAACTGGTGATCAAGCATATGAAGAATCGCTGGAATGTCATGACAGTTTCCGGGCTGGTTGCCCTGGTGGTGATTGCCTTGAGAGGAATAAGCAGAATCTGAGGATCTGCAGAGGATCCGCATATCCCGGGATGAAAGAGAAATCCAGGGTGAAATCATTATGGTTGGTGAAATCAAAAACGGAAAGGTAGCCCTTGTTACCGGGGTTACCGGGCAGGATGGTGCATATCTTGCGGAACTGTTGCTCAGCAAGGGTTATGAAGTCCATGGTATCAAACGGCGAGCGTCCTCGTTCAATACAGATCGTATCGATCACCTTTACCGGGACCCGCATGAGCAGGACCAGCGCTTCGTACTTCATTACGGTGATCTGACAGATTCAACCAATCTGATCCGGATCATTCAGCAGGTGCAACCAGATGAGATTTACAATCTGGCAGCCCAGAGTCATGTGGCCGTTTCATTCGAGACACCGGAATACACCGCCAACGCGGATGCCCTCGGCACACTGCGTTTGCTCGAGGCTATCCGTATACTGGGCCTGGAAAAGAAGACCCGGTTTTACCAGGCATCCACCAGTGAGATGTTTGGCAAGGTTCAGGAGATTCCTCAGAAGGAGACTACTCCATTTTATCCACGTAGTCCCTATGGGGCCTCAAAAGTCTATTCCTACTGGATTTGCGTGAATTACCGTGAGGCCTATGGCATCTATGCCTGTAACGGGATCCTGTTCAACCATGAATCACCCATACGCGGTGAAACCTTCGTGACTCGCAAAATTACCCGGGCGGTAGCGCGGATCAAACTGGGGCTGCAGGACAAGTTCTACTTGGGTAATCTGGAATCAAGACGTGACTGGGGACACGCGCGGGATTATGTTGTGGCGCAGTGGTTGATGCTGCAGCAGGATGAACCGGAAGATTTTGTGATTGCTACCGGGAAACAATACTCGGTGCGCGAGTTTGTGCATGCTGCCTTTGCCGAGATCGGAATCCGGATTGACTGGCAGGGGCGGGGCGTGGATGAAAAGGGTTATGATGTGAAGTCAGGAAAAGTGTTGCTGGAGGTGGATCCGCGGTATTTCCGTCCGACGGAGGTGGATAGCTTGCTGGGCGATCCGTCAAAGGCAAGGGAAAAACTCGGGTGGGAGGCAGGCATTACGCTGGATCAGATGGTGGCTGAGATGGTGCGTGAGGATCTGGCTCTGGCCCAGAAAGACGAGATGTGTAAAAGGGAGGGATTCACGGCGTTTGACTATAATGAATAGGGTGAAAATTGCGTCCGGGAAATTCCATAGTCTTTCCTTTTTGGTATTGAATCAGTACGAATGCTATGAACCATGATGCAAAGATATATGTAGCCGGTCATCGTGGTCTTGTTGGTTCTGCCATTGTCAGATGCCTGCACAAGGAGGGTTACTCGAATTTATTGACGGCGACCAGCAATGAACTGGATCTTCGCGAGCAAGCGGAGGTCAGGGGATTTTTCTCCGGGGAGAAACCGGATTATGTCTTTCTGGCGGCAGCAAGGGTCGGTGGTATTCTGGCGAATTCTGGCTATCCAGCTGATTTCATTTACCAGAATCTGATGATCGAGGTAAATGTCATCGAGAGTGCGAGGCAGGCTGGCGTTGAGAAGCTGGTGTTCCTGGGCAGTAGCTGTATCTATCCCAGGCTGGCACCACAGCCACTAAAAGAAGAGTATTTGCTTACCGGCTCGCTGGAACCGTCCAATGAATGGTACGCTGTGGCCAAGATAGCGGGTATCAAGTTATGCCAGGCCTACCAGCGGCAGTATGGTTGTCAGTTCATCTCTGTTATGCCAACGAATCTGTACGGGCCGCAGGATAATTTCGATTCAGAGAGATCGCATGTCATACCTGCGATGATACGGAAGTTCCATCAGGCAAAGGTAGACGGGGAGCCCGAGGTGATTATCTGGGGTACTGGCACGCCCCGGCGGGAATTTTTGCATGTGGATGATTGCGCAGAGGCCTGTGTATTCCTGATGAATGGCTATTCGGGGAAAGAGATTGTCAATATTGGTGTCGGAAAAGATATCAGTATTGCGGAACTGGCCGATCGGGTCAGACGGATTGTAGGATATGAGGGCAAACTGGTGTTCGATACCGGTAAACCGGACGGAACTCCACGAAAACTACTGGACACATCGAGACTCAATACCCTGGGCTGGCAGGCGAAAATTACACTTGAGGATGGCGTGCGGGCTACGTACGATTGGTATCTTGAGCATGTATCGGGTGCGGCAGGTTGAACTACAGATAAACGGTTCAACCCAGATTGAGTATCGTGCAAGGTGCAGGTTTATCGAAGCATTTATCACATCAGGCATGAGCCGGTGCTGATAAGGACATATTCATGCTATCGAGACATTCGGGACCTTTCGTAGCCATACAGGATCTATCGGGTGTAAAAAAATACGGATTTACGATATGGAACAGTCCTCTCCCGTCGAGAGTGTGCTGAGGCAGGCTGATATTATGAACTATATCTATGATGACAGGATGGAGAACCGGATGGCTGATATAAAGAATGGTGCAGGATTTTTAATGGCGATTATCCTGCTGATAGCTACCTTGACAGGCTGCGGGGGTGCGGAAGAACGCAAGGCCAAGTACATGGAGAAAGGCAAGGCCTACTTTGCGGAGGAGAACTACGAAAAGGCAGGGATCGAATTCAAGAATGTGCTGCAGATAGATCCGAAGACGGCAGAAGCATATTACTACATGGGTCAAATCGCGGAAAAAGATCAAAAATGGAGGCAGGCATTCAATAATTACCGCAAGGCAGTTGTTCTGGACCCCGGGCTCATCGATGCGCGGACGCATCTTGCGCGGTTTTTTATGTTATCCGGTAGTCTTGACGAGGCGCGGAAGGAACTGGATGAGGTGTTGGCGCAGACTCCGGATGAACCCGAGGTACGGACGCTCAATGCCTTGTTGCTGGCTCGAGAAGGCAAGAAACAAGAGGCAAGGGTGTTGGCGGAGGAAATAATTGCTGCATTGCCAGGCCAGGCCGGGGCCGCGATTCTGCTGTCCACCATGTACGAGGAGGAGGGTAATCCGGAAAAGGCGATAGCGACGCTCAAACGGGCTACTGAAGCGAATCCGGATGAAATACCGGTACGTGTCCGGTTGCTTCAGCTCTATCTGGCTCAGAAACAACCGATGATGGCCGAAGGCGTCATCAAGGGTTTGATCGAGGACTACCCTGACAACCTGCAGTACAGGACCAGTCTCGCAACCTATTACGGTCAGACTGGTGAACCGGACAAGGCCGAGCAGGTTCTTCGTGATGCAATCAATGCAGCCCCTGAAGATCCGCAGCGATACCTGTTGCTGGCGGATTTCTTTGCCAAGACACAGGGTTCGGAAAAAGCGGAGGCCGAACTCAAGCTGGCAGTTGAGGAAAGGCCGGATCTTACCGAACTGCAATTTGTACTTGCTGGATTCTATGAGCAGTCCAATCGTCAGCAAGAGGCTGGGGCTATCTACCGGACACTCATTGACCGTTATGATGACGAACTGGACGGCTTGAAGGCCCGGGGCAAGCTGGCGGAGCTGAAAATGAAGCAGGGAGACAAGGAAGGGGCTCTCGCACTGGTGGAAGAAGTCCTCGAGGAAAATCCGAAGGACAATCAAGCGCTACTGGTCAAGGGCAAGCAGGCCATGCTGGACAAGGATTATCCGGGTGCCGTGTCCGCTTTCCGTACCGTTCTCAAGGATCAGTCGGATTCAGTAGAGGTGTTGACGCTGTTGGCTGCCGCACACAATGCCAGCGGGGATTCGGAGTTGGCACTGGACACCCTTTACAAGGCGGTGGAGGTAAATCCGGATGATAGTAATGCCAAGCTGCGACTGGCCAAGTTTCTGACCAGTACCGGGGACGAAGCAGGGGCCATGGATCAGGTAGAGACCATACTGGCGACAGATCCGGCTAATGCTTCTGCACTGCAAATGAAGGCCGAGTTGCTCGCTGCGCAGGGAGATCCGACTGAACTGGAAGGGGTACTTCGAAAGCTGGAAGAGGCTGCCCCGGAACAAGCGAGCGGTTCACTGGGGCTGGGGAGACTGTACAAGTCCCAGAAAAAATATGATGAGGCACTTGCCGAACTGGAGAAGGCACTGGAAAAGGAGCCGGATTCAATCATTGTACTGGCAGAGATAGTTAATACCGAGTTGGTCATGGGCCGGTCGGAAGCCGCAGAGGCGCGACTGCAGTCGGTACTCGAAAAGAATCCTGAACACCGGATTGCCCATGACCTGCTGGGTATGGTCTACCTGGATCAGAAGAATCACCCGGCGGCCGAGAAGGAATTCGAACGACAGATCGGAATCAATGCCAAAAGCAGTATTGTCTATACCCAGCTTGCCCAGGCCAGGCTTGGGCAGAACGATGACGAGGGTGCGATAGCGGCTCTCAAACAGGGACTTGAAGTATTGCCAAATGATCTTCGTTTACAAACCGCCCTTGCCGGCATCTATCAGAAGAGCGGTGATCTGGACAGCGCGCTGAAGACTTATGAGCAGGCGCTTGCTTCAGAGCCTGACAATCTGCGTCTGTTGATTGGTATGGCGGGGGTGCAGGAAAGCATGGGAAAATATGAAGATGCAATCGGCATCTATGAAGAAGCGATTATCAGGAATCCGGAGAACCTGGTGGTCATCAACAATCTTGCCGCTCTCCTGGTGGATCATCGACAGGATCAGGAAAGTCTGTCCCGCGCGATGGAACTGGCTTCCAAGTTGAGCAATGCAACCCAGCCGGTACTAATGGATACGGTGGGCTGGACATATCTGCGCAATGGCAGGGTGGACGAATCTGTGGAGGTCCTGAGCAAGGTAGTCGAGCAGTCACCTGAGGTACCCGTTTTCCGATATCATCTGGGCATGGCCTATCATCGGCAGGGTAATCAGGAGGCGGCGCGTGAGCACCTCGAAAAGGCGGTTGGCAAGGATGCCAGCTATCCCGGCATAGAGGAGGCGCGCAAGATCCTGGGCGAGATTCAGTAGTCCCGCAGTTTCTTGCCTGAGGCAGGCTGGGTATGACAGAGAACCGGAACCAGTCAAATATGGTTCGTGGGCGATCTGTGGTGAAGAATGATTGATTCCAGAATCTCCCGTCTCCGCTGCGCGCCCGGGTGGGTTGACATGGGCTGCTGGTTTACATGAGGTTTCGGCATTTTCGTCTGCCCTTTGTTTCCACGCCCTTTCAACGCATTTTTTTGTACAGCACGTTCAGTAACCGGCTACAATAGCGGACGGTGCTGTAGACAATCCGGATGATTTTTACCGATTACCAGCCTGGTTGCTGGTGTATGCAAGCATGGACCCGGCTGGCAAGGTCTGGAAACCCCCCCGTAAAATAGGCTATAGTAATTATTCCTTCCCCTGTTGCGGCTTGCACGTTGCCGTGGATCCAGTTGCATCGTGTAACGCATCCAACTGGTCACAGGGGTTGTATGCGGCAGCCCTGGTAGATAGCGGAGCTCTACAGGCCGGGTTGTACCGGAGTGTTGCAAATGTTCGACATCGGTGTGATCAGTTACGGGACGGGAGCCTTGTGCTTCCTGATCCTTGCGCTGGTACTGATGACCGGGCGTCGTGGCCGCCCGCAGAAAACCCTGTTGCTGTACACATGCCTGGCCAGTGCAGCCTGGCTGGGAATCACTGCATACAGCCTGCATGCAGGTAATCAGCTTCTCCTGTCCTATTTGCTGGAACCACTGCGTGATCTGGTGCTCATTGTCTTTCTCGCACGCATCATCACCAATGCCGCATGCCAGAAGACCACGGTAGCCAGACGACATTTTCGTAAGATCGTAACGATTGGCGCGGCTTATAGTCTGTTGCTGATGTCACTGGTTTTTTATCGCGATACTTCCGGCGATCATACGGCCATCATTGCCGGTATCGATCTGTTGCGGGCCGGGTTCAGGACCATGGCCGTGGTGGGTCTGGTGCTGGTGGAACAGTTGTATCGCAATACGCGCCCCGAATCACGCCGGGCCTGCAAGTATCTTTGTCTGGGCATGGGTGGCCTCTTTGCCTATGATTTTTATCTCTATTCCAACGCCC